>JAKIWX010000031.1 GCA_022749845.1 Thermoplasmata archaeon
CCCCGGCGCCGGAGCGACGCGGGATCGGGCCGCGGTACGGCAACTCCCCGCAGTCCGCGGCGCCGCGCATAGAGCGATCCGCCGAGCTCAGCCTGCGTACGCCCGACCAGGTAGAGCGCGTCGCCAGCCGTCTTGAAGTCGGAGGTGATGGCCTTCGCGACGTCCGGGACGATGCCCACGCCGAGGAGCACGGGCGTCGGAAGAATCTCCCGGCCGAGTCCCCCGTTGTAGAAGCTCACGTTCCCCGAAGGGACGGCGAACCCGAGCGCACGGGAGGCCGAGGCAATGCCTCGAACGCAGGCTTCGAACCCGCCGAGCACGCGCGGGTCTTCGGGGTTCCCGAAGTTGAGACAGTTGGTGAGCGCATCCGGTCGGGCACCGACGGCGTACAGGTTCCGGGCGAGCTCCTCCACCGCGAGCGCCGCTCCGCGGGCAGGGTCCTCGGCGCAGGCGAACGGCTGGGAGGCGACCGCGACGGCGAGGCCGAGCGGTCCCTCGGGTTCGGCGGCGAGCACCGCAGCATCGCCGTGGGAGGGGCTCTCGACACGGCCGTGAAGCGGCTTGAGGATGGTACGACCTTGCACCTCGTGGTCGTACACGCGTAGCACAGGTTCGCGCGAGACCGAGTCCGGAGCGAGCAGCAGCTCGGACGCAAGCGCGGCGAGATCGGGCTCCCGCACGGTCGGAGGTTTCCCACGACTGGCGCTGGGGGCGCGACGCGGACGTCGAGCGGGAGGGGGGTCGATCCGGAACTCGAGCCGAAGGTGCCCCACCGTGCGTCCACGGTAGCGAATCGTCTCGAACGCACCACGGAGAACCGAACCCACGACGGTCGCCGGCACATCGTACTTCCGGAACACGGCGAGCAGCTCCGGGACGTGGACCGGCTTCACATCGAGAAGCATGCGTTCCTGCGACTCGGAGATCCAGATTTCCCAGGGTAGGAGCGCCGGGTCCCGGAGCGGGACGCGCTCGAGGTCGATCACCGACCCGAAACCGCCCGCGCGGACGAGCTCACCCGAGGCCGAAGCGAGCCCTCCGCCTCCGAGATCCTTCACCCCGCCCACGAGGCCGCGGTCGTACGCCTCGAGACAGGCACGCATGAGCGGCTCCTTGAGGATGGGATTCCCGAGCTGGACCGCGCCTCGCGACGCCTCCTCGCTCGCCTCGGTGAGCTCCTTCGAAGCGAACGCCACGCCTCCGATGCCGTCGCGACCAGTCCCGCCTCCCACCAGGACGAGCGAGTCCCCTGCCGCAAGCGCGCGATTGGGTCGCAGCCGCCACCGGGGCAGTAGGCCCACACAGCCGACGTTCACGAGGGGGTTCGTGAGGTATTCGGGCGCGAACCCGATCGAACCCGCGACCGTAGGGACGCCCACCCGGTTCCCGTAGTCCCGGATTCCCGCGATCACACCTTCGTAGAGGTAGCGGGCGCTCTTCCCACCCGAACCGGGCACGGGCGCTCCACCGTCGAGAGGGCCGAAGAACAGCGGGTCTGCGAGGGCGATCGGCTCCGCACCCACTGCCAGGATGTCGCGAAGGATCCCGCCGATACCGGTGGCCGCGCCCCCGTACGGCTCGATCGCCGAGGGGTGGTTGTGCGATTCGATGCGAAGGGCGTAGGCGCTGCGCGGCCCCAGCTTCATCACGCCAGCGTCCCCCGTGCCGAGTACTCTCGGGTCCCGTTGGAGGGGGCGGAAGGCCGCGCGGAGGATCGGTCGGGAGCTCTTGTAACTGCAATGCTCGCTCCAGCTCTGAGCGAGGCCGGCGAGCTCCACGTCCGTGGGGTCCCGTCCGACCTTTCGGAAGTAGGCGGTGAGCCGTGCGAGCTCGGGAGCGGAGAATCCCCAGCGGTGCTCCCGCGCGATGCGCGCCTGGGCCCTGGCGGAGAGGGAACGGAGCCGGATCCGCCGCGCCTCCCCCGACCACTCCAGTTCGGGGGGCTCGCCCTCCACCATCGTCAGTTCAGCCCGGGACGTCGGTCACCGACACCCTGTGGACCACGGGATTCGCGAGGAGCCGGTCGACAGCCCGTGCGGCCCTCTCCCGGGCTTCCTCCCTCGAGAGCTTGTCGAACGAGAGGCGATAGACGCGAGCGGTCCCCACCCGGGTGAGCCCATCCACCCCGAGCAAGCGCAGCGACTTCTCCACACTCTCCGCCTCGGGGTCGAGTATGCCAGGTCTGAGCTCCACCCGGACCTCGACCGTGACCGATGCCCGGCTCACCACGTGTGTTCCTCAGCGCTCGGACTCGTCCGGGAGCTTAACCGTGCCCCCTTTTGCGAGAAATCCTGCGTCGAACCGTGGTCCGGAAGGGTGGGCGGCGGAACCGTCGTTGAGGCGCAAATCGCCAGCCGAAAAGCTAAATAAGGACCTCTTCTCGCACTCGCGGCGCGCGGGGGGAGGCGAGCCGAGATGGAGGAGCTCATCTGTAGTGTAGAGTTTCTCAGAGGCGGCGGCGAGCTAGTCGCCCGCGTCTCGAGCGAAGCTGGCGGCGTGCGAGAGTACCGCGCGGGGGCCGCCGACGACGTCATCGAACAGGTCATCAACGATCTCCAAGAGGAGTTCGAGTCGGCCCCGGCGTCGTAACGCTGCGAGGCTAATCTTGCTCCGGCAGTTCGCGGGGAGTCGCTCGCGCATCGCGTTCACTCAGGGGAAATAGATGGAGAAATCTTCCGCGGGCAAGGCGCCGGTGAGCCGGTCCGTCGAGAATGCCTTCAACAAGGTCTGGGGGGACGAGCACGTCGTCGCCCTCATCGCGCTCAAGGTGGAGACGAGCGAGGCGGACACGGTCGCCGCCGAAATCTCGAAGTTCCCCGAGGTCGAGGATGTGTTCCTCGTCACGGGCGACACCGACATCTTCCTCAAGGTCCGCTTCCCCCACTACGACGAACTCAAGGAGTTCGTCCTGCGCCGGCTGCCCGCCGTCCGGGGCATCCGGGAGACGAAGACGCTCCTCGTCGTGACGGCCTACAAGGAGGGTGGGGAGACCCGCCACCCATGAGCCCGTCCACGAAGACGGAGGACGGTTCGACGGCCGCGCTGACGGTCCCGACCCCGATGCCCATCGAGGCGACCGACGGGAAGCACCCGGGACTCCTCCAGGTGGTCGAGTCGCTCGCCGCCCTCTCCGAGGATACCTCCGTGCCACGGAACATACGGCGCGGGGCGCAGGCGGCCCGGATCGAGCTGGGCAAGCCGCGGACCGCCCTCGACCTGCGGATCGCGAGCGCGGTCTACGTGCTCGACGACCTCGCGAACGACCCGAACCTCCCGACGCACGGCCGGACCGCGCTCTGGTCGATCATGTCGAACCTGGAGAGCCTTCAGTGAGATTCCCCACGCCAAAGTTGAAATACGGAGCCCGGGTCGGCTCCGACGGGAGCGGACAGGGGCCCGTAGCTCAGGTAGGTTGGCCGACGGCGTTCGTCGTTGGCCCTGCAAAGAGCATCTGGCTTTTAACCAGATGGTCGGGGGTTCGAACGGGTCGCCGGGCTAGCGCCGGGCGACCCCGGAGCTCCCCCCGGGCCCGGTTCGTTTCCACCGGAGCATCCGCATGACCCCCACGAGCTCGAAGAGACCGCGCCGCGCGCGCGGAAAGAAGAGCGCCGAGCCACCGAAGGTGGAGCGGCCGTTCGTCGCTCACCTGCTCGTCCCGCCCCACGAGCTCCTGAGCGAGGCGGAGACGAAGGAGGTGCTCGCCACGCTCGGCAGCACCATCGAGCGGCTCCCGAAGATCTACCTCTCCGACCCCGGCCTCAAGACCGACCCCAAGTTCCGCGCCGCGCGCGAGGCGCGCGAGCCGCTCAAGGGCCGTCTCATCCGCGTGCGCCGGCCCTCGCCGACCGCGGGCGCGGCCGTCGCCTACCGCGTGCTCATCTCCACCACGGGAGACTAGAACGATGCGCGAGATCGTCGACGCCTTCTTCCGCGAACGCTCCATCGTGAACCACCACCTGGCGAGCTTCAACGACTTCCTCCCCACGAACGACAACCCCAACTCCCGCATGCAGCGGATCGTCGACGACGCCCGCGTCGCCGAGGAGTCCGCGGAGCGGGGCCTGATCCGTCTCGACGTCCAGAAGACGAAGAGTTCCATCTACGTCCGCGTCGGCCGCCGCCGCGACCCCCGCAACCAAGGGGTGAACCCGAACTCCGAGCCGACGATCTACGTCGGCCAGCCGTTCGTGAAGGAGCCGGTCGGGTCGAAGCCCACCCTCACCCCGATGGAGGCGCGGCTGCGCAACCTCACGTACCAAGCTCCGATCTACCTGCGCGTCACCGTCGTCGAGAACGGCGTCGAGCGCGCCCCCGAGGACGTGCACATCGGCGACCTGCCCATCATGGTCAAGAGCCGGCCGTGCAACTTGAACCGAGGCAACATCGAGCGCGACAGCGGCTTCCCGCTCTCCGAGGAGGAGTACCGCGCCAAGCTCGTCGAGTACGGCGAGGACCCGCTCGACCCCGGCGGCTACTTCATCATCGGCGGGACCGAGCGCGTGATCATGAGCCTCGAGGACCTCGCGCCGAACCGGATCTTCGCCGAGTTCAACGAGCGGTACGGCACGCCCATCGAGAGCGCGAAGGTGTTCAGCCAGCGCGGCGGCTACCGTTCGCTCACCGTCGTCGAGAAGAAGAAGGACGGCATCCTCCAGGTCTCCGTCCCGACCGCCTCCGGCCAGATCCCGCTCGCCGTGCTGATGAAGGCGCTCGGGATGAAGAACGACGAGGAGATCTACCAGGCGGTCCTGGGCGAGCTCCTGCCCGTGGACGAGCCGTTCGTCCAGACGATGAAGCACCTCCTCAACGTCAACCTCGAGGAGTGCCTGTCGAAGAAGCTCTACCCGCCGGAGGGGATCCTCACCACCGAGGACGCGCTCCTCTACCTCGAGAAGAAGTTCGCGACAGGCCAGGCGAAGGAGTACCGCCAGCGCAAGGTGGACGGCATCCTCGACCGGTCGCTCCTGCCGCACATCGGCGACGCCCGCGCGGACCGGTTGAAGAAGGCGCTCTACCTCGGCCGCATGGCCCGTACGGTGCTCGAGCTCCACATGAAGGAGCGGGGCGAGGACGACAAGGACCACTACGCGAACAAGCGGTTGAAGCTCGCGGGGGACCTGATGGAGGACCTGTTCCGCGTCGCGTTCACGCTGCTCCTGAAGGACCTCAAGTACCAACTGGAACGGTCCTTCGCCCGGAAGAAGGACCTACGGATCGCGAGCGCCATCCGACCCGACCTCCTCACACAGCGGCTCGTCCACGCCCTCGCCACCGGCAACTGGGTGGGTGGGCGCGCCGGCGTGAGCCAGGTGCTCGACCGGACGAGCCACATGTCCACCATCTCGCACCTGCGCCGGGTGACGAGCCCGCTCACCCGCAGCCAGCCCCACTTCGAGGCGCGCGACCTTCACCCCACGCAGTTCGGCCGGCTCTGCCCGAACGAGACGCCCGAGGGCCAGAACTGCGGACTCGTCAAGAACTACGCCCTCTGCGTCGACGTCTCGGAAGGGGCGGACGAGGAGGAGGTGGCGCTCCTGCTCCGCGACTTGAACACCCGCGAGATCGGCCCCGAAGTGTTCAGCGAGGGGGCCGCGCCCCGCGGCAAGCGCGCCGCGCGGGTCTACGTGAACGGCAGCCTCGTCGGCCTCCACTCCTCCCCCATCGAGCTCGTGCGCGAGATCCGCGAGCGGCGCCGCTCGGGGACCCTCTCCCCGACGCTGGGCGACAAGACTTACGAGATCAACGTCCGCTACGACGAGGGGATGAACGAGGTGATCGTCCACTGCGACTCCGGACGGCTCCGACGGCCGCTCATCGTTGTCCGCGAGAGCGCGCCCCGCGTCACCCGCTCCGACCTCGAGGAGCTCGGCCGCGGGACGCTCACCTACACCGACCTCATCCGGCAGGGGAAGGTCGAGTGGATCGACGCCGAGGAGGAGGAGGACTCCCTGATCGCGATCGAGCCGTACCGGCCTCCCGACCGCTGCCCGAAGTGCGCCCGCGAGCTTTCGCCCGGGGACGTCACGTGGCTCACCGCCGGCGAGCGGGTCGAGCCGATCGTCGGGTGCAAGCACTGCGGCGCCGAGATCAAGGCGGAGGGGGAGATCCACGCGGGGGAGAGCCACCTCGAGATCGACCCGAACTTGATGCTTGGCGTCTGCACGGGGCTCATCCCGTACTGCGAGCACAACGCCACGCCCCGGAACACGATGGGCGCCGCGATGGCGAAGCAGGCCCTCGGCGTCGAGAGCGTGAACTACCGCCGTCGCCCCGACACCCGCGGCCACCTGCTCCACTACCCGCAGGCGCCGCTGTTGCGCACCCAGACGATGCGCTACGTCCACTTCACCGAGCGGCCCGCGGGCCAGAACTTCGTCGTGGCGGTCCTCAGCTACGAGGGGTACAACATGCAGGACGCGCTCGTCTTCTCCAAGTCCTCGATCGACCGTGGCCTCGGACGCTCGAGCTTCTTTAGGACCTACCGCGGCGAGGAGCGAAAGTACCCGGGCGGCCAGGAGGACCGGTTCGAGATCCCCCGGCCGGACGTCGCGGGCGCCCGCGTCGACACCGCCTACCGCAGCCTCGGCGAGGACGGGCTCATCTTCCCCGAGCTCGAGGTGACGGAAGGGGACGTGCTCATCGGCAAGACCTCCCCGCCCCGCTTCCTCGAGGAGAAGACGGACCTGCTCACGCCCCAGAAGCGGCGCGAGACCTCGGTCACCGTCCGACCCGGCGAGGGCGGCTGGGTCGACAACGTGATCCTCACCGAGGGAGAGAATATCTCGAAGCTCGTCAAGGTGAAGGTCCGCAACCAGCGGATCCCCGAGCTCGGGGACAAGTTCGCCTCGCGCCACGGCCAGAAAGGCGTCATCGGGCTTGTCGTGCCGCCCGAGAACCTGCCGTTCACGAAGGACGGCATCACGCCGGACCTGATCATCAACCCGCACGCGATCCCCTCGCGCATGACCGTCGCCCACGTCCTCGAGATGCTCGGGGGCAAGGTGGGCGCGCTCGAAGGCCGGTTCATCGACGGGACCGCCTTCTCGGGGGAGCGCGAGGAGGCGCTCCGCCAGTCGCTCCAGCGGCTCGGCTTCCAGCCGAGCGGACGCGAGACGCTCTACGACGGACTCACCGGCCGTCGCCTCGACGCCGAGATCTTCGTCGGCGTGATCTACTACCAGAAGCTCCACCACATGGTCGCGGGCAAGATGCACATGCGCTCGCGCGGACCGGTCCAGATCCTGACGCGCCAGCCGACCGAGGGGCGCTCCCGCCAGGGCGGTCTGCGGTTCGGAGAGATGGAGCGGGACTGCCTGATCGGCCACGGCGTGGCGATGGTGATCAAGGACCGGCTGCTCGACGAGTCGGACGGCACGATCCAGTACGTCTGCGGCAACTCCGAGTGCGGCCACATCGCCATCCCCGACACCCGGGCGGGCTCGCTCCGCTGCCCGAGCTGCGGGAACACGAGCTCGATCTACCCGGTCGAGATGAGCTACTCCTTCAAGCTCCTCCTCGAGGAGCTGATCAGCCTCGGCGTGATCATGCGCCTGCAGCTCGAGGACATGAGGTAGGCTCGTGTCGCAGGGTCTTTCCAAGCGCATCCGCAGCCTGCAGTTCGCCTTCCTCTCGCCGGACGAGATCCGGCGGATGAGCGCGGTGAAGGTGATCACCGCCGACACCTACGACGACGACGGCTACCCGATCGAGATGGGGCTCATGGACCTCCACCTCGGCGTCATCGAGCCGAACCTGCGCTGCCGGACCTGCGGCGGCCGGGTGAGCGAGTGCCCGGGCCACTTCGGGATCATCGAGCTCGCGATGCCCGTCATCCACGTCGGCTACTCGAAGGAGATCAAGCGCCTGTTGCACTCCACCTGCCGCGCCTGCGGCCGGCGCCTTCCGGACGCCCCCACCCCCCGCGGGGAGTCGTTCAGCGACGAGGAGGGCCCTACCCCTACCCGCGAGCCGAAAGAGGAACGCGCCTGCCCGTTCTGCCACGAGACGCAGCAGCGCATCCTCCTCGACAAGCCCACCACCTTCCGGGAGAACGGCCACAAGATCACCCCGAAGGAGGTGCGCGCGCGCCTCGAGCGGATCCCCGACGAGGACATCCGGACGCTCGGCCTCAACCCGACCGCGGGCCGGCCCGAGTGGATGGTGCTCACCGTTCTTCCCGTGCCGCCCGTACAGGTGCGACCCTCCATCACCCTCGAGAGCGGAGAGCGGAGCGAGGACGACCTCACGCACAAGCTGGTCGACGTGCTCCGGATCAACCAGCGCCTGCGCGAGAACCGGGACATGGGCGCCCCGCAGCTCGTCGTCGAGGACCTGTGGGAGCTGTTGCAGTACCACGTCACCACCTACTTCGACAACCAGACGAGCGGCATCCCGCCCGCGCGCCACCGCTCGGGCCGGCCGCTGAAGACGCTCGCCCAACGGCTCAAGGGGAAGGACGGGCGGTTCCGCTCGAACCTCTCCGGTAAGCGGGTCAACTTCTCGGCGCGTACGGTCATCTCGCCGGACCCGCTCCTCTCCATCAACGAGGTCGGCATCCCCGTGGAGATCGCGCGGGCGCTCACCGTCCCGCTCGAGGTCACACCGTTCAACCAGGAGACCGCGAAGGATCTCGTGAAGCGCGGCCCGGCGCCCGTCCCGCTCCTCGGCGCCTACCAGTGCGGGGTCAACTACCTCGTGCGCGAGGACGGCCAGCGGATCAAGGTGATGGACAAGAACGCCGAGGCGTGCGCCGAGCTCGTCCAGCCCGGTTGCATCGTCGAACGTCAGCTGCTCGACGGGGACATCGTGCTGTTCAACCGGCAGCCGTCGCTCCACCGGATGAGCATGATGGCGCACTTCGTGCGCATCCTTCCGCACAAGACCTTCCGGTTCAACCTCTGCGACTGCAACCCGTACAACGCCGACTTCGATGGGGACGAGATGAACCTCCACGTCCTCCAAAGCCAGGAAGCGCGCGCCGAGGCGAAGGTGCTGATGAAGGTGGAGGAGCACATCCTCTCCCCGCGGTACGGCGGCCCGGTCATCGGGATGCTCCACGACCACATCACCGCCGGCTTCCTCCTCACCTACCAGAACCCAAAGTTCACCCGGAGCGAGGTCACCTACCTCCTGTCGAAGCTCAGCTACCCGGTCCCTCCACCCGCGCTCATCGAAAAGGACGGCACCGAGCTCTGGACCGGCAAGCAGCTGTTCTCGCTCACGCTCCCGAAGGACCTCAACCTCGAGTTCCACTCCAACATCTGGACCCGTTGCGACTGCCCCCCCAACAACTGCAAGCACGACTCGACGGTCATCATCGAGAACGGGGTGCTGAAGGCCGGCACGATCGACAAGAAGGCGATCGCCTACGAGAAGGGCGCCGTCCTCGACGCGATCGCGCGCAACTACGGGCCCGTCCGGGCGCGCCAGTTCCTGGACGAGATGAGCCGGCTCGCGATCACCGCGATCGGGCTCGCCGGCCTCTCGACCGGGATCGACGACGAGGACGTCCCCGAGAACGCGCGCAAGGAGATCGACCACGCCCTCTCCTCGGCCCGCGCCGAAGTGACGAAGCTCGTCGATCAGTACCAGAAGGGGCAGCTCGACCAGATGCCCGGCCGCTCGCTCGAGGAGACGCTCGAGGTGATGGTGCGCCGCGAGCTCGGCAAGGCGCGGGACCTCGCGGGCGACATCGCGGGCCGGTACCTCGGTCTCGAGAACCCCGCCGTGATCCTAGCGAAGTCGGGGGCGCGCGGCTCGATGCTCAATCTCACCCAGATGGCGGGCGCCGTCGGCCAGCAGTCGGTCCGTGGGGAACGGCTCCTGCGCGGCTACGTCGGCCGGACGCTCCCGCACTACGCCCGGGGCGACCTCGGGGCGGACGCGCGCGGGTTCGTGAGCTCGAGCTACAAGCGGGGCCTGTCGGCGACGGAGTACTTCTTCCACTCGATGGGCGGGCGCGAGGGGCTCGTCGACACCGCCGTCCGTACGAGCCGGTCCGGCTACATGCAGCGCCGGCTCATCAACGCCCTCGAGGACCTGAAGGTCGCCGAGGACGGCACGGTGCGCAACACCGCGGGCACGATCATCCAGTACTCCTACGGGGAGGACGGCGTCGACCCCTGCCGCTCCTTCCAGGGGGACGCGGTCCCCGTCGACGAGATCCTCGCCGGGATCCTGGGCCGCCCGCGAATGCTCCGCGGCGGGCCGGACGGCGGGGCGGGCCAGCCCCCGATCGGGGAGGAGGAGATGGACCTCCTCGCGGAGGCGCAGCTCGAAGAGGAAGGCGAGGAGGAGGAGGGCGAGGAGTTCGCTCCCCCCGAAGAGGGCCCGGATTTCGGAGGCGAGTGAGATGCCGGCGAAACCGAGGACGGGTCCCACCCTCAAGCAGCGGATCCACGAGGTCGCCCGGTCGAAGGGCGTCGAGCTTCCGCCGCACGTCGAGGACGACCTGCGCGAGCGGCTCATTCGCTTGAGGCTCACCGCACCCGAGTTGAACCGGGTCGTGAGCGCGGTCGCCGCCCGGTACATGAAGGCGAAGGTCGACGCCCACGAGAGCGTCGGCATCGTCGCCGCCCAGTCGATCGGCGAGCCCGGGACCCAGATGACGCTGCGAACCTTCCACTACGCCGGCGTGGCCGAAATGAACGTCACGCTCGGCCTGCCCCGGCTCATCGAGCTCGTCGACGCGCGTCGCGTTCCGTCGACTCCGATGATGACGATCCACGTCGACAAGAAGCTTGAGCAGAGCCGGGAGGAGGTGCACCGCATCGCCCTCCAGGTGGAGGTGACGAACGTCCCCGACATCGCCTCCATCGGCACGGTCGTCGAGGATCTCAAGGTGCTCGTCACCCCCCAGGTCGCGCTGCTGCAGGCCCGCGGCGTGAAGCGCGCCGATGTCGAGCGGGCGCTCACCGAAGCGCTTGATCCGAAGAAGTACCGGATCTCGAACGGCTCCGGCTCGGGCGAGGGCCGGCCGTTCGAACTCCACCTCGCGGAGGCTCCGCCCCCGAAGGAGGGAGCGAAACCGAAGAAGGACGAGCCCGAGGAGCCGATGCCGTTCAAAGCGCTGCTCGGCGCGAGCGAGGAGGCCCGCGTCGTCCGTATCAAGGGCGTGAGCGGGATCAAGCGCGCGCTCATCAAGAAGGAGAAGGAAGGCTACGTCATCTACACGGAGGGGTCCAACCTCGAGGAGGTGCTCGACATCCCCGGGGTGGATGCCTCGCGGACCGTCACGAACTCGGTGTTCGAGATCTACAAGGTGTTCGGCGTCGAGGCCGCGCGCGCCGCCCTCGTCCAGGAAGCGAACCGCACTCTCGCGGAACAGGGTCTCACCGTCGACATTCGCCACCTGATGCTCGTCTCCGACGTGATGACGAACGAGGGGGACATCCGCGCCATCGGCCGGCACGGTATCTCGGGCAAGAAGACGAGCGTGCTCGCGCGCGCCGCCTTCGAGATCACCGCGGCGCATCTGCTGCGGGCCGCGATCACGGGCGAAGCGGACGAGCTGCGCGGTGTCGCCGAGAACATCATCGTCGGCCAGCCGATCACCCTCGGCACGGGCGCCGTGAACCTCGTCTACCGTCCCACGATCGAGCCGAAGGTCGTCGCGCCACCCCCGAAGGCGATCGCACCCATCCCGCCGGCCGCCGATAGCGCGGCGACCCTCGAGGCCTAGCGATGGACCTCGCCCACGCCCTGAAGCTCGCTCTCCAGACCGGGAAGGTGCGCCTCGGGGTCACCGAGACGCTCGCTGCCGCGAAGGCGAGGCAGGCGAAACTCCTCGTGGTGAGCACGAGCTGTCCCGACAAGACGCTCACCGCGAACCCGAAGTACGACCGCATCCCCGTTTACCAGTACCCGGGCACGGCTATCGAGCTTGGGGCGGCCTGCGGCAAGCCGTTCCCGATCTCGGCGCTCGCCGTCCTCGACCCGGGCTCCTCGGCGATCCTTTCGCTCGAGCCGCGCTAGCCCGTGCCCGAGCTCGTCCTCGATACCGAGACGATCGGCTACATCCGGCTCTTCGAGGAGCGCACGGGCGCCCGGGTGAAGGACTGCCTCGAGGCGGAGGACAAGCTCGTCTTCCTCGTCTACCCCGGGGAGATTCACAAGGCCGTGGGTCCGGGCGGCGTGCTCGTCGACCGGTTGAAGGGGCTCCTCCACAAGGAGATCCAGGTCGTCGAGTACTCCGAGGACCCGGAGGGCTTGGCGCGGAACATCTTCTACTTCTACCAGGTGAAGTCGGTCGCCCTCGCCCCTAAGGGGAAGGGCCGGCACGTGACCGTCACGGTTGACCCGGCCTGGAAGGCACGCGCGATAGGGAAGGCAGGGAAGAATCTGAAAATCGCCAGAGCGATTCTCCTTCGCCACACCGATATCCACTCGGTCGCAGTCGCGTAGCCTGATCCCACGCGGGATGCGGCGGCCCTCACTCCTGTTGGATGCTTGCCGCGTCATCGAAAAAGCGCACTTGTGCGCTACGGGGTTTATCCGCCATTCAACCGTCCGCCCCGACGTAGGTCGGCGCCCATGTCATCAAGTGCGAACAGGGAGCGACTCTCGGCGGTCGGCGCGGCTCGGACACTCCACGGGCCAACCCTCAGGAGAAGCTCGAGGCGGGATTCGCCAGGGCCGTCTGCGGAACCCACGCTTACGCGCTGGGGCCGGCGGCTCGGATTCCCGCTAGTTGGGACGGTCGCCGTCGCGCTCGTTGCGGTCCTGCTGGGTTCCGCCCTCTCCCTCGCGCCCCCGCCGGGTCACTTCTACCCCGTCGTGACGAGCCCTACAGGGGTGGTGAGGGTTGTACCCAAGGGCACTCTCGAGACATTCTGGGTGAACTTCACAGGCGGCGAGGTTAGCACGAGTCAGGTCGCCTACAACTATCACCTGTACTGGTTCTTCGGACAGTCGAACGGAACCGGCAACATCTCCGTCGTGGAGGAGGCGATTGCGCCTCCCACGACTTGCACGATCACAACCAACTGCTCTACTGGGACGACCGTGACCATCAATCGCGAGTGGAATGCGACCGGCTCGTACGATGTCTCGGTTACCATCTACGACGGTCGGCTCGACTACACCATCTACACCTTTGTCGTGACCGTCGTCGATCCTGCGATCAAGGTCGTTCTTCCGTGCTTCGGCCCGCCGGGGCTGAAGAACAATGCCGGGGAGGGGACGCCCATCGAGTACTGGGCCCTCGGAGAGTACGTATCTAACAACACTCGAGTCGGCGGTCTCACCTACGTTTTCAACTGGGGGGATGGGAGAATCGACTACGGTGTCCCCAATTCAGCCTGCTTCCTTACGCCTTACATCTACGCGCAACACAGCTGGAACGATTCGGGAAGCTACATCGTTACGGTCAGTGCCTACGACACCGCAAACGGGCTAGCCGCCCGTGTGTACTGGGAAGTCAACGTAACCAACCCCGCGCCCCAAATCGCACAGAACCCCAACACCCTCACGCCCATCGCCGGAGTGCAGCCCACCGCGACGGTCAACAACCCAGTGGCCGCGTGGGCGTGTGCCACCGACGTCCTCGCAGATCTGTCACGGTTGAACGTCCTCTGGAACTTCGGCGACGGACCCGATTCCGCAACCTCTGGCGCGAATGCGGGCCCCTGCTGGTACAACAACGCTGGGGTGAACACCGTGATGCCGGGCACGTTGAACTTCACGACCACCCACGCGTACTCCCACACTGGGACATTCCACTATACGATCAAGGTCGAGGATGAGGAGGGCGCGATCTTCAACGGCACACCGAGCCCGAACACAGTCGTCGTCTCGTTGGGAGCCCACGCCAACGCCACGACGACGCTGCACCAGACCATCGGAGCGGCGGTCATCCTCGACGCCGCGAATCTCACGAGCCTATCGACCCCTACGCCGCAGCTCAACTACACTTGGGTCGGAGGCGGAGCGAAGAGCTACGGTCCGCAGTCCCCAGCGACCGCGTTCGTCGCGGGCACCCAAACCGTCCGCCTCTACATCAACAACACCACCACCGGTGCGGCGATCATCTCGAACACCCAAGCCATCAGCTGGGCGACTCCGACCCCCAACGCCGGACTCACCTTTGCCGGGCTGGAACTCGGCGGGGCGCCCTTCTACCAGATTACGAGCAACGCGGGCCAGTACTCCACGATCGGCTTCACCGTCTACTGCGACGGAACGGTTTGCGGCCAAGCTCAGATGAGCGCTCCGAATGCGTTGCTCAACCTGCCGATCCCCACTCTCCTGCCGTTTGCGCACTCGGTGACCGTCACCGTACAGTTTTCGCCAAACCCCTCGTACCCGAACGCTTTCGTTAGCGGCCAACTCGTAGAGCCGTTTGCCTCCAACACGTCCCACCCCGTGGTCCTCCCGCACGTGTTCCAGTCGGCGAATCCTGGGACATGGAACTATCTCGTCGACGTCATGGCGTCGGGTCGGGGCCAGCCGGTCTATCTGACGACCCAGATGTTCTCCCCTGCGGCCGACGCGTTGACGACAACCTGGGCCTGGGGGGACGGGACGACCTCGGGGACTTACACGAGCACGGCGGGTCCCTCGACGGCGCCCACCCTGTTCACCTACCAGGAGGTCCACACCTGGGCCGCGGCGCACCTCTACACCCTGCTCGTCACGGTGCAGGACGGTACCCACTCCCAGGCACGGAAGTACGCCATCAACGAAATCGCCAATCCCACGATCAACGATACCGCGCCGACCGCCAGCCTCAGCGCCCGCACGGTGTTCGAAGACGCTCCCGCCGCGTTCTCCATTCAGGCAACCGAGCAGAACCCTCACGAGACGGGGGGATCGGTGAGCTGGACGTTCGGTGATGGCGGCACGGGCCAGGGCTCCTCGACGACGTTCCGGTTCCATTTCGGGGGAAAGTACGCCACCGCGGCCTACGTCTACAGCCCGAACGGCACGAGCACGGTGGCGTGGGCATGGATTTCGGTGAAGGAGCCGGTGCCCGTAGCTGGCTTCCGGACGACCCCCTCCACTGTCTCAGTCGACCTCCCGGTACGTGCAAACGCCACCGCAAGTGCTGCCGATTCGTACGGCGCCTACGGTCTGACGTACTACTGGAACTGGGGCGACGGCACGGTCTCGGGCGGCGGAAGCTGGACCGGGATGGGCCCGACGCACGTCTACGGTAGTGCCGCGACGTATCGGATCACGCTCACGGTCATCGACAACGAGGGGCTGATGGCGAGCACGAGTTCGACGGTGACGGTCAATCCGCTCACGCTCGCGGCGACGCTTCCCGCGACCTTCACAGAGACAGCGGGGCTCGAGGCCGTGCTTTCCCCCACGTTCACCTCCTTGCCTCGCGCGGGGCAACCGTTCATCAACGCAACCTGGACCTGGAACGACAGCTCCGCCAATCCCACGGGAACTGCGTGGGACAGCTACCACTGGGGCACCGTGGCGCACCACACCTTCGCGGAGCCCGGCCAATACAAGGTCACCGTCGTGCTCACCGACCTTCACGGCGGCAGCCCCTCGCGCCTCTCAACCTTCGTGAACGTCCTCGATCCGGCTCCAATGGTCCTCGCGTCGTACGCCGACGCCGTCGTGTACGGGGAGAACCACACGGCCGATTTCACTCAAGTCGTCCTCGGCAGCTGGGCGGATCTGAACGCCGCGACGACGAGCTGGACCTTCACCTGGCAGTGGGGGGATGGGAGCGGACCGACCGTCGTGGCAACCTCGAGCTTGCCGGGGATCGCCTCGCACAGCTACGCTACCTCCGTCCCCGCCACGCTCACGGTGAGCATCCAAACGCCCTGGCCAGCGGCGTACCGCTCGACGGGGGTCTCGGTGAATCCGCTCTTCCTGGTCCCCGATTGGGACGGAGACGGGTTGCCCAACGAGTACGAAACGACCATCACTCACACTCATCCAGGGTTCGCCGAGACGTTTGGCAGTCCGGCACGCCAGGGAGGCACGGGCAACGGATTCACCGACTTCCTTGCGCAACAGCTGGGGGTGGGGAATCCCACCACGGACATCGACGGGGACGGGCTCACCACGCTGCAGGAAATGCTAGGCTCGGTAACTGGGTACGTGAGCAACCCGCTCGACCCGAACACCGCAGGCGACGGAATCGCCGATGGCGCGCACTACTTCACCGACGTGTTCCCCGCGACGCAAGTGGTGCCGCTCCCGGCGCCGGGGAACGCGGTCTGGCTGCAGTTCCCCAACGTCTCCTACGCGGGATTCGGACCTGCGTTCAACTCGAGCAAGCTCTCGCTCGAATTCGACACGCCGACTCCCCTCAATCTCGCCACCTCGTTGACCCTTACGCTCGTGGCGGGGAACGGCAACACCTTTGCGACGTTCTATCCCCAAAACGCGAACGTGAACACGTTCTACCTCCTGAACCGGACCCCGTTCGGCCTCCCCGTCACGAGCCTCGGAGTCACTCTGGGGGACTTCGGGATGCCAAGCACCTGGTCGCTAAAGGTATCCGGCACCAGTTCCATCGTTGGTAGCATCGCATCCGCGGACATCTCGGTCTCGTACTACACGAATCCGTCGCTCGCCGATCCCACCTTCCAAGGGATGCTGGAGGGTCCCGGCCTGACCGCCG
>JAKIWX010000032.1 GCA_022749845.1 Thermoplasmata archaeon
GAGGACGCGAGCGCGTGGTTCGGGTCCTTTCCCGCCCTCGCGAGGCTCGAGTTCGGCCCGCCCCCGCACGCCCTGGTCGTTCCGGCTCCCGAGCTGCATTTCGAGGAAGCCGCGGCCCTGGCCCGGTTCCGTACGAAAGCGCCGTTGGGGCGGACTCCTGCGCCCTGACTACGGCATGATCCTAGGCTGGGCGGCGCCCTAGCCCGGCTAGACGACGGTCGGCGACTGGGGAGATAAGGCCCCGATCGCCTGGGCAAAGTCGCGGACGCGGAACGGACGGCAGAGGAGCGCGTCCGGCGCCTCCGCTCCGACCGAGGGAGCACCGCCCGGCATCTCCGGCGAGACCAGCACGGAGCGGAGTCCCGGGGCCAGTCTTCGAATCTCCTGGAACAGCTCCGCCGGGGTTCCCGGCCGTAGGGTCATGTCGGCCACGACGAGCGTGGGGTGGGTAGTGCGCACCAGCTCGAGCGCCTCATCGACCCCCTCGGCCTCCCCGAGCACACGGAAGTGGTGGAGTCGTAGCAGGCCCCGCAGCAGCACCCGGATCTCCTCGTCTCCGGCCACGACCACCGCGGTCGGAGTCGGCGTCTCAGCTTCTTGCATGTGGGCTCACGCGCGGGGAGCGGCACTGCGGCTTCGCTCCCTTCCCCGCCCGTGAGGACGGGGAAGGGCCCGGGCGTCGCCGGAGGACCGCGCCTCAGATTCCCCACGTAGCTCCCCCTATTTGGGACTACGGTTCCACGTCGAGCTCGCCCCAGTCCGCGGTCCCAGCTGCGAGGAGGAGCCGCCCTAGCGCCTCGTGGTACTCTCCCGGAGCTGCGGCGAGGAGCGCCCGTGCCGACGCTTCGAGCTCCGCCCCGAACCTCTGCTCGGTATCCGAGAACTGCCAGGCGTGCGGCGCGGCCCGGCCGAGGGCACCGAGGAGCGCCCAAGCGAGCCCTCGCTCCTTCCCTTCCCGCGGAAGTCGATCGAGGAGCACGCGCTCGGCCGCCCCCGCCCCCGAGACCGCCTGCGCGCGGGCGACGGCGTCCACGAAGGTCCCTTCCGCCGAGAGCCGTCGGTAGCGGGGCAGCGAGCTCTGCCGCTCCCGCTCCTCGGCACGATGCGCGGCGCGCTTGAGGAGCTCGGAAACGCGCCCCGGGGTCCTACGGGCCTCGCTAGCGAGGCGGTTGGCCTCCACGGGGTCGGGCTCGATCGCCGCGACGATCTCCTCGGCATGGTCCTTCCAGAGTCGTTCCAAGGCGAGGCTCGCGGAGGGCTCGGAGATCTCGAACAGGCCGCGCACTCCGGGGAGGACCCGGTCGAGGGCGGCCCGCTCGGTCCGGGTAGGATGGAGCGCCTGAACGAAGGCGGTTCGATCCGGTCCGAAGCAGACCCCGCCGGCGAGGAACATCGCCTCCCCGCGGGGTCGGACGTGCGGAGCGGCTTCGGCGAGGTACTCCCGGAGCATCGTGGCATCGTCGAGTCGACCCAGCCGGTAGCGGTGGAGCAGCGAACGCGAGGGTCCGGGAACTGACGCGTGGGCGCAGCTAGCTCCCGCGCGGCAGTCGACGCCGAGGGAGGCGTCGACCGAGAAGGTGTCCTCGGGACGGGGGACGGCCGCTCCCGAGACGAGACCGGAGAGCAGGTGGGCGTCCTCCCGGGCGCAGCCGCGGCAGACCTGCCAGTTCGTGTTCGCCCCGGCCCAGCCAACCTCGAGATACGGACGTGGCTCACCCCGGGCGAGGTGCGTGCACCGCCGGCGACCCTCGAGGTCGGCGGTGAACCGGTAGGGAAGCTCCCGCTCGCGGGCCGCGAGGTACCCCTTGGGAGGGTCCGGGGAGTCGCCGGTCGTGACGAGTCCCTCGGGGGTCGCGAAGAAGTGGAGGCCCTTGCGCGCCATCGGTCGGTAGCCGGCGAGCAGCCGCGCCGGGTCGTCGAAACCCTGGACGGCGATCTGCGCTTCGGGGTCGGTGCGCCCGAACGGGGCGAAGCTGAGCTCGACCCCACCGTCGCGGACCGTGAGGAGCGCGGGGGGCGAGGGGTCGAGATAGAAACGCAGCAGGCCCGCGTACGCCCGCGCGAGCGGCTCCCCCCAGCGGCTACTTCGGTCGAGGGCCCGTGCGTCGTCCTGCTCGGCGCGCACCCCCTCGAGCTTCTCCCGCAGCTTGCGGAAGGGGGAGGGATCCACGCCGGGCGCCATGCGGGGAAGGAGAGGCTCCACCGACTTGCGGAGCCGCTCCGCTCTCGAGAGGAGCTCGTCCTCCCGGCTGCCGGAGCCACGACGTACGCGCATGGTCGGAGGGTTCGACCGTTCGGGATTACTTGACGGGAACGGCCGGTGGGGAGCAGAGGGCGAGGAAGTTCTCGAACAGACGGCCCCCGAACTGGGTGTGCTCCACTTCGGGGTGGAATTGGACCCCAAAGAGAGGACGCTCGGGGTGGGCCATCGCCTGGACCGCGCAGGCCGGGCTGCGCGCGAGATGGAGCCACCCCGGAGGGACGCGCCGAACCTCGTCGTTGTGGTTCTCCCACACGACGAGCTTCTCGGGAAGCCCTTCGAGAAGGGGATGGCGCGCAGGCTCCCGAGTCACTTCCACACGGCCGAACTCCGGAGAGCTGGCCCGCGCGACCTCCCCTCCGAAATGTCGGGCGAGGAACTGATGTCCGACGCAGATGGCGAGGACCGGGAAGGCGGCCGCGTCGATCCATTCCCCGACCCGGCCGAGGGTCGACGTGCCTTCGAGCGAGAGGGCTCCGCCCGACAGGACGACGCCGTCCACCGGAGCTAGCTCCTCGAGCCGGAGCGTATTGGGCAGGATCTCGGTGTCCACGCCGAGGTCCCTAAGGACGCGGTACTCCCGGTGGGTCCATTGGCCGCCGTTGTCGAGGACAGGCACCCTCACGGTCCCTTCTGCTCCTTCGTCTCCGTCGAGGGGGCGCCGGAGGAAGGGGGCCGGCCGGGGGCGCTCTCGCGAAAGGCGCGGAGCTCCTCCCCCAGCGCGTGGACCTCTTCCCGCATCCGGAGCATCTCCTGCTCGAACGGCGTGAACCCACGCGTCGCGTAGATGCGCGAGGAGAGGTAGAACCCGACGAACACCGCGCCGACGAGGGCCAGGAGCGTGATCAGCACCAGGGAGAAGAGGATCGAATAGGCGGAGAGGGAGGCGGCGGCGAGCGGGACGGTGAAGAGGCGGGTGATCTCGGCGAGCTCCCCTATGACGAGCAGGGTGATCACCCCGACCCAGAAGAGGGTCCAGCGGGCTAACCTCATCCTCGGCTCCCCGCGGGGACGAGGGCGAGCGGGAGCGGCACCGGCAGCTCGGAGAGCGGCAGGCTCGCGGGGGCCTCCCCCGCCAAGGAGGGGGTCAGCGTGAGGATGACGAGGGAGGAGCCGCTCACGTTGAACGCGTAGAGGCCGACGTAGTAGGCCGTTCCCCCCGAGCGGTCGGTGAAGACGGCCGTGACGTTCACGGCGAGCGGCATGGGGGAGGCGAGCACGGAGTCCGAGAACTGGTTCGTGGTGTTCACCCAGCGGCCGAAGGTCAGGTTCCGTCCGCCGTGGACCGGCGGCCACGGAATGGCGTGCGCGATCCCGACCCAGATGTGCGCGTAGACGGCGGGCTCGACCCCCTGGACCTGGAACTCGCTCTGGTTCCCGGCCCCTGCCGCTCCGTAGAAGACGACGAGCACCGCCTGGGTCTGGGGGGAGCCCGCGACCGGGCTCCCGGGCGAGAGGAGGGAGGGAGTGAGGAGGAGGAGGAGGACGAGGAGGGTGGCCACTCCGATGAGCGGCCACTGGACGGGGCCGGCGGCGAGCGCGCGCGTCGGGCCCTCCCGCGTGAGTGTCGGTCGGCTCACGCGCTCGCCTCTTTCCAGCCGCGGTAAAGTGTGTGACGCACCCCGAGCTGGTCGAGCACCCGGCCGGCAAGGAAGTCGGTGACCTCCCCCACCCGTTCGGGGTGCAGGTAGTACGGGACGGTGGCGGGGAGCACCGTGCTCCCGAGCTCCGAGAGACGCGCGAGGTGGCCGAGGAGGATGGTCGAGAGCGGGGTCTCCCGGAGCAGAAGAACGAGCCGTCGGCGTTCCTTGAGGTGCACCTGGGCGGCCCGCGTGAGCAGGGTGTCGGCGAGGCCGAGGGCCACCTTGGCCGCAGTGTTCCCTGAGCACGGGACGATGGCCATCCCGCGGGTCGCGCGCGAGCCGCTAGCGAGCGGGCTAGCAAGGTCGAGGTCCGAGTAGCTGACGTCCGCGTGCTTCCCGAGCTCCTCGGGCGTCAGACCGCACTCCTCACGAAGCACCGCAGCCGCACCGGCCGATACGACGAGGGCGGTGGGCTCGCCCGCCTCACGGAGCGCGTCGAGGAGGCGTAGCGCGACGGGCATGCCGCTCGAACCCGACACTCCGAGCACCCACGGCGCCGCATCCCCCAACCGAATCTGCCCCCGGTGTTATGAGCTCGAACGGCTCGGTCGATTTGAGTCATTCGGGACCGCCGATGCCCTCCGAGCAGGCAGCAATAGTTGGGGCCGGCCAGACCCGCTTCGGCGCGCTCCGAGAGGGGCCGCGGGCCATGTTGCGCGAGGCGGTCGATGCCGCGTTCGCGAGCGTCGACCGGGGGATCGACCACCGCGAGGTGGAGGAGGCGTATCTCGGCACGTTGGGATTCAACGGTTGGCAGATCGGGAATGTCTCGGCGGTGCTCGCCGAGGAGGCACGGCTCGAGGGCGCGCCGGTGACGAGGGTGGAGAACGCCTGCGCGAGCGCGGGGTTCGCCCTCCGAACGGGCATCCAGGCGATCGAGAGCGGCCAGCGCTCCGCGGTGCTCGTGGTGGGTCTCGAGAAGATGACCGACGCTCCTTCGCGACGGCGACGGTACTGGCTCGGCGTGTCGGGCGACACGGAGTGGGAGCGCCTGGCGGGCCTCACCTTCGCTGGGGTCTACGGGCTTCTCGCCTCCCGGCATATGCACGAGTTTGGCACCCCGCGGGAAGCGCTCGCGGAGGTGGCGGTAAAGAACCACGCCCACGCGCTCCTCAACCCGAAAGCGCAGTTTCGCAAGGCGATTACCCGGGAGGAGGTCCTGAGCTCCCCGCGCGTCGCAGACCCGCTCGGCCTTCTCGATTGCTGCCCCGTCACGGACGGTGCTGCGGCGCTGCTCCTCACCTCCGCCTCCCGGGCGCGCCGCTACACCGATTCTCCCGTGCTCATCGTGGGCTCCGGGGCCGGGTCGGACTCACTCGCCGTGCAGGACCGAGCCTCGTTGACGAGCCTCGCCGCTACCCGGCGCGCGGCGGAGGAGGCGTTCCGGCGCTCCCCGTGGGATCGGACGCAGCTCTCCTTCGCGGAGCTGCACGACTGCTTCACCATCGCGGAGCTCCTCGCGATCGAGGACCTCGGACTCGCCCCGCCCGGCGGGGCGGCCGCGATGACGCTCGCGCACGAGACCGCGCTCGGCGGCCGCCTCCCCGTCAACCCCGACGGCGGACTCAAGGCGAAGGGCCACCCGATTGGGGCCACAGGGGCGAGCCAGGCCGCCGAGGTGTTCCTGCAGCTGAGGGGGCAGGCGGAGAAGCGCCAGGTTCCGGCCGCCGCACGCGCGCTGACCCAGAACGTCGGGGGGTCCGGCGCCTCGGCGACCGTCACGCTGTTCGAGGCGAGCTAGCGTTGGCGATCCTCAGAGCGGCGGCGCTTGCCGAAGGCGCCCGCAGGATCTCGGGCGAGCCCCAATTCGCCCCCGACGAGGACCGATTCACGCTCCTAGTGGCGGCTGCGGAGCTCACGCTTGGGGACGCTACCGCGGGAGGGGCGCGGCGCTTCGACCGGCTCACAGTGTGGGCCGATGGACCACCGGATCTTCCGGAGCAGCTTCAGACCGCGCTCGGGCTCGAACAGCTTCCCGCGCATCTCGCGAACCCCGAACCGCCGGCCTTCGCCGAGATGCTGGCCGACCCATCGACCCCCCCCGGTCTTCACCTTGCAGTCGACCCCGCCTCCGGGCTTGGCGCGCGAGCGATCGCACTCCAGGTCGGCGGGGAAGGGAAGGGAGGCATCGAGGTCTCGGGGATCGATGGGGAGCCGGCCGACCTCCCGACCGCGAGCTCCGGCTCACCGATATGGCTCCTGCGGGAGCTCCTGCGCGAGGCTCGCGGCGAGGGGACCCGGGTGGTGCAGGTTCCGGGAAGCCGGCTCGGCCTGCGCGTGACACGCCTCGGTCCGTTCCCTGGGGAAACGTCCTGGAACCCGACCTCCTCCGCGCCCGTGCACCTGCCTAGCTCCGCGGTCTCCGGGAACGAAGTAGAGCTTGCCACCGTCTCGGAAGGAGCGTATCTCCCGCTTCCGACCTACCTAGAGAACCTGCCGAGCCGGTGGAGGTTGGAGGCCGAGCGCTGCGGGGCCTGTGGGAAGCTCTCGTTCCCGGCGCGAGGTCGGTGCCGACACTGCGGTCGACTCGACGGGCTCACCCGCGAGCAGCTGCCGAAAAGCGGGGGCCGGGTCGAGGCGGTCACCACCGTCCGGCCAGGTGCCCAGCCTTCGGAGTTCGACTTCCAGGTCCAACGGGGTGGAGCGTACGATGTCGTCCTCGTGCGCCTGCACCCCGAGGTTCGCGTCACGCTCCAGGTGACGGACACGCCGGCGGGCACGACCCGCATCGGCGTGGTTGTGAACACGGCGCTCCGGCGCCTCTACCCGATGGAGGGCGCCTGGCGGTACGGTCGCAAGGCCCTACCGCGACTCGAGGCGGCCCCCTAGCCGCGCGTGAGCCCGCTTCCGTTAGGGGCGCCGGGCTTCGATGGTTCCCACGGAGAGCGCAACCAGGCTTCGTACACCTTCCGCTCCAAGGGTCCCGCAACCTCGAGGGGTTCGATACGGTACTTCTCGGGGGGCGGGCTCGCGGTCGTGAGGCGGACGCTCGTGAGCACCCTTCGCCGGAACAAGGTAATCTCCGTGGCCGAACCCGGGGGGAGGCGGGCCAGGGCGTCTCCGAACCCGGAGGCGTTCACCCGTATCCCGTCGATCGCCACGATCTCGTCGTCCGGGCTGATCCCGGCCTTCCGAGCCGGCGTCCCGTCGAGCACCTCCCGGATCCTGAGCTCCCCGCGCTCGGGCGCGAACTCCACCCCGAGGTAGCCGGGGATAGGCTTCTCCGGCTCTTCCTTGGGAGCCACAGGCTCGCAACTCAGGCCCGCGAGACGAGCAAAGGCGGCGAAGTCGACCTCCTGCGTCCCTCGGATGTAGCGGTCGAAGAAGCTCCCAAGGTCGAGGCCGGTCGCCCGCTCGAAGATCGCCTGCGCTTCCTCCTCCTCGATGCCCCGCCCGGTCTTGCCGTACTCCGTCCAGAGGTGGCGCAGGACGGTTTGCAACGAGCGCTCCGTGCCGGTCCGATGGAGGATCTCAAGGTCAAGGCACCAGGAGACCAGCGTTCCCTTGGTGTAGTAGGAAACCGACTGGTTCCGCGACTCCTCGTACGGGCGGTACAGGTCGATCCAACAGACGAGCGAGGCCTCCTCGAGACTGCGCACGAGTCGACCCGGGCCCTGACGGTAGTTCCGCACGTGGGTGGCGATCTTCTCCCGCGTTCGGGAGGCCGTGTCCAATCCTGCGTACCGGAGGAGGAGCGTCGCGACGTAGTCGGTCGTGCCCTCCATCAGCCAGAGGAGCCGGGTGTACGTCTCCCGGGTAAGGTCGGGGCGCTCCAGCACCTTCGGGTGGATGCGTTTCACGTTGTAGACGTGGAAGTACTCGTGGGAGCACAGCAGCAGGAACTCCTCGTACGCGGACCGGGGACGGAACATCTGCCGGTTCGCGATGAGGGAGGTGGAAGCCCGATGCTCGAGGCCGCTCCGGCGGCGGTCGCTCAGGTGCGTGAAGAAGGTGAACCCCTTGAGCGGGGAGTCACCGAAGTAGTCGATCGTCGCCTCGACGAGGCGGGGCAGGTCCTCCTCGAGCCGGTGCGCATCGAAGTTGCCCGGTCCGCTGCAGAGCAACATGCGGTGGGGAATCCCTTTCGGCCGGAACTGCACCTCCACGGGGAGCCCGCAATCGATCGGGCTGTCGACGAGCTCGTCGTAATCTGCGGCTCGGAAGCGGGGAGGGTGCTCGCCGACCCGCGGCAACTCGGCAAAGGCGCTCCAACCGGCGGGGAG
Source organism: Thermoplasmata archaeon (assembly GCA_022749845.1). Classification (GTDB taxonomy): domain Archaea; phylum Thermoplasmatota; class Thermoplasmata; order Lutacidiplasmatales; family UBA184; genus JAKIVR01. Next base: position 8,127 of record JAKIWX010000032.1, read on the forward strand.
GTGAAGCACGACCTCGACCGGGTCGTCCCGGTGTCCTTCGAGGCACGGGAAACAGCGGGGAGCGTTCAGGAAGAGGTGGACGGCATCGGCATCGAGCCCGTCGTCCAGGAGATCGTGCGCGTACACCTCGTAGTCCACCTCGACCTCCTTGCCCTTCGTTCCGACGATTCGCCAGCGGTTCTTTTCGGTCCGGTCCACGACGAGGGAGGGACCGCCGGGGGACTCCCTCGCCGTGAGGTCGCGGACCTCCCGGGCGCTTTCCCGGATCTCGTACGTCCCCGGAGACCAGGTCGGGAGGACGAGCTCCGCGCTCTCCTCCGGCGAGGCCGGGAGGTCGATGCGGAAGGCGATTCGGTGGGTCCGCGGGTCGTGCGAGCGGACGGTGTAGACGATCGGCATGAGCTGCGGGCTTGGAAGGATCCGCTGGGGGGCGACGGCCGAGCTGGCGATACTATCCCGCTAGGCGAACCCGGGGAGGTCCCGACGCGAAGTGTCGGCGCCCTTACGGTACGGCTCCGCGGCGATGCCAAGGTGCATCGCGAGGGAGCGGAACGTCGCCGTCAGTTCCTCGAGCGTCTTCGCCATCTCCCGCTGCTCCACGTGCAGCTCGGAGAGCTCGCGTCGCAACGCTCCGAGTTCCGCCTTCAAGTATCCCACGTCCGACGTCTCCGCCATGGTCTCGGAGCAGGGAGGCTAGGCGGGATACAAAACGGGGGTGCCTACGTGCGGCGCGCGGGGGTGCCGCCGGGCCCGAAGGGCGTGTCCGAGCGGCCGCGCTCCTCGAACGGGTTCCATCGCCGATCGGCCGCGGAGAAGTCGACCCGGGTAAGTTCGAGACGGAACAGTTTCAGCTGGTCGGAGGGAGCCGGGGCGACGTGGATGTCGTAGACGTAGATCCCGAACCCCATGAAATCCGCGACCCGCCGCAGCACCTCCGCGAGGAGGTCGCGAGGGACGTCCACCTGGATCCGAGTTTCCCCGAGCTGCTGGGCGAACTCGTCCACGTCGAACGGCGCCTCGAGGTTGAGGAGCGTGCCTCCCGCCGGCGTCCCGGAGGCGCCCGGCGCGGTGGGGGCGGCCGCCGAGGTCGGGGCTGCGGAGCGAGGACCGGGCGCGGCCGAAGGAGGGGAAGGGGAGGGGGCGGGGCCCCTCAGCGAGAGGCCAGGGTCCTTGGGCGGGTAGTGCTCGAGGACGGGGGATCCGTCGCGTCCTACGAATCGGCCAGCGGGGGCCGATGGGGTCTTCCGTGGGGGAGGTTTCGCGGCCGCCACCTGGGATCGCTTCGTTGCTTTCGGACGCCGCTTCGGCATAGGGGAGCGTCCTTGGAGAGGCCCCCGGAGGCATAAAGAGGAAGACGTACGGATGCGTGTCCACCCGCATCTGTAGCTAGGGCTACCGTGCGAATCCTCGTCATGGGAGGGGTAGACATGTCGCTGCGGGAACGACACATGGATTATGTAGCCAGCGGAGGGTGGCCCGTTTGACTGGGTCCGCGAAGGCAGACCCGGGTCAAGGAAGAAAAAATGCCAGCAAGGGTCATGAAGGAGTTTCAGGCCCCGCGTGGACTGCCGCGAAAGACCGCGTCGGTCTGCCCGGAGTGCATCAAGGTCATCCCGGCCGTCGTCCGCGAGAAGGAGGGCCGGGTCATCATGGAGAAGACCTGCCGTAACCACGGCTACTTCTGGGACATCATCTCGAACGACGTCGACTTCTACCTCCGGATGGAGGTGTACGCGCACGACGGCGTCGGCTACGAGAACCCCTACTACGAGAAGTTCCGCGGCTGCCCGACCACGTGCGGTATGTGCAGCCACCACAAGTCCCACACGGGGCTTGCGCTCATCGACCTTACCAACCGCTGCAACCTGAAGTGCCCGGTCTGCTTCGCGAACGCGAACGCCGCGGGGTACGTCTACGAGCCCACCCGCGAACAGATCTACTTCATGCTGAAGACGCTCCGCGAGCAGAAGCCCGTGGGCGGCGTCGCCGTCCAGTTCTCGGGCGGCGAGCCGACGCTCTCCCCGCTGTTCATCGAGTCCTGCTCGATGGCGCGCGAGCTCGGGTTCAAGCAGATCCAGGTCGCCACGAACGGGATCCGCATGGCGAACGAGCCCGGCTTCGCCCAGGCCTCCCGTAACGCGGGCCTGCACACTCTCTACCTCCAGTTCGATGGCCTGGACGACGAGATGTACCGGAAGGTGCGGGGCGTCCCGCTCCTCAAGGTCAAGCAGAAGGCGATCCAGGCGGCGCGGGAGACCCACTCCCCGCCCGAGGAGCTCCTCGAAGGGAAGCCGGACAAGCCGCTCAGCGTCGTGCTCGTCCCGACCCTCGTCGGCGGGTTCAACGAGAAGGAGATCTGGCCCACGGTCCGGTTCGCGATCGACAACATCGACGTCGTCCGCGGGGTCAACTTCCAGCCGGTCGCGCTCACCGCGCGTATCCCCGACCGGGACCGGTTCCAGATGAGGTTCACCCAGTCGGACCTCGTCCGGATCCTCTGCACGGACGGACCGTTCGAGAAGTCGGACTTCTTCCCCGTTCCGTCGGTAGCCCCGATCTCCGAGCTCGTGTCGATCCTGAAGGGCCAGGAGAAAATGACCCTCACGACGCACCCCGGCTGCGGCTGCGCCACCTTCGCGTTCGTCTCGAAGGACGGCCAGAAGATCACGCCGCTCCCCCGGTTCATGGACGTCGACGGGTTCTTCGAGAACGTCGAGGAGCTCATCGAGAAGTACCGGGACGCGCGCTTTGCCCGGGTCCGTGCGGCGGTCGCCGGCGCGGGTCTGATGCGGGACGTCGCGAAGTACTTCGACTTCGCGAAGGCCCCGGAGGGGATCAACGAGAAGAACGCGGTGCGCGTCATCGCGGGGATCTTCACCGAGGGGAACAAGGAAGCCCTCGCGAAGTTCACCTGGCGGACGCTCTACATCGGGAACATGCACTTCCAGGACGCGTACGACTACGATATCCAGCGCCTGATGCGCTGCGATATCCACTACGCCGTCCCGGACGGGCGCATCATCCCGTTCTGCTCGTACAACTCGGGACCGATCTACCGGACGGAGGTCGAGAAGAAGTTCTCGATCCCCATCCCCGACTGGCAGGCGGCCAAGGCCTCGAGCGGTATCCAGCTGAGGAGCATCGAGACGATGGGCGTCAACGGCGAGGTCATCGTGGACCCCGAGTACTACAAGATCAAGGCCCTCAAGGGCGCCCCCGGGATGAGCACCTAGGCGCCTGCAGGGCTCGCCGTCACAACCCCTTCCTTTCCTTCCCTCGGCCTATAGCATTCGCCGAAGTGCGCGCAGCTGGGCGGGAGCTGCAGTCCGCTTACCCACCGAAGTTCAGCAACACGGGCTCCGCCCATCGCAGGCTCGAGGCTCGGACGGGCGGAATCGCGCGGAGGGCGCTCGAGCGCCGGTCGATCTCCCGCCAAAGGTTTCCGGCCAACTTCCCGTCCGGACTCGGGGCGGACGCCTCGAACTCTCCGGCGTGCTCCTGCGTCCAGAGCCGAACCGCCTCGATGTGTTTGCAGACGCCCAGCCCACGATGGGCGAAGTCCGCGCAGTCGCAGCTGATCGGGGCCGGGGCGGGGAACGTCGGCCAGTAGACCGTGTAGCGAGTGCTCCGAACAGGGTTCGTGACCTGGAAGGCCACGAACGGAACGCCGGCCTCCCGCCGCACATCGAAGAGCTCCTCCCGCCCCCGCTGCTCCCTGAGGCCCCGCTGCTCCTGCGAGTCGAAGGGCTCCGTTGGCGTCCCCCGTCGAGCTTCGGCGGTGCGCCGCTCGCTCCTGCCCAACCTCCCCCTCCCGCCGTGACGGCTCAATGTCCAATGCCGGGCTCAGGTTAAAGGGGCGGGAGCGCACCCTCCGAACGTACCGGGGCGGACCGTCCGGGTTACCGAAGAATGGCCTCCACCACCCAGTTCATCATCGACCTCTCGCTTCTTCTGGCGAGTGCGGTCGTTGCCGGCGAGGTCGCCAACCGGCTCGGTCAGGCCGCGCTCGTCGGCCAGCTTCTCGTCGGGGTGCTCCTCGGGCCGACGCTGCTCGGCCCGTACATCGGATTGTCGAGCCTCGGGCCCGAGCTCGTGGCGATCCAGACGCTCGGCACGGTGTTCATCCTGTTCCTAGCGGGACTCGACATCGTCCCCGAGCAGATCTACCGCATGGGCGCCCCGAACGCCATCATGGGGGTGCTGATCTTTGCCGTACCGTTCGCGGGCATGGCGACGGCCATCCACTTCCTCTACCCGGGAACCCCGTTCGTCTCGGCGCTCTTCCTTGCGCTGACCCTCTCGATCACCGCGCTCCCCGTGATGGGGATCATGCTCATCGAGTTCGGGCTCACCAAGTCCGCGCTCGGCCGGCTCGTCATGAACTGCGCGCTCGTGAACGAGCTCGTCGCCGTGAGCGTCTTCGCGGTGCTGCTGCAGGTCCAGACCGGCTCGAGCAACGGATTCACGGCGATCCTGATCGCCAGCATCTCGGTCGGCCTGTTCATCGCGGCGATGCTCGCCATCCACATGGGACTGCGCACGTTGCGCGAGACGAACTGGTGGGCGGGCACCCAGGAGCGGATCCAGGCGGGGCTCCGGACCCGGGAGAGCGGGTTCGCCGTCCTGATGGTGATCGTCCTGGGCGCATCGCTGTTCAGCCAGTACCTGGGCCTCACCTTCGTCGTGGGCGCGTTCTACGCGGGGCTCCTCGTCACCCGGGAGAGCGCCGGCCTCAAGGCGCACCGCTCGATCAGCCTCGTCTTCGACACCGTCACCTGGGGATTCTTCATCCCACTCTTCTTCGCCTTCGTCGGGATCGAGATGAACCTGCGGCTCCTCGCGAGCCCGCTCAACGTCCTCCTGCTCGTCCTCCTCCTCGCGACCGCGCTCCTCACCAAGGTGGTGACCGGCTACGGGATGGCCCGGGCGCTCAAGTGGTCGGAGCCGAACGCCCTCGCCGTCGGCTACCTCGTCTCGAGCCGCGGCGCCGTCGAGCTCGCGATGGCGGTCACGCTCCTCACGCTCCACGTCTTCACGGTGGTGCAGTTCACCATCGTGGCCGCCGTCGGCCTCGTCACGACGATCCTCTCGCCCATCGGGGCGCTCCGGGCCTGGGAGGCGGACCCGTCGACCCGGGAGGAGCTCTACACCCGAGTCCCGTCGCTGCGCCCCGGACGGGGCCGGACCCGGGCGATCACGCCGGAGTTCGACTACACCATCGGGGACCCTCGCTTCGCGATGCGCACCTGGCTCGACCCGGACGGGAACGGCGCGGAGTCCCCACCTGCGCCCGCACCTTCGGAATCGGCGAAGGCGGCCCCGAGCGGACGACCCCCGCTCCCGGCCCAGCGAGCCGGGAAGCGAGGGCCCCCCGGCAAACCCTAGGAGCCCGAGCCCGCCTCCGCGCGCCTACTCGAGGGGGCGGAGCGCGCGGCTCACGAGGAAGATGCCTATCCCCATCAGCACGACCGTCCAGCCGAGGAGCCCGAGCAGGTAGACTCCAGGGCCGAACGGGTATTGACCGGCGCCGAAGAAGGTCTCCCGGAGCACGTTCACGGCGAGGGAGACCGGGTTGTACTGCGAGATGTTCTGGAGCCACACGGGCATGGATCCCCACGGGTAGAGCGCGTCCGAGGTGAGGAGCACGGGGAGGTTGAGCAGGTTCACCGCAGCGAAGTACGTTTGGGGGACATCGAGCAGGATGCCGAACGTAAGGAAGAGCGTCGCGAACATGAGGGAGAGGAGTACAATCGCGAGGAACACCTCCACGACCCCTACGGCCGTCACTTGGGCGGTGACGTGGAGGCCGCTCAGCCCGGGAACGTGGGCAAACAGGAGGGCGAGCCCGAGAACGAAGAACGCTAGCGCGATCGGCTGCGCCGAGCCCGCGATGAGGCGCGAGCCGAACACCGCGGCGGAGGGCGCCGGGGTCCCGCGCGTGCGCTTGAAGATGCCGAACAGCTTGTCGAAGATGACGTTCGCCCCGATGAACAGGGTCGCGGTGACGGCCACGAACCCCACCATTCCGGCGGCAAAGTACGAGTAGTAGTTCGGCGCGCCGCGGAAGTAGTGAAGGAGCACCTGGTGCGCGACGATGGGAGGGGTACCGGGCGGGAGCGCGGCGGTGGGATTGATGTTGAACCCCTGGCCGAACAGAAGAAGGTACAGGAGCGGCAGCAGGAGCGAGGTGAACAGCGCCTGCGGATTCCTTGCGAGCTTCAGGAACTCGCGTCGGGTGAGGGCCCTCAGCTCCCGTAGCACTAGCGTCGCCCCCCGAGGGCACCGCGCACCCGCTGCATCATCACCGCTCGGTCGGTGGCGCTCGGCCCCTCCTCTTCGCGGAACTCACGTCCGGTGTACTCGAGGAACACCTCGTCGAGGCTCGGCCGCTTCACGATGACTCCGGTCACGCCCGCGCCGGCGCGGGCGCACGCTTCCACGGCGAGCGGGACGAGCGTCTCCCCGCTCGCGCACTTCACGCGGTAGGACCCGTCCTGCTTCTGCAGGCTGACGACCCCGTTGAGGAGCTTCAGGACGGCGCTCATGTCCGCGGCGCCCTCGGCCGTCTTCAGGGTCACGACGTCGCCCCCGAGCCGGTCCTTGAGCTCGTTCGGCGAGCCGGTCGCCACGATCTTGCCGTGGTCGATGATGGCGATCCGGTCGCACATCGAGTCCGCCTCGTCGAGGTAGTGGGTGGTGACGAACACCGTGAGACCGGTCTCGTCCCGCAGCTTCTGGATGAAGGTCCAGAACCCGGCACGTCCTTGGGGGTCGAGCCCGAGCGTGGGCTCATCGAGGAAGAGGATCTTGGGACGGTGGACGAGGCCCACCGCGAGTTCGAGGCGGCGGCGCATCCCTCCCGAGTAGGTCTTGGCGAACCGGTCGGCCGCGTCCGCGAGCTGCATTTGATCGAGCAGCGCCTCCGTTCGGCGGTTCCCCTCGGCGCGGGAGATGCCGTACGTTCCGGCGGCCACCTCGAGGTTCTCCCGCCCCGTCAGGTCGCCGTCGGCGGTCGACTCCTGGAAGATGACACCGATCCGACGCTTCACCTCGAGCGCGTGCTTACTCACCTCGAGCCCGTCGATCAGGGCGCGCCCGGAGGTCGGCCGCAGTCCCGCCGAGAGCATCGAGACGGTCGTGGTCTTGCCGGCGCCGTTCGGTCCGAGAAAACCGAACACCTCCCCCGGACTGACGGCAAAACCCACGCCGTCGACGGCGTGGACCTTGCCGTTGTACACCTTGACGAGATCCTCCGCGACGATCGCACCGCCCGGGGACGGTGGCATGTTCACTTGCCTCGAGAGATGGCCTCGAGACGTTCGGCCAGCTGATGGAGTTCGGCCCGCGCGCCCTCGATCTCTTTCGCGGCGGTTGGCGCCGACTCCTCAAGGAAGGAGAGCTGGGCGCCGATCTCCTCGACGGCGCCCTGGATGGAGCGACCCCATCGGCCGCCCATCCAGGGAGGGCCTCCCCAGTTGAACTCCTCGCTGGCCTTCGCCGTGAGTTCGTACCGCCCGTCCTCCTTCTTCTGGATGTACCCTTCCTTCCGAAGCTCATCGAGGAGCGGGTAGACGGAACCAGGAGAGGGCCTCCACCAGCCTTGGCTCATTCCCTCCATCTCGTCCATGATTTCGACCCCGTTGCGCGGTTTCGAGCGGAGCATGAACAGAACCCACATCCGCAGGCCGCGGCGCTTTCCCCCGAACATCCCGAGGTGCCACATGATATCGCCTTTCCAATATCGGTATATTGATACGATACTTAGAGTTTTCCTCTTGCTGCTAAAGTAGGCTGGGCCGATGTTAAGGAAGCGTGCGGGTCCCTCCGCCGTGGAGGCGCTTACGTCGACAGATTCGGAGCTCAAGTCGTTGCGACGGCGTCAACGGCGGGTCATGGCGGGGCTGCTGCTCACGTTCGTCGGCGTGTTGGCGCTGGGGGCTATTCTGCCGGTGGGCCCAGGGGCCCTGCTTCATGCCGTACCATTCGCCGCGGTCGCGCTCCTAGGGCTGTGGGTCGGGGGAATCCTGCTCGGTTCCCGGGGAGCCCCTCGAGGATCCCCGGCGAGGCGTCCGTGAGCCCGTTCTCCTGGAAGCTCGTCACCCTCGACGTAGACGGGACGATCACGCGGGGCCACGGTTGGGCGTTCATCGCCTCGGCCCTTGGTCGATCGGAGGAGTTTTCGAGGCTCAACGCGAAGTTCTTGGCCGGCGGCACGGGGGAGAAGGAGCACCTGAGAGGCCTACTCGCGCTCGCGCGCGGCCACTCGGCGACGGAGATCGGAGAGATTCTGGAGCGTTCGCCAAGGATCGCCGGCATCCGCGAGACGATCGCCGCACTTCACGCCCGAGGGGCGCGGGTGGCGC
>JAKIWX010000033.1 GCA_022749845.1 Thermoplasmata archaeon
AGGGATGTACGGCCTGCGCGTCCACGCCGCCGTGCTGGCCGCCGGTGAGGTTCGAACGGGGGCCACCGTCCATCTGGTGACGGAGGCGGTCGACGCGGGACCCATCCTCGCCCAACGGGAGCTGGCGATCGAAATGGGAGAGACCCCGGAGCGGCTTCGCGAGCGGGTGCGTTCCGTCGAGGTCGAAGCGCTGACCGAGGTCCTTCGGCGCCTGGCCGAAGGAAGACTCGCGCTCCCCATCCCACCGGACACTCCGCGTATCGCTGGGTGACCCTGGGAGAGCTCCCAGCGCCGAGCGAGAGCACGAACACCATTGGCTTGTTCCGGTGAAGCCCCCCGCAGAACGCCCCCCCCCCAGAACGCCCCCCCCGTGACGCTCAGGGCCTTCGTCGGAAGCACGCGGGCCGCTACGTGCGGCAGCCTAGGTCGATGCGGAACGGGTGGGAGCTCGACCGGGTGTCGCCCGGAGCGCCGACAAGGGCGTGCGGCGGGAAGGCAGCTCGAAGTCGAGGAGATGACGGCTCGTCTTGGGAGGGAACGGGCGTCCCTCGGCCGCGCGCCGTAGCACCTCGGCCTTGCTGAGAGGAGGGCCTTCCCCCCAGCGGGCGAGGCGGATCCTGGGGTCCTGGTAGTCGAGCAGCCACGCCGGGATCCGCTCGGCCCCGAGAGCGCGCAGCGCCGCGAACCGATGATGGCCATTCAGAATGACCCAGGTGGCCCGGTCGACCCAGATCGGCTCGACGATCTCCTCGGATCGCTCCAGCTCCTGGACGAGCTTCGCCACATCCTGGTCGAGTACCTCCTCGTGGATCCGCAACCGACGAAGCTCCACGAGGTCGAACGCCGGCTCGCTCACGCCGCCACGCTCCCGTTCGGTGCGCGCACGCGGGAGAGCGTGCGCCGCACGAACACCTCGGTCATCCGCCGTCGGTAGTCGGGCGGGAGGAAGGTGTTGTGCACGGGCCGCACCCGCCGGGTCACCGCCTCCGCGACGGTTCTGACCCGCGCGTCCGTGAGGGGCGCTCCCGCGAGCGCGTCGGTGTCCTCGTCGAAGCGGCGGGGGTACGTCTCGAGCCCGCCGATCGCGAGCCGGACCTTCTCCGGCGCTTCGGCCGCCCCCCACACCGCGGCCGCGACCCCCAGCTCGGGGAAATCGAACGAGGGGCGGACCCGGAGCTTGGTGTACGCCGAGCGCGCACGTCGCGCGGACTCGGGAAAATGGATCGCCACCACGATCTCGCCCGGCACGAGCGAGAGCCGGAGGATCCCGTCCCCCGCGGCGTTGTACAGGTGCTCGACGGGCATGCGACGCCGACCCGAAGGCCCGGCGACCTCGACCTCCGCTTCGAGCGCAGCGAGCGCCGGCGCGAGGTCCCCCGAGAAGGTAGCGTAGCAGCGTTCCTTCTGCGGGACGACGTGGCATCGGTCGCCGTCCGCCTTGAGGCAGAACCCGAGACTCTGCCGCCAGGGATAGGTCTGGTTGAAGAAGAAGCAGCGCGTTTCGAGGAGCAGGTTCCCTCCCACCGTGCCGCTCGCGCGAACGAGCGGCGTGGCGACCTCTCGGACCGCCTCGGCAACCCCGGGGTAGGCGCGGCTGAGATCCGGGCTCTCCTCGACCTCCGCGAGCCGGGTCATCGCGCCGATCCGGTTCGAGCTCACGCCCCGGAGCTCGGAGACGCGCTCGAGGGAGATGAGGTGGGGCCGGAGATTGATGTGCATCTTGTAGTTCGGGAGGAGGTCGGTGCCGCCGGCAAGGTAATCGAACTTCCCCGAGAGCGTGCCCGCGAGCTCGAGCGCTTCCTCGACAGTGGCCGGCTCGTGAAGCTCGAACGGGTCGAGGTGCATCGCTACGTCCCCTTCCAGGGAGTGCCCTCGGCGCGGCGGCGCTCGATCCCTTTCCAGACCTTGTCCGGCGTGACCGGAAGGTCGTAGAACCGGACCCCGACCGCGTCGTACAGCGCGTTGCCGACGGCCGGAAGGATGGCCACGAGCGGTCCCTCTCCCGCCTCCTTCGCCCCGAACGGCCCCTCAGGGTCGTCGGCGCCCACGAGCAGTACCTCCACCTCGGGCATCTGCTGGGGCGTGGGGATCTTGTACTCGAGGAGGGACGGGTTGAGCAGCCGCGAACCCCGATAGTTCATCGACTCGCCCATGAACTGGCCGAGCCCCATGTGGATCGAACCCTCGATCTGTCCTTCGACCGCGAGGCGGTTGAGCGGGCGACCGCAGTCGAACGCGGCCCAGACCTTTTCCACGGCGAAGAATCCGGTCTCCGCGTCGACCGACGCCTCGGCGACGTACGCCGCGAAGGAGTAGGCGGGCGCGGTACCGGCGCGAGCCCCCTTGTGCGTGCCCCCCATCGGCGGAGAAGTGTAGGCTCCGCTCGCCTGGAGCGCCCCGGAATGTTCCATCGCCTTGTGGAGCGCCTCCAGGTACGACACGCCCACCTCCGGCCGGTGCGCGACCTCGTACCGCTCCTCGCGCACGCGCAGCTGCTTGGCCGGATAGCCCGTGAGCTCGTGGGCGGCCGCCAGCAGCAGGGCGAGGAGCCGCTCCGACGCCTGGCGAGCGGCGTTGCCCATCATGAACGTAACGCGGCTCGAGTAGCTGCCGATGTCCACCGGCGAGACGTCGGAGTCGACGGGGACGACGTGCACACGCTCGAGCTGCACGCCCAGCACCTCGGCCACGATCGCCGCGAGGAGCGTGTTCGATCCCTGGCCGATGTCGGCCTGCATGCAATGGACGGCGATCCCTCCGTCCATGTCGGCCTTCAGGTGGACCGTGCACTGCGGCATCTTCGGCGTGAAATGGATCGGGCTGTTCGAGCCCGAGATGTAGAAGCCGCAGCCGAGGCCGATCCCCCGCCCGTAGGGGAGCTTCCGGAACTTCTCGTCGAATCCGCTGCGCTCGCGCGCGGCCTTGAGGCAGGCGAGGAAAGAGGTGGAGGTGATCCGGAACTGGGTGATGGTGGTGGAGTTGGGCGGCAGCGCGTTCTTCATGCGGAGCTCGAACGGGCTCATCCCGAGCTTCTCCGCGAGCTCGTCGAGCGCCGTCTCGATGGTGTAGCGGACGTTGGTACCGCCGTGGGCCCGCATCGCGCCGGAGGGTGGCTTGGTGGTGTAAACGCGACGGCCGTGGTAGCGGAAGTTCGGAACCCGGTACGGGCCCATCGCGAGCACGCCGTTGTAGTAGGTGGTGACCGTCCCGAAGGAGCTCCACGCCCCGCCGTCGATGACGGCGCTCAAGTCGTAGGCGAGCAGGTGGCCCTCGGCGTCCGCGGCCACCCGGAGGTCGTTCTGGGTGGGGTGCCGGCCGTGATTGGTCAGGAACACGTCCTCCCGGTCAAGGAGCATCTTCACCGGGCGTCCGGTCTCGAGCGCGAGCGCGGCGCAGACGATCTCGTGCGGCAGCGGGTCGGACTTGCCCCCGAACCCTCCCCCCACCTCGGGTTTCAGCACACGGATTCGGTGGAGCGGGATGCCGAGCACTTCGGAGAGCGCGCGGTGGAGGTAGTGCGGCACCTGGGTCGCGCTCCAGACGGTAAGCCGGCCATCGGGGGTCGCCTCCGCCATCGTGACGAGCGGCTCGGTGAAGGCGTGGGTGACGCCCGCGAAGGTTCCCCGGACCCGGACGGTATGCGCCGCCTCGGCGAAGGCGGCGTCGACGTCCCCGAAATGCTGGTGCACCTCCTTCTGGATGTTCGAGCCGTTCAAGCCCCGGCTGTGGATCGGCTCCGCCACCGCCCCGAGTCCCACGTGCGGGTCGGAGTACTCGGGGAGCACCTCGGCGTCCACCTGGATCGCCGCGAGCGCCCGTTCCGCACTGAGCTCGTCGGAGGCGGCGACGGCGGCGAGGATGTCGCCGATGTACCTGGTCTTGCCGACCGCGAGGGCCGTCTCGTCGTGGGTGATGGGTAGCACGCCGAAGGTCGTCGGGTACTTCTCCCCGGTCAGCACCGCGGCCACTCCCGGCATCTTGCGGGCCGCGGAGACGTCGATCGACCGAAGGCGCGCGTGCGGCCAAGGGCTGCGCAACAGTCGACCGACGAGCAGGTTGGGCCGGGTGAGGTCGTCGGTGTACTCGGCACGCCCCGAGACCTTGAGGGGTCCTTCGATGTACGGGATCCGGGTCCCGAGTAGCCGGTACGGGCTCGCCTCGCTGGCCAAGCTACTTCCCCCCGCCCACGGCGAGGACAGCCTCGATGATCTTCGTGTAGCCCGTGCAGCGGCAAAGGTTTCCCGAGATGGCCCGGGCGACCTCCTCGCGGCTCGGATGGGGATGGTCTCGGAGGAGGGCGACGGAGGTGAGGATGAACCCGGGAGTGCAGAAGCCGCACTGCGTGGCACCGCGCTCGACGAACGCGCGCTGGACCGGATGGAGTCCCTCCGCGGGCGTGACTCCCTCGATGGTGGTCACCTCGCGTCCCTCGGCGGAGCGTGCTAGGGTCAGGCAGCTGAGTGTCGGGCGGCCATCGAGGAGGACCGTGCAGCACCCGCAGGTGCCTAGATCGCAGCCGCGCTTGGTGCCGGTGAGGCGCAGGTCCTCCCGGAGCAGGTCGAGAAGAATCCTCTCGTCGGGAACGGTCCGCTCGAGCGCGGTTCCGTTCACTCGGGTCCTAAGGGGCCGCGATGCCATGGGCCTCCTCCCGCGCGCGTCGCTCGGCGCTCGGAACCCGGCCCAGATCCGCGCGGTGGTCGCGAACGACCTCGCCGACGACGCTCACCGCGATCTCCGCCGGGGTCTCGGCGCCGATGTCGACGCCGATGGGGGAGCGAATCCGCCCAACCTCAGATTCGCTCACACCGCGACGGCGCAGTTCCGCGAACACGTGCTCCCGCTTGGCGGCGCTCGCGATGAGGCCGACCCTTCCGGAGAATTTGTCGAGGGAGTGGTACAACACCTCGGTGTCCTTGCGCGCATCGTAGCCGAGCAGGTAGAGGTGGGAGAAGGCGGACGGCTCGAACCGATCCCAAAGCGCCTCGGCCGCGACGACTTCCCGTCGTTCCGCTTCGGGAAACCGGTCGAGGCTCACCCACTCCGGCCGGTCGTCCGCGACGGAGTGGTCGAACTCGAGCGCGGGAAGCAGACGGGCCAGCGCGAGCGCGACGTGGCCGCCTCCCCACAGGAGTAGGTTCGGGCGCGCGGGAACGTACTCGACCGCGACATCGACCGAACCGCCGCAGAGGCTCGGGAGTCCGCCCTCCTTCCATGCCTGGAGGTCGAAATGCAAGAGCTCGCCCCGGTGGGTCTCGAGCGCGCGAGCGGCGGCGTCCTTCACCCGCTCCTCGAGAGCGGCCCCCCCCACCGTTCCGAAGCAGTCGCCGGTGGGGGTGCGCAGCATCGTTGCGCCCTCCTTCGCTGGGACCGAACCGACCATCTTCACGACGGTCGCACGGGCGAACGGAATCCGTTGCTCCATGAGGCGGAGCGCGAGTTTCGTCAGCGCCCGGTCCATGGCTCCTCCCCCAGGTTCCGCGCCCGCACCGCCTCCTCGTACTGTGCGGGAGTATTCAGGTTCACCGTGACGCCGGGGTCGGGAACCGGAACACGAACGACCTGAGGGCCGAGCTCCGGGAGGAGGGAGCGCAACGGCGCCGACTTCCTCATCCCGAGCACCCTTGGCAGCACCGCCGGTTGCAGGAGGACCGGGTGACCCCCGCGGCCCTCGTACGTGGGGAGGAACCAGAGGCCTAGCGCCTCCGCGCGAGCGCGATCCGAGAGTGCCCGAACGGAGGCCGGACGTCCTAGCGGGCAATCCACGGGCCAAAGAAGTACTGTGGCTCGAGGGTCGACCGCCGCGAGGCCCACTTGGACCGATCCCGTACGGCCGGCCTCCCATTCGGTGTTCTCCACCATCTCGTCCGGCGGCGAGTTGGAGGACCGGAGGCTGTCTCGGATCTCCCTCGCATGTCGACCGACAACGACGACGACGGGCGAGAAGCCGGAATCACGGCAGATCCGGGTGACCCGCTCGAGCGCCGTCTCTCCCCAGATCGAGAGGAGCGCCTTCGGGTACCCTCCGAACCGGATGGACGCGCCCGCGGCGAGAACGACCGCCGCGCGCCTTTCGGAGTTGCCGCCCTCGCGGTTCTGGTTCGGAGCTTCGAGCACGTGCGACGAAAACTCTGCGCACTTTTAAATAGCGTCGCCGGGTCCGCGCGCCGCTCATGACCCACGTCGTAGACGTTCCCCCGTCGGTCCTGATTCCTCGGCTCGCGCAGGAGCTCCGGAGCCGGCCTACGCTCGTCGCGCCCGCCTGGGCTGCCTTCGCGAAGACCGGCGCCCACAAGCAGCGCGCGCCCGTTCCTACCGACTGGTGGTACACGCGAAGCGCCTCGGTCCTTCGCAAGGTCGCCCTGACCGGCCCGGTCGGGGTCACCCGGCTCGCTTCCGAATACGGGGGGAAACGGGATCGAGGGAGCGCCCCCTACCACGCCCGAAGTGGTTCCCGTTCGATCTCGCGCGAGATCCTCCAGCAGCTCGAAGGTGCCGGCCTCCTTCGTGCCGACAAGAACCGGGGGCGGCGGATCACCGCCGAGGGGGAGAAGCTCCTCGACCGCGTCTCCCGGGAGCTTCTGAAGTCGCTCGCCGAGAAGCGACCCGAGCTCGCCAAGTACCTCTAGTCGGAGCGTGGAACGCGTGGCGCAAGGTGAGGATTCCGAACTCGCGGAGCTCCGCAAGCGACGCATGCAACAGATCCAAGAGATGCAGAGCAACCCGGCCGCGAATCCCTACCTCGCGGCCCAGCAGCAGGAGATGGAGCGCCGCGACGCGGAGCGCGCCGAACTGCTTCGTCGTGTGCTGACTCCCGAGGCGCGCGAGCGGCTCGGGCGCATCCGACTCGCGAAGCCGGATATCGCCCAAGCGGTGGAGCAGCAGGTGCTGGGTCTCGCCGCGAGCGGTCGTCTGCGAGGCCCGATCGACGACGCCACGCTGCGTGCACTGCTCGAGAGGCTGATGCCCGACCGTCGCGAGATCAAGATCACCCGGCGGTAGGTGGGAGAGGGAGATGGCGAATCGTCGCAAGAGCCTCGCCCGAAAGTCTCGGCTCATCCGGGCCACGAAGAGCAACCGTCGCGTCCCTTCCTGGGTCATGCAACGCACGAGTCGTCGCGTTACGCGCCATCCGAAGCGGCGCAGCTGGCGCCGCGGGCATTTGCACCTCTAAGGAGTACGTTCGATGGCGAAAGCAAGCAAGACCCACGTCGAGGAGCTCGAGCGCGAGTTCATCGTGCCGCTGCGGGCGAGCATGCACCAACCGTCGCGCCGCCGGCGCGCGGGCCACGCGCTACGGACCGTGCGCCGCTTCGTCTCGCGCCACATGCACGGCGCGGAGGAGCAGGTCTGGATTGACCCGCGCTTGAACGAGTTCATCTGGGAACGGGGCATCCAGCACATCCCGAGCCAGGTCCACATCAAGGCGATCCGCTTCGAGGACGGCCTCATCGAGGTCGACCTGCTCGAATCCACCTAGCGGGTCGCGGCGGGGGTCGGTTGTCGGTCGCGCGGGCGCTCTACGCGGGCAGCCCGTACCTCGGGGTGTATCTCCGCGCCGGGGAGAGCCACGCCCTGTTGCCGGCGAGCGCCCCGGCGAGCCTCGAACGGGAGCTCCGCCGTGCGCTCGGCGTCCAGGTCGTGCGAACGACGATCGCCGAATGCGACCTTCTCGGCTCGCTCGCGGTCTTCACGAAGCGTGGGATCCTGGTGGGGGAGCGGATCGACACCGAGGAGCGAAGCGCGCTCGCCGAGGTGGCTCCGGTCACCGAACTCGTCCTGCGCCAGAACGCCGTGGGGAACGTGGTGCTCGCGAACGACCGGGGTGCTCTCGTCACTCCCGAGCTCTCCGACGAGGCCATCCGTCGCATCTCCGAGGCCCTCGGTGTCCCGGCCCGCAGGGGAACGCTCGCGGGACTGGGAACCGTGGGCATGGCGGGCGTGGCGAGCGAACGCGGGGTGGTGGTCCACCCGAAGACCACCGACCGCGAAGCCAGCGAGGCCGCGGAGGCGCTCGGCGTACCTGTGTATCGCTCGACCGCGAACTTTGGGGTGCCCGTCGTGGGCGCATGTCTCGTCGCCAACTCGCGGGGTTTCCTGACGGGGATTCCGACCACTCCGGTCGAGATCGTCCATCTGCAAGAGGCGTTCGGCGCTTTCGACTAGTAACGGTGGTGGGTTCGCCAGCGGATTCCCGCCAACGGAGCTGTCCAGCAGCTCGGAAGGGCCTTAGATCCCGCGCTTGCGCTTCATGTAGCGCGTGGCGTAGCCCGCGATCCGGTTGGCGAGCTTCTTGTGCGTCACCTGCAGCTTGCCTTCCACCATGACGCCAAGGTCGGTGAGCTCGATCACTTTCTGCTTGTTGTGGGCAAACTCCCCGTTGAACTCCTCGGGGAAATGGCGGATCAATTCTATCGCGACCCGCTTGATGTATGTCTGGCGAATATTGCCCATGTGGGGGCGCCGACATGGGTGGCCCATATAATGCTGCCCGTGCGGTCGGCGGTCCGACGGATGGGCGAGCGGCCGTCCCGTCGATTCGCGGTGGCCCGGACCCGGGGGAGGAACGGGGCCCCTCGGCGCGCGCCGAAGAGGGTTCCGGCATGCCTTCTCCTCGGCGGTTTCTGCGCGATTCGATGGGGAAGGTCCAAATAGCCCACCCCGTCTAATTCTATCGCGTGGGGCTCTGCGCTCGTTCTCTAGTGGGTAAGGGCGCACGCGCCCTCCCGCGTCGGGTGCCAGGTTCCGGATAGGTTCTTCGAATGTCCACCGACACCGAGAGCCTCACCTCCGCGCCCGTCCCGGGCCAGCGGGAGCGTCACATCCTCGTCCTCGACCTTTCCAAGAGCATGCTCGCCCCGCTGCCCGACCCGACCAACCCCGGGCAGGACCAGCAGAAGATCGAGGTGGCACGTACCGCGGTCTACCGGATCCTCGAGAATGCTGCGAGCTCCGGGGCAGCGTTCGGCCTCGTCACCTTCACCGAGACCCCGCGGGTCGCCGTCCCGCTCACCGAGATGCGGCGGGACATCCTGCCGTCCGTCGAGGGGCTCATCTCGATGCTCCAGCCGAGCGGACGCTCGGCGATCTGGGACGCGCTCGCGCTCGCCGCCGACCTCCTCCGCTCCATGAACGGCGGTGTGCGGGGGACGATCGTGCTCGTGACGGACGGGTGGGACAACGCCTCTACCCGGTTCACGGTCTACCACCCGGAGATCCCCGTTCCCACCCCCGGCCCGAAGCTCAACCTCACCGAGTACCTCCTCCCGCACAACTCGGAGCTCACACTCCGGGTCATCGGCATCGGAAGCGGGTCGGAGCGGGACAAGGGGGTTGACTCGGGCCGCATGGGCACCTTCCTTGCGGAGCTCGAACGGAGAAGCCGCGACCTCGCGCTCGCTTCCAGCTTCTCCTTCCAGGAGGTGGTCACCGGCTCCCAACTGTTCAGCCAGATGGTCCACGCGTTCCTCGACGTAGGTTTCGAGGAGTCCCGGCCGTTCCACGAACTTCACCCGGAGGAGCTCGCCCGCCACGCGGCGAGCGCTGCGCGGGCGCTCAAGGACCCCGAGCAGCATGCGACCGTGGGACGCCTCTCGGGACCTCGGGCGCAGGACCTCGTCATCTCGGGCGCCCCGGTCCGGCCCGCGGCCTCCGACGCCGCTCCGCTCGAGGTCGACATCGTGGACACCCCGGGCGGGACGGCCCCGGCGTACCTGCGCGATCGGTACGGCCCCCTCGGCGTCGTCATCGAGTCCTTCCTTGCGGGGGAGTACGACCGGGCGTTCGACCGGCTCGAACGGGCGCGCTCGATCCTGCCGCCCGTGACGCTCCTCTACTGGGAGGCGCGGATCCAGTTCGCGAAGGGCCAGATCGTGGAGGCGGCACGTTCCCTCCTGCGAGCCTGGTCGGCCGCGGAGCAGCTCCCCAGCTCGGACCGTCCGCGGATCATCCGGCGGCTCGCGCTCCTCCAGGCCCGGATGCAGAGCGACCGGGAGACGGAGACGCTCGTACGGTTCATGGATGAGACCGAGAGCCGGCTCGGCCAGGGCGACCCGAAGGTGAAGGAGCGGGTCCTCGGCCTCTTCGAGCGTCTGATGGACCTGCGCAGCACCTACCAGCTCACACGGATCGAGGGGACCACGAGCAGCCCCGACGGCGCCGTCCGGCACGAGGAGGCGGTCGAGCAGGCGTTCGGCGCGCTGCAGGACGCCCGCCTCGAGAACACCTCGGGGGACCCTGGGGTGGAGGGCGCGCTCGACTTCATTGAGATCTGCCTCGCGGAGATGAGGTAGAGGCTCTCGTAGATTCATGCCGGAGAAAGCAGGAACGAAGAGCCGGACGAAGGGTCCGGCCCGCAAGTCGCAGGCGAAGGGACCTGAGGCGGACGCCGCCCGGATCGCGGTCGTGGGGATACCGGCCTCGGGCAAGACCACCTACTTCCGCTTCCTCTCCGGACACTTCGGCCTCAACCTGCCCATCGTCTACGTGCCCACCCGCACCGACGGATTCTCGCTCCCGCTCTACGGGGACCTCGACAGCGACGTGATCCTCGAGGAGACGACCTACGAGACGACCGACCCCACCGACCCCGAGGGGGGGATGGAGACGACGACCCGGCTCTACGTGAACCGGGCGATGGAGGACAAGAAGAAGCTCTGGGTGGAGCTCGCGGCCGGCCGGGAGGAGCAGGGGATCCTCACCAAGTATCCCCTCCCGACGAAGTTCAACCAGTTCGTGGAGATGAAGCTCCACTTCCGGTACGGCCAGCCGGCGCTCGGCAACGCCGTCTCCCGGCCGATGATCCTCCACACCATCGACGAGGCGGGCGGGATCATCTCCGACTACTTCACCTACGACCGGCTCTGGATCGACTCGGTCGACAAGGAGGTCGACGAGAAGAGCTGCCGCGTCATCCCGCACTTCGACAGCTGGCGGCCGGACCGCCGGGACCTGTGGCGGCGTGGCCTCACCCTGCTCGGCCACTTCGTGGCCGAGGCGGACGGCGTCATCCTGCTCCTCTCCCCCGCGCTCCCCTCGCTCCGCGACCAGGCGCAGCAGGTGAACCTCGCGCGCGGCGTCTTCCGCTACTGCCGCACCCACAACCTCCCGCTCGTCCTCGCCGTATCGAAGGCGGACAAGCTCCGCGAGTTCTACGGGGAGATCGAGCACGTCGTGAAGGACCGCTCCTACCGCAGCGGGTTCGACACGAACGACTTCCTCGTCCACCGCGACGGCGCGGGCCTGGGCACGATCCTCGTCGCGAACGAAGGCCGTGGCATCTCCACGAAGGAGGACGTGTTCCTCGTCTCCTCGGCCGTGTCGAGCGGCGAGGGGGTACCGATGCTCCTTAGGGACTTCGGCCTCTTCCCCGACGCCGAGCCGGGGGAGGTTCCCGGCGTTCCCGTCATGGTCAACACGACTCTCCCGCTCGCGCGGGCCTGCGAGCGCGTGCTCGAGCGGAGAGCCACGAAGGGCGGGTGATGCCGGCGTCCGCGGAGGCCGCGCCCCCCGGTACTTCGGGCGTCCCCACCCCAGCAACCGAAGTCTCGTCGACCTCGGGCGCCAGCGGTCCGGTGGCGGTGGTCTGGTGCCGCCAGGTCGACAACGAGGCGGAGAGCCCGGGGTACACGACCGTCCCGGACGACTTCCCTGGCCGGCGCGAGACGCTCGAGGTGATCCGGCTCGTCGGGAACCTCACTATCAACGTCGCGGACACCCAGGACTACTGGACCCCGGGGCCTCCCGCGCCGCTCTCCTACTACCCGAACTTGTTCCTTTATCCGGCGTTCGGCGGCCGGTACACGTGCGTCGGCCGAATGTTCCTCTCGACCGAGGACCGCCCCCGGCTCGGGATGAAAACTCTCGTCCTCGACACCTCCCAGCTCCTCGCGACCGGCGAGTTCGGGGCCGCCCTTCTGCGCTGGCACGGCACGATGGCCGGAGCGCGAAAGGAAGGCGCGCGTCCCCCGCCCGTGCCGGACCCCCGCCTCTTCCCGCTCCTCGGCGAGGGCTTCCTTTTCCAGCGCGGCTCGACCGACCCGGTCGTGGTCGTCGCCTCGGCCGACTGGGACCAGGCGATGGAAGCGATTTTCGAGCTCGTGCGCAGCATGCCCGCTTCGCTCCTGATGCTCGGAGCGCTCCTCGCCTTCCCGTATTTCCTGCCCCAAGCGAAGACGAACCTGCACGAGTTCTGCGAGCAGCTGCCGCTCGCGCTCGCGCTGATGCGGATTCCCGCGCTCGAAGCGACGGGAGACCGGCTCAAGAAGCGGATGCAGAGCTGGGAGAGCGCGCCCGTGACGCTCCGCAATCTGCTCGACGGGATCCCCGAGCCTACCGGTCGCGGGAAGGACACGGTCCCGCTCGTCCTCCAACTCGTGCGCGACCAGAACGCCTCCCGACTCGGGCCGATCGCCCAACGGGTCGACCTGGTGGAGCTCCCGAAGCTGCGCGGGATGCTGTCCGACCCCGAGCGCCAGGGCGGCAAGGAGCGCCGCAAGGAGATGTGGCGCATCGGCACCGCGATGGAGAGCGCCGCGCTCCTCCTCCAGCGAGCGCGCGGCCGGCACGTCCCCGTGAGCGTCGAGACGGCCAAGCGCGCGCAGGCGTACCTCCAGGCCCGGCTCCCCCCGAAAGGGGGCGAGCCCGAGCCCACCGCGGAGAGCGCTGTCGTGGCGCCCGAGGCGAACGGGGCGACCGCCGCCGTCGGAACCACGGCGCCCACCTCCGCCCATCCTCCCTGGCTCGTGAAGTCCGCTCCGCTCCCCCTCTCCCGGCCTGCGCCTGAGGTAGTGCCCGTCTCGCGGAGCGACGACCCGTCGACACTCCCCTCGGCACGTGCCGCCAGTGCGCCCGCGGAACGGGCGCATGCTCCCGCACCGCTCCTCCCCTCGGGCGTGCCGTCCCCCGTTTCCACGCCCCAGCTACCTGCCGCAGACCTACGCCGCGAGATCGAGGCGACCGTCAACCGGCTCCTCGACTTCCGCGAGGCCGACGCGGTCGGTCGCCTCCTTCCGAAGCTCGCCCCTGAGCTCCTCGCCCGCGCACAGACCGAATCGGAGGACCGCAACGAGGCCCGGATGAAGTCGCTCCTCGAGGTCGAGGAGTCTCGGCTCTCGGCCGCGATGCGGGAGCTCGACAACCGCTGGCAGGCGAAGCTCGCGGCGCCGTCCACCGTCTCCCCCGAGCTCGAGAAGGCGATCGTCGCGCTCGCGGACGCCCGCGTGGCGATCCAGAGCACGGAGCTCACCGGACGATTCAACCAGCGGCTCGGCGAGACGGAGAGCCGGCTCAACCAGCAGTCGACCGCGCTCCTGGCCTCGACGGAAAGCCGGCTGCGCGAGGCGCTGGGGAACGCGCTGGGCGCCGAGGTCGAGCGGCGCACGAAGGCGCTCCTCGAACGGGAGCTCGCCCTCTCGCAGAAGGGGGAGCCCGCGGGCAAGATCACGGAGGCCACCCGGGCTGCCGTCTCGGCCCAGCTCGCGGCGACGCTGACGAAGTCGCAGCAGGAGCTCGAGGCGAAGTGGGACGAAAAGCTCCGCACGGCCGCGGGGTCCACGCCGCTCACCGGGAAGGCTCTCGAGGCGGTCAACGCCCTCATCGACCGCCGAGCGAACGAGGTAAACGAGGCGACGCAACGGGCGCGCGACGAGCTGCGGAACGCCGTGCTCGCCCAGGCCGAGGCGCAGCGCGCGGTCGCGACCGCCCAGCTCGAGGAAGAGCTCCTCCAGGCGATGGCGAAGGAGATGGACGTCCGGAGCGAGGAGCTCGGGCGCCTGCGCGATGGCGTCCTCAAGCAGTTCCAGGACGGGGACGGTCGCCGGCTCCAGGAGGCCCGCGCGGCGGAGGAGCGGTCCCAAACCCTGTTCGAGACCCGGGTCCGCGAGCTCGGCACGCGGGCCACGACGAGCCTCAAGGAGTCGGAGGTCCGACTCCGCACCCTCCTCGACGAGCGCGCCGCCGCCCAGGAAGCCAGGCTGAAGGGCGAGCTCGACGGCCGCATCCAGTCGCTCCGCGACCTCCAAGGGCACGCCGATGCCGACCTCCAGGTCCGGCTCCAGGGCTACATCGACCAGAAGCTGCGGGAGGCGACCGACTCGCAGCGCGAGATGGTCGTGAGCCTCCTCGCCCGGATGAAGGGGGAGGTGGAGACCTCACGCGACCGTAGCTTCGACCCGGCCCGGCTCGAACCGTTGCTACGGGAGCGACTGCAGCGCGCGACCGACACGCTCCGGTCCGACCTGCTGCTCACCGTCGAGCGGAAGATGGGCGAGGCGGAGGACCGCCTCCTGCACGCGGGAGGGGAGCGCGTGGGGCGGCTCGAATCGGTCGACCGCAACCTCCAGGACCAATCGAAGGAGCTCCTCCGGATCGAGGAGGGCCTGCGCACCGAGCTCGGCGATCTCGAGCGACGGATCGCGGTCCTCTCCGACCGGCTCGTTCCGGTGGTGCGCAAGAGCTGGCTGCGTATCGCCGAGCTCGAGAAGGGAGGTGGCTCCACGGGGGATGTCGACCTGCGCATCTCTCAGCTGCGCCGCGACCTGAAGGAGGAGCTACGCCGCCACGACGGTGAGATCGCCGACCGAGTTCGGGAGATCCGCGACCGCATGGAGACGACGATCGCGCACCAAGGTAAGGTGTGGCTCACGCTCATTCACCAGCTCTCCCAGCTCACCGAGGACCGCCGCAATCTCGCCCCAGGAATCCCGCTGGCCGCCGCGGCGCTAGCGCGCGAGGCTCCCGACCTCGACGGTGCGGGCGACGACTCGGAAGAGGAGGAGCGGCCGTACCGACGCCGCTCCCGGCGCGCGAGTCGTTCGGGCTGACGCACCGCGCGTCGCGACGGCCGCTCCTGCTCGCGAGCGGTCCCGGCCCCGTCAGGCCTATGGCCGACGAATGCCTCCAACCCCTTCGACGATGGAGGAGGAGCACCGCCACTGCAAGGTCTGCGGCAAAGTGTGCGACGCCGACGAGGAGGTCTGCAGCAAGTCCTGCGCCGCGAAGCGGGAGGAGCGGCTGCGTTCCGGCCGGAACCTCAAGTGGATGTTGTACGGCGGGATGGCGGTCCTTCTTCTCCTCTTCTTCGCGACCGCGTTCCACATCTAGCCCGCAGACGTTCGGGGGAACCATGCCCGTTTCGAGGCGCGCCGTACGGCGAAGATGAGACGTCGGACGGCGGTGCTCGGCGGCACCTTCGACCGGTTGCATCTCGGCCACGAGGCGCTTCTCCGTGAGGCGTTCCGTTCCGCCCCCGACGTGGCGATCGGGGTCACCACCGACCGCTACCTCGCCGAGCACCCCAAGCCCGATGGGGAGAAGATCGCACCGTTCCGAGTGCGGCGCGCGCGACTGGCGGCGTACCTGCGCCGACAGTACGGAGCCTCTTCCTGGAGGATTGTGCCCCTCTCGGACCCGTTCGGTCGGTCGGTCGAGCCCGGGGTGGATATCCTCGTGGCTTCCGAGGAAACACGCCGAGGGGCGCTCGCGGTGAATCGGATGCGCCGCAAGCGGGGACTCCGCCCGCTGACGTTGCGGTTGGTTCCGCTGGTGCGGGGGACCGACGGGCTGCCGGTGAGCTCCCGTCGTGTTCGGGCCGGCCGGATCGACTCGCGAGGTCGCCACCGTGGGCCGCTCGTGGTGGCGTGGGATTCTTCGTCGGGCCATGCGGGAACCGTCTCTCGCGCTTTCGCAGCCGAGTTCCCTGAGCTCCACGTTTCGCTCTCGCAGTTCCGGTGGCGGGATTCTCCCAACGCTGGAGGGAGTTCCCCTCTCCCCCGGCTCCCTCCCCGCGCGGAATACGGTGTCCGGGTCCGTCGCGCGGGCGCAGGCTCACCTGACGCAGCTCGAGGCGAGCTACTGCTCACAGCCCCAGACGCGAGGGTGTTGCGACGAACCTTCCCGGCGCCAGTATCCCCCGCTGCCTACTCATTGAGCGTCAGCCGCGAGCTGAGGAAGCTGCTGCGCCGCGCGCGGCGCGACTCGAGCCTTTGAGCCCGCTCGAAACGCATATCCGACCGTCGGCAGTGGACCCCTGGATGGAGACGTATCTTCGGGTAACTTTCCATAGCGAGGGCGCCAAGCCCTCCGAAGTGGCCGATCGGCTGGTCGGATTCGGCTTCCAACCTACGCAGGGCAACTACGACTTCGTCTACGACTGGAAGACCGCGGGTCGCACGGAGCAGCTCCTCGACCTCGCCGACGAGGTGAGCCGGCTCCTCCGGGGCTACCGCGTCCTGTTAGAAATCGAGAGCGTCTAACACTCCGTCTCGTCAAACCTTATATCGCGTGGGTCGGTTGAAACGCCGTGCAGGTGTACCCGGTCCGGCCGTCGCACCGGGCTCGCCTTCGCGACGGCTCCCTCCTCGCGGTTGCGACCGAGCAGTTCGGGACGGCGCGTGCCG
>JAKIWX010000034.1 GCA_022749845.1 Thermoplasmata archaeon
CACCGTCGAAAACCCTAACCTCGCTTCTCCGTACCTGCGACCGAGGTACCGTGGAGATCGGTGTCGTTGGCCAGCCCAACGTTGGGAAGTCGACGCTCTTCAACGCGCTCACGCTCCTCAACGTCCCGATGGCACCCTACCCGTTCACGACCACGCGCGCGAACCGCGGCGTCGGCGCCGTGCGGATCCCCTGCCCTCACGCCGAGAAGCAGACTCCCTGCGTACCAGGGAACGCACCGTGTGTCGACGGTACGCGATGGGTCCCCGTGAGTCTACTCGACGTGCCCGGGCTCGTCCCCGGCGCCCACGACGGGCGTGGCCTGGGTCACCAGTTCCTCGACGAGCTCCGGGCAGCGGACGGCTTCGTCCAAGTGGTGGACCTCACCGGCGCAACGACCCCCGAGGGGGTCCCGGCGGCGCCGGGAGCGCACGACCCGGCCGCCGAGGCGGACTGGCTCGAGGAGGAGCTCGTCGAATGGGTGGCGGGGATCCTCGCGCGGGACTTCGACCGCGGCGCCCGCTCGCTCGAACTGGAGGGCGGCAAGATCGAGGAGTTTCTCGAGAAGCGACTGACCGGTCTTTCCATCCCTCCGGCGGCCGTCGCGTCCGCTCTTCGGACGGTCAGCGTAGACCGGGCTCACCCTTCCGCTTGGAGCGGCGAACTACGCCGTACGCTCGCCCGCGAACTCCTTCGCGCGGCGAAGCCGCGACTCATCGCGGCCAACAAGTGCGACCGGGCAACGCGTGCCCAGTTCGATCAGCTCGTCGAGCGGCTGCCGGGGATTCCGGCTACCGCGACTTCCGCGGAGGCGGAGCTCACCCTGCGTAGGGCCTCCCGTGCCGGTCTTGTAAAGTACCGACCTGGGGACGCGAGCTTCGTCCTCGCGGACGGAATCGAACTCTCGGAGGCGCAACTGCGCGCGCTTCACGAGATCGAGCAGGTCCTAGCTCACTGGGGCTCGACCGGCGTTCAGCAGGCGCTCGAATCTCTCGTGTTCGAGAAGCTTCGACGCGTTGCCGTCTTCCCCGTCGAGGACGAGGTGCACTGGACCGACTCCCAAGGGCGAGTTCTCCCGGACGTGTTCCTGGTCCCGGCCGAGACGCCGGTGCGCGAGGTCGCATTCCGCGTGCACAGCGAGCTCGGGGAGAACTTCATCCGTGCGATCGACGGAAGGACCCATCGGGCCCTCGCCGCGGACCATCCGGTCTCCCCCGGGTCCGTGCTGCGCATTGTGGCCCGTCGCTGACGTGCCTGACGGGCCGCATGTCTTATCTCCCCATACCCACCCTCTTAGCACGCGTGGGTCCGTCCGGGGCAGGCCTAAGCATTGTAATTCCGGCCTGGAACGAGGAGGACCGGCTCGCTCGGACGCTCGAGCGTTACCTGCCATCACTCGAAGGTCGGGGCACGCCGTTCGAAGTCATCGTGGTAGTGGACGGCGCGGGGGACCGGACGCTTGAAGTCGCTCGCTCCTACGAAGCCCGCGGGGTCCGGGTGCTCTCCTTCCCCCAAAAGCTGGGGAAGGGCGGTGCGGTGCTCGCCGGGATTCGCGACGCGCGATTCGACTACGTGGGCTACCTTGACGCCGACGGCCCTGTCAGCCCGGTAGAGATGTACAGTATGGTAGAGTCGCTGGGCGAGACCGACTGCGTGCTCGCTTCGCGGTGGGTGCGGGGGAGCCGTATCCTGCGCTCCGAACCGCTCTTCAACCGTTTCGCCGGGAGGATCTGGAACCTTCTCGTGCGATCCCTCCTGTTCCTCCCTGTCCGTGACACTCAGTGCGGCGCCAAGTTCCTTCGCAGGTCGGTCGTCGCCACCACGCTCCGAGCGGTGACCCTTACGAACCGCGCGTTCGAAGTGGACCTCCTCTACCACATCCGAAAGGCGGGCCACCAGATTCGCGAGGTTCCGGTGACGTGGCAACACGACCCAGCGACCCGCATGCCCGTGGGCCGGGCGATCCCCATCATGTTCCTCTCGCTCGTCGGTGTCCGGATCATGAATCTCCCCATCGGCCGGCGCGTCCCCCGACGGTGGGTACGGTGGTTCCACGAGCAGTGGGGCAGCACCTGATTCGGGCCTCCTGAGCCCTCGGGCGACGACCACCCACCATAAGAACCCCTGAGAACCTGCATCGCGGATGTCCAGCATGAAAGCATGCCCGTCCTGCGGTTCAACGCTCGAGTACGAGCACTCGCCGGCCGAGCTCGAGACCGCCACGTGCGCCACCTGCGAACGCCAGTTCACGCTCGTCACCCCGGGTACGGGGCCGGCAACCCTGGTCTCCGAGTCGACCGAGGAGCCCGCCGCCGGACCGGGGCTTGTGGGCCCCGAATGCGAGGAGTGCGGCGAGCCGATGCAGGTTGAGTTCAAGGGATCGAGCCGTGTCTCCCTCACGTGCGAGGAGTGCTCGCGCACGGTGACGCTGCTCCCCAGCGAAGGGCCCGCGGCCCCGGCCCCTAGGTTCGAGCGTATCGAGCGCCGAGAGGGTAGCCGCGGACCGCCGCGCGCGAGCGTGAGCCGACCGTGCCGCCAGTGCGGCGCCCCCCTGCGGTTCTCGACCGACGACGACGGGAACACCGTCGGCGAGTGCGAGGCATGCGGCAATCGATTCACCCTCCCTCCGCGGGAGAACGGCGGACGGGGTGGCGGCTCCTTCCGCAAGGGTGGCTTTCGCCCCCGGCCCGACGGCGGTGGCGGTGGGTACGGCCGACGCGCTGGCACCTACGACCGGCGCGGTCCTCCACGGCGGTCGGACCGGGATTCTCCTCGAGAGTTCGAAGGGGCACGGCGGCGTCGCAAGCCCCGCGGGGACTAGGTACTTACGTGGTCTCCGAAGCGGCGCGCGCTTTCTAAAGGTTTAAGAGGCTAGAGAGGGGAGCGCGGCCGATGCGAGCGAGGCTCGCGGTGGGAGTGCGGCGAGGGACGCACGTCCTCCCGATTGCGAGCGCGGGGATCGTCCTGCTGTTCCTTCTGCCGACGGGCATGGGCACGCCGTTTGGGATTGGGGCACCGCGCCCCTCCGAAACGACTCTAGTCCACCCCGGTCCTCTTTCGGTCGCGCCGAGCGCGCAGGTTGGGTCGGCCACAGGGTTTGGTCCGACGATCAGCTCCTTCACCGCGACCCCCAACCCACTGGGCGAGGGAGGTTCTGCCACGATCCGCACGTTTGCGTACGGTGGGACGGGACTGCTCAGCTACGCGAACCCTCGGCTCCCGCCCGGGTGCGCGGCGTCGAACACGAGCGTACTCTCGTGCACTCCGACGGCGAACGGGAGTTATCCCACCGAAGTCCAAGTGACCGACGGGAGCGGATCTTCGGCCTTCTCGAACCTGACCCTCAACGTGCTCTCCCCCCAGTTCCTACGCCTCTTCGTCGCGAACTCCTCGGTCGGCGCCGATCCCGTAGGCAAGCAGCTCTGCGAGTACCAGAACTCTCCTCCGTTCTACAGCTCCACCTGCTACCCACAGGCGCAGCAGCCGACGTTGCTCCCGCTCCCGAACGGCGACGTGGGGCTCGCGTACAGCCTCTTCACGAACTCCACCACCAACCTCTGCGCGGGCGCGGTGGGGAACACAACTAGCCGCGTAGAGTTCGCTGTTTCCGGCGACGGCGGCCAGCAATTCGGTACCCCGGTTGACCTCGGGAACGAGAGCTGTGCCTACCTCGATGCACTCGAGCCGGCCTTCGCGGTGAGCGGCCCGACCGTGTACGGAGTGTTCGTTGAGGCGAACGCCTCCTCGGCCACGCTACCTTCCGCGTACAGCCAGCGCTCGAGCGATGGCTTGGCCCTCGTCGTGGGCTCGCAGAACGGAACGCATTGGTCGGCTCCAAGGACGATCCTCGCCGGCTCAGGGCTCGCGCGCCCGTCGCTCGCCGTCCACGGCAGTACCCTCTACGTCGCGTTCGAGCAGCTTGCCAACTCCTCGGTCCCCATCCCCGGGGGCGTCCTCCCTATCGCCGTCCAGTTCCTCGCCTCTACCGATGGGGGAGCCCGGTGGAGCTCGCCCACCATCCTCCCTGGACTGAACGCGAGCCAGCAGTACGACGCGCTCTCCCCCTCCGTCGCCGTCGGACCGACCGGAACGGTCGCCGTACTGTACGCCACGAACAGGAGCTGCACCAACGCGACCGCCCTCGGGGGCGGCTGCGCCGGCTTCTGGGACGACGTGGTCGAGGTCGCCTCGTCGACCAACGGCTCGAGTTGGGGCCCTCTCCTCCCCGCAGTGGCTAGGGTCGGGGAGAACGAGTGCGCGAGCTCCGGGTGCTGGAGCGGCTACTACCAGTCCACTCCGCAGATCGCAGCCTCCTACGATAATGCGGGCGACCTCGTCGTCGCCGTCGCGGGCGGACAGTTCTCCTTCTCGTTCCAGACCCAATCCTGGTACCGCTGGACCGGCGTCGAGGTCGCCGTGCAGCTGAGCGGCTCCTCGTTGTTCACCACGACTCCGCTTGCGTCACCCTATCTCGGGGGCTCCACGAACTACTTCGATCCTGGCCTCGGGGTGTACAACCGCAATGTGTACGTCGCCTTCTCCGCCGACAACGAGTCCGTCGGGACGGGGACGCTCGCCGGTTCGCTCTCCACGTGGGTGAGCAACGTCACCGTCGCGGCGCACCCGAGCTGGTCGAGCCCGACCCTGCTCCGGCTCCTGAAGCTGCCCCCGGGCCGTGCGACCAACAGCACCGCCCAATCGTTCGTCGGTTACTCCTCGAGCGTCGCGTTCAACGGCACCGGAGCACCGTACGTCGGATTCTCCCAGGCGGGGGCACCGGTCACGGTGGTCCAGCACGGCCCCGGGTACTACTACACGAACGTCTCCTACCCCACGAATCTCTCCGTGGCCTTCCTAGCGAGTTCCGCGAACCCCTCGTTCTGGACGACCCTCACGGTAGCTTCCAAGGGGCTGCCGGCGAACAGCTCCTGGTCGCTTTCGGTCAACGGGCTGCGCCTTACCTCGAACGCGCCCGGCCTCTATCTCGAGCAGGTCCCGCGGGGAACTCCGATCCTTCTCCTGCCCGGAACGGTGAACCTCGGGGCGTGGACGAACGTGACCGACACCTCCACCTTGCCGGCCATCGCGACGCTCTCCTCCCCCGCGCACGAGGTGATCCAGTTCGCGCAGCAGTTCGGGTTCGCGGCCTACCCTGCGTCGCTCCCTAGGGTGCTGAACGGGAACTACGCCTACATCGAGATCAGCGGCAGCGCGAGCGGCACCGTCCCCGGCCTCGGCTTCTACAGCATGAGCTTCCACTGGTCCTTCGACTGCAACCCCCCGTACTACTGCAGCTCCTACGTCTACGGGTACGCCGACATCTACAACGGTTCGGGCTACCAGTACCTCTACTACACGAGCTACCCGATCTACGTCCCCAAGGGGCTCGCCTTCCCCATCTACGTCTACGAGGATGGCGCGCCGGCCCCAAGCTACGCGAACGGGACGGGACTCGGCGCTTTCAACGGAAGGATGCTTTGCACGGGCTACTGCACCAACAACTACGGCGACTGGAAGACCGCGGGCAAGGTGAGCATCCAGAGCCCGGGGAACGAGAGCATCTGGTTCGGTGGCGCGATCCAGAACACGACCTACAACCTGACCCTGGCGCCCGAGGGGCTACCGGCCGGCACCCCCTACCGGTTCGAGTTCGCGGGGTCACCCTATTCGGGCATCTCCCCCACCGCCGTCGTGCTCCTCCACCTTGCGGTCGGGGGGTACGAGGTCACCGATCTGTCGGCCGCGTCGACCGTTCCGGGCTGGGCGTACTTCGGCTCGGTCGTGGGGGGTGAGCCCGTCGTAGTGCCCTTCGAACCCAACGTCACGCTGCGGTTCGGTGCGCTCGTCAATCTCTCCGCTCCGCCGCGTAGCGTGAGCTTCCACGCGGAGAATCTCACGGCCGGCACGAGTTGGCGGCTTGAGCTCAACGGAACCCGACTGGGCGCGAGCGTCCCGTGGATCAACGCCTCGCTCCGGCCCGGAACGTACTCGCTCTCCGCCTCGCCGGCGACCGGGCCCTCGGGGAACGAGGGGTTCCTACCGGTAGGAGTCGGCCCCACCGTCACCCTCGGCGCGGGCACCGTCGGGGTGAACCTCTCCTTCGTCCCCTCCTACCGACTCGATGCGACGAGCTCGCTCGGCGGTGACCTTAGCGTGAACGGTGGGACCCCGACGAGCAGCGCGAGCCTGTGGGCCATTCCTGGTGCTCGGGTGAACCTCCTCGCGACGCCCTTCCCTGGCTACCTCTTCCTCGGATGGAACGGCACAGGTACCGGGAACTACTCCGGCAGCTCCCCCGCCGCCGTCGCGACCGTCTCGACGCCTATCCGGGAGGTCGCGAGCTTCCTCGCGCTGCCCGGGGCTCGCTTCAATCTGACCTTCGAGGAGTTCGGACTCGCGCCGGGAACCCGCTGGGGTGTGTCGCTCGATGGCAGCACATTCACCGGCAACGGCAGCTCTCTCACGGTGAGCGGGCTCTACGCCTTCACCTCCGGACGGCAAGGGAGCTACGCGCTCTACGTCCCACCTGCCTACGCGAACGGCTCGGGGCTCCAGCGTTTCCTCCCCGGCAGCGTTCCGACCGTCGTAGGAACAAACGGGTCCGGTACGCCCCCTGTGGTCGTGCAGTTCTCGGGCGTGGGCGCCGTCTCGGTCGCGGCGACGGTCGGAGGCTCGGCGAGCGTCTCGTCGGGAGGGGTGCGGGGCAGTCTCGTATGGGTCCCGAACGGCACACCTGCGATGCTGGCCGAGTCCCCCCTCACAGGGTACGGCTTCGCGGGGTGGAGCGGCTCGGGCGCAGGGAGCTATACAGGCAACCAGAGCTCGCCCACGCTGAACCCCGCAGGTTCCCCCATCCAGGAGCTCGCCGCCTTCACGCCGAATCCGCGTGCCCCCAGCCCGACCTACGCCGTGACCTTCTTCGCACCCGTGGGTGCGTCCCTGAGCATCGCCTGGGCCTTCCAGTTGGCCGGCGCTCCGGAGCTCATCACCTCCGATTCGCTCACCGTCTCGGGACTCGCCCCGGGAACCTACCCGTTGCACCTCGAGCCGGCAGCGACGGCGGACGGCAGCACCCGGTTCCTCCCGTCGGCGGGGAACCCGCTCCAGCTCACGATCGTTTCGACGAGCTTCAACCTGACCTTCGTGTATACGACCCAGTACCGCGTCACCATCCTCGCCGGGATCGGGGGAGAACCTGGCGCGAACTCCGGGTGGTACGCGCCGGGAAGCACCCTCGCCCTCGCCGCGAGCCCGGACAGCACGCACCTGTTCTCCCGTTGGACCGGTTCGGGGACCGGATCGTACTCGGGCACCCAGGCTTCGCAGAGCCTCACCGTGAACGGACCGATCACCGAGGTTGCCCAGTTCGTGCCGGCCCCGACCACCAGCGCTACCGTGACGAGCCTCTGGCAGAACTCGGGATTGCTTGCGGGGCTCCTCCTCCTGGAACTAGCGGCCGGTGCCGTGGCCGCCCTCCTCCTCTGGCGACACCGTCGCCCGAGGGAGGAGTCCGCGGAAGCGCCGCCGGAAGACCCGCCCGAGGGCGCGGCCGCGGAGCCGCCACAAGTCGACGATGCGCCGGAGCTATCCGAGGAGCCGGAAGGGGAGGGAGCGCCGTGAACCCCTTCCCCGAACCCCGCAAGACCCTCGGGGCGGTGACGGTGCTCCTTCTCCTCCTGCTCGTCGGCCTAGCGGTGGCGCCCTTCGGGACCACGGGTCATGCGGCCCCAGCGCCGGCGCGTGTACTAACAGTCCAGCCCGCGGCGGCGTCCACGCCACGTGCGGCGGCCGCTCCGTTAGCCAACCCCTCCGGCTTCTTCACGAGCAGCACGCTCCCCGTCGCGCCGCTTGCGAACCGGACCTGTCTGCTCGCGGGGGTAGGGACGAGCTGTCCCTCGGGGTACCTCCTCAACGTGACGAACGATGTCGCGATGAACTACAGCTCGAAGGGACTGCTCGCGGTCGCCTACACCTCCTTCAGCAACGAGGTCGCGTGCCCGGCCGCCGCTCCGTACGCCGCGTCGGTCGTCTCCGTCCTCTTCTCGACCAACAACGGCTCAACCTGGTCCGCGCCGCAATACCACTCCAATCCCGACTGCGCGAGCGCCGGGACTTTCCCGAGCGCTTGGCAGCCCGCGCTCACCTCCCTCTCGAACGGCACGCTGGTGCTCGCCTACGTCGAGTACAATTCGAGTTCGGTCCTCCCGTTCTTCAGCTCCTACAGTCCGCCGCTCACCCGGCTCGTCCTGACCGAGAGCTACGACGCCGGTGGCCACTGGACGCTTCCGACCGTCCTCAACTCCTCGGTCGTGCCCACGCTCACCGGCGTCGAGTTCCCCGAGCTCTCCCCCTCCCTCTCGGCCGTCGGGCGGACGATCTACCTGAGCTGGTGGACCCTCGCCGTGTACAACGGGTTCGGCGGCAGTAGCACCACCTCGCATGTCGCGCTCCTCGTCTCGACGAACGGCGGCCGGTTCTGGAGCCCGGTCCTGACGCTCGCCGACCTCTACTACGCGAACGCCGAGAACCCGTACGTCCTTGCCACGCCGAGCGGGACCGTGTATGTTGCCTACACCACGGGACTACCCGGCTACGCCACGGTGCTCGTCGACAACTCGAGCGACAACTTCACGTCGTTCGCGACCAACGTTGTCGCCTACAGCGTGAGTCCGATCCCGCTCATGGGGGCGTTCAGCGCCCCCGCGCCGCGGCTCGCCTACGCTGCGGGCGCCGGCGTGCTCTACGTGGGGTTCGTCGGCGGGGTGCCCAACACGTACGGCCGACTTTTTGCGGCGCCTTCGCTGTACTACTCCACCAACGGGGGAACCAGCTGGACGGCGTCCCTCGCGATCGGGAAGCTGTTCTTCGATCCGCTCAAGACGATTCGGACCGGCGGGTACTCCAACCCGTACTCGAACACCGGTGTCTACGACCTCGAGCTCGCCGTCACCCCGAACGGGACCCTCGAGCTCGAAGCGCTCTACCAGAACGGCACGCTCTGCTGGCAGGGCAGTTGCGGCTTCCAGGGCGCGTACGCCGCGAGCACCGCGAACAAGGGGGGGAGCTTCTCGGGACCGTTCGAACTGAACGGGACGATGAGCCCGAACCCTACGGCCTGGCCGGGGGAACACGGGGCGCTCGTCGCGGCGGGCACGCACCTGTGGCTTGCCTCCGCACTTGAGAGCTGCCCGTTTGCCCCGAGCTCGCACTGCGGGGTCTACCCGAACCGGCCCATCCCCACGACCGAGCTTCTCCTCGCGGAACCTGCAACGAGCGCCGGCCTGACGGCGACCTTTAGGGCCTCGGGACTCAACTCCACCACCGCGTGGGACGTGGACCTGATGGGCCACGTCGCCGTCGGGACGGGGACGAGCACGCTCCAGTTCAACGGCATCCCTCCCGGGGAACCGCTCTTCTGGAGCGTGACCGGGCTCAACGTCACGAGCACGCTCCGCGAGTACGTGAGCTCGCAGAGCACGTACCCGGTCCTCTCCCCTACCGCGAACCTCTCCGACCTTGTGACGTTCGCCGCGTACGTCCCGGTGACGGAGGACGCTTCGCCGGCGAACCTCTTCCAGAGGTCCCTTCCGCCAGGGTGTGCGCAGTTCTTCCAGTACTACAACTCGTTCGACGCGACGATCAACTGCGCGAACGTGAACCTCACTCCGTACGCGCCGGGCCCGTCGCACTGGGTGGAGGCGGGCGTGGCGCTCACGATGAACGCGTCGATCTGGGACCCGCTCGTGGCGGACTGCCTCTCCCATACGGGCTCCACGTACGTCTACTGCTCCATCTCCATCACGAACTTCACCTTCATCTCCTGGTCGGGCACGGGAGCCGGGAGCGTGAACTCGAGCGGGCCGAACATCACTTTCCGGCCGCTCGGGGCGGTCACGGAGGTCGCGAATTTTTTGGAAACGGGCGACTGTTCGGGGTACTATCAGCAGTACAACGGGCACGCCTACAACTTCGTGAACTGCGCCCGGTTCACGGTGCCGGTCGGCTTCTCGGAGAAGGGGCTGCCGGCGGGCACGCCCTGGGGCGTCACGCTCTCGGGACCCGACGGGAATTTCACGAACGTGAGCTCCGGGCAAGGAGTCATCTTCCCGAGCGTGCCGACCGCCGCCGCCTTCGCCGTCACCCTCTGGACGGTCCCGAGCGCGACGCCGGGCCTCTACTGGATCGGCAACAGCTCGCAGGGCGACACCGTCGTTACTCCGGTCCTCGGACCGATCACGGTCACCTACTCGCTCGCCACCCTCACAGGGAAGTCGTTCCCGGTCACGGTGAGCGAGCTCGGCCTCCCAAGGGGCCTCGAGTGGAGCTACACCGTCAGCACCGCCGGAGGCGCCAACGCGCAGAGCTACGGCGTGAACGGGACGAGCGCCGTGCTCAGCCTCACGGGCGGCGTGAGCTACACGCTCAACGCGAGTTTCCTCCCCACCACGACCGGCTCGGGGTACTCGGCCAACGTCGTCTCCTACGGCGTGGCGACGGTGAACCAGAGCTACGCGGTGAACGTGAGCGCTCCGGCCGTGCTCAACCTCTCGGGCGCGGGGAACGTGACCTTCGCCTTCGGCCTCGCCTGGTGGGTGGATGTGGCGAGCTCGCCGGGAGGCTCGGTCACCCCGACGAGCCGCTGGGTCGCCAACGGCTCGGGGATCCTGCTCACCGCGACGGCCGCCCCGAATCAGGAGTTCGTGGGTTGGACGGGAGTGGGGCCCGGCTCCAGCACGCCGAGCCAGCGGCATACGAACCCGCTCCTCCTCCGTCCTAGCGGCCCCATCCGCGAGCTAGCCACCTTCGCCCCTCGGCCCCCTCCCAGCTTCTCGCTTGTGGTGAACGCCTCGGGACTGCCGGCGACGGAGCCGTTCACCGTCCAGCTCGGCACGCGAGCCTACTCGGGGGTCGGTGGTTTCACCATTCGGAACCTGAGCGGAGCAGGCTACGCCGTTGGAGTTCCCTACACCTACTCGAACGACTCGTTGGGCGTGCGCTACCTCCCGACGGGAACGTCGAGCTCGCTGCCGCTTTCCGGCGGCGTCCTCTCCGTGTTCGCGAACGGGAGCCTCGCCGTCAGCTTCTCGACCGAGTATCTCCTGAACGTCCTCGCCACCCCCGGCGGCACCGTTTCTCCTTCCGGCGCGAGCTGGGTGGGAGCCGGAGCCCAGGTGAACGTCGGCGCCGTTGCGGGGATCGGCTACCGCTTCCTCGGATGGAACGGCACAGGAACCGGTGCCCGCTCGGGCACCACCGCCTCCTTCGTCCTCGTCCTAGGAGGGCCGGTCTCGGAGACGGCGGAGTTCCTTCGGCTGCCGCCACCGGCGCCCCTCACCTACACGCTCCACATCGACGAGACAGGGCTGCCGGGGAACACTGGCTGGAACCTCTCGGTCGGCAACCTGAGCGCGGGAGGACCCTCCCGCACCTTCGCCGTCCCCGGGCTCAACGGCACCTACCAGGTGCTCGTGCCCGTAGTGACCACCTCGGCCGGCGTCCGATTCGTCCCGTCGAACGCGGGCGTGTATCCGGTCGACCTCACGCACGCCGATTCGAACCTCACCGTCCAGTTCACCGAACAAGTGCTGCTCACCGTTTCCGTCTCGGGCGCGGGGAGCGCTACGCCGGCGTCGAAGTGGGTCGGCGCGAACACCCCCGTGGTCCTTGCTGCAACCCCTTCGCTCGGGTCGGTGTTCCTTGGGTGGAGCGGGAACGGCTCGGGGTCGTACGCGGGGCTCGCTACGGGCCCGACGATCACTCCGACCG
Organism: Thermoplasmata archaeon; assembly: GCA_022749845.1. Classification (GTDB taxonomy): domain Archaea; phylum Thermoplasmatota; class Thermoplasmata; order Lutacidiplasmatales; family UBA184; genus JAKIVR01. The sequence continues at coordinate 11,765 of JAKIWX010000034.1, forward strand.
GCCCGGTCGAGGAGGTCGCGACCTTTGGGCCCGCGCCGGCCGCCGCCTCCTCGGGCTCGAGCTCCGCGGGTCGGACGAACGCGCTCCTCCTTTGGGGCGCGGCGGCTGCGGTGGCCGTGGCTGCGGTCGTCGCCGTGGCCCTCCTCAGCCGGCGCCAGGCACCGCCCGCCCCCGATGCGGAACCCTCGGCGGAACCGGGGATGGAGCCGGAATCCGTGCCCGAGGAGCCCCCCGAGGGGTGGGAGCCCGGCCCGGGCGAGCCGGGTCCTCCCGAAGCGTAGCGGGCGAGAACGCGCTCGGCGCAGGTTATGGCTCCGACCCGCCTGACCGACCCGATGGCCGGGTTGCCCCGCCTCTACTACCAACCGATCAGCCACTACTGCGTCTCCGCCGAGCGGATGCTCGCCTACAAGCGAATTCGCTACCAGTTGGTGCATGTGCCGTACCACGACCGTCGGAACCTCATCGCCGCGACCCACCAGGATTACCTCCCGGCATGGGTCGAGGGACGCTCCGTGGTGCGCTGGGACGCGCTCGCCGACCACTTCGAGAAGCTCGCCCCTCGCCCCACGCTCTATCCCGCTCGATCGCGGGGCTTGGCTCGCGCCCTAGAGAACTGGGGCCACCAGGTCGTCGAGGAGCGGGTCTGGCGCTACGTCGTGACGGAGGTCGGAGCCAAGCTCCAAGGAGAACCGGAGCGGTGGGTGTTCGAGGAGCTGCAGAGCCGCGCGCGGGGGCCTTGGGAGCTATTGCGGTATCGGCAAGCAGAGTTCCGACGCGAGATGCTGACCTACCTCGCACTCCTGGAGGAGATGCTCGCCCATCGCACGTGGCTGCTCGGGGAACCGAGCCTTGCGGATTTCGGGATCTACGGTTCGCTCTCGCCCCTCTTCTTCGTCGGACGAAAGATCCCCCCGTCGCTGCGCCACCTGGGGAGCTGGTGCCGACGTATCGCGGCCCTCCCCTCCTCCGCGAGCTAGGCCGTGCCCGCGCGGCTCGAGGGCGGCCGCCGTGCAAACCCGTTCGGATCCGCTCACGGTTCGGGTGTGGTCGGGTGGATTCTCCTCGGAATCCTGGTACTTCCGTGTCCCGCTCCCTGGGCACGGGCTTCCGTTGGCCCGGTCCCCTCCGAGATTCACGAGGTCGTGGCCGGGAATCCACCTCCGGCTCCGCGTACCCAACCCCTTCCGTCGTTGGAGGGATCGAGCGTCCTACGCGGCTGTCCGTGGGCCTCCGCTGCCTCGCCGGAGTGCGCGCCGCCCAACGCCGCGGCGGGCCGAGGGAGTCCGATCGTGCCCCCGGGCTGGTACAACACGACCCGTTGGATGGGGCACGGCCCGGCGACTCAGTTCGGGGCCATCGCCTACGACCCGCTCCTCCACGGTGGCGAGCTCGTCTACTTCGGGGGAAGGAATGCCCAAGGCGCCCCAACGAACGGCACCTGGGAGTACGCGGGAGGTACGTGGGCCAACGCTTCGAGGCAGCTCGCGGGTGCACCCCCGGCGCGGTTCGGCGCTTCGCTCGAGTTCGCTCCCGTGTACTCTGGGCTCCTCCTCTTCGGAGGGATCGAGCGGAACGGCACGCTCGCGAGCGACACCTGGCTCTTGGTAGCCGACCGGTGGGAGAATCTTTCGAGCGTGAACCCGTCGGTCGGCCCAGCTCCGAGAGCGGCGTTCGCCGCGGCGACCTGGGAGCCGCCGTTGAACGGAGCCCTGCTGGTCGGTGGATGCCTAGATGCCAACTGCAGCCTCGCCTCCTCGATCGATTGGCTGCTGAACGTTACCGGATGGCATCCGGTGGGGTCCACCCCGGCGGGCCGGCCCGTCTACGGCGCGGCCCTGGCCTACGACGTGGCCGACACGGCGGCGCTGCTCTTCGGCGGGGAGGACCCGAGCCGAGGGCTCGTGTCGAACACGACGTACGAGCTCCTCGGGGGGAGTTGGGTCAATCTCACCTCGAGCGCGGCAAACTGCTCGCTCAAGTGCCTATACCCCCGCGCGGGCGAACTTGCAACGCTGACGTGGTCGGGTCGCTCGGGGTCGCTCCTGCTCTTCGGCGGCTACGACCCAAGGAACGGAACCGCCTCGAACGCAAGCTGGACATTCCTCCACGGTAAGTGGACCGGACTGACCGGATCCGCCGCTCCTCCTGCGGCAGCGTTCGCCGAGCTTCCGTCGGACAGCTCCTCCGTCGCGCCCGTCCTTCTCGAGGCGCCGTGCAGCTCCACCTGCCCGCTCGCGAGCTGGAGCTGGGACCTCCCTCCCGCCCCCCGATTCACCGTGTTCAGCCCGAATCCCGCCGACGCTGGCGTGATGGTCTCGCTCGAGCTCGCGAACGACCCGGGCCGCGGCTCGGGACCCACGGCGAGCTGGTCCATTGATTTCGGGGACCACTCGAGCCTCTCCGGCGCCCAAGGGGGGCTCAATTTCAGCTCGATCTGGTCGGTCGCGCTCCCCCACCGATGGCCGAGCCCGGGCTCCTTCCCGGTCGTCGCGACCGTTACCGACTTCTGTCACGTTCCCGGCACCGCGACGCTTACCGCCCTCGTCGCACCTCGGCTCGCGCTCGGCCTTCGATCTAGCGCAACTTCGGTCGGCCCCGGCGCGCCCGTGACGTTCGAGGCGCTCCCTACGGGCGGTGTGCCCGCGGCCACCTTCGTGTGGAGCTTCGGAGACGGACTTGCGGGCAGCGGAGCGGTTGTCAGCCACTCCTATTCGGTCCCTGGGAACTACACGGTCGGGGTTCGAGCCACGGATTCGGGCGGCGGGAACGCTCAGGCGTCGGAGACCGTCACGGTCGTGCGTTCGCTGGCGGTCGGACTCGTTGCCAATTGGAGCGCCGTCGATGCCGGTGTTCCTGTCGGGTTCGTGGGGAACGCCGGAGGAGGGACGGGGAGCTATTCGGGGTTCGACTGGCAGTTTGGTGACGGTGCGAACGCGACCGGCCCGAGGCCGATGCACGTCTACGGTGGCAGCGGGTCGTACACGGCGGTGCTCACCGTCACCGACTCCGCGGGAGGTACAGGCACGGGATCGCTGGCCCTCACGGTGAACCCGACGCTCGTCGCGACGGCGGTTGACTCCACCTCCAACACGTCGAGCGGGCAGCCCATCGACTTCGGTGACAACCGCACCGGAGGGACAGGTCCGTTCTCGTACTCCTGGCAGTTCGGCGACGGCTCTTCGAGCGGCCTCGAGTACCCGACCCACAGCTTTGCGCGGGCCGGACATTACCACGTGGATCTCTGGGTGAACGACTCGGGAGGGGGCTTTGCCCTAGGGACCCTCGACGTGACGGTCGCGCCGTCGAATCGCGGGATGATGCGGGTGCCGCTCCTCCTGCTCGGAGGCGCCTTCGTCGTTCTCGCGACGCTGGCCGGAGTTCTGCTCCTCCGCCGTCACCGTCGGAGGCAGGGACTCCGCTCGCCCCGGAAAGCTGTCGTCGATCGGCCCTCCGCCCGGCCTCCGAGGGCGCGGAACTCCTAGAGGCTGGGGAAGGCCGTGCCGGTAAGCTCGGCGCACCGGCCAAACAGCCGGCGCTCGCCGACGGGGTCGTGCGACGCCACCGAGGATCGGCGCACCCGCGACCGGACGAAGTACTCCCCCGAAACCTGAGCGAGCTCGGGAGAGGTGGCGAGAAACACCCCGGTGCTCGCCCCGCGGACGGGAGAGATCCCGAAGCCTCGGGTGAGCGCGCGGAAGAGGACCCGCGTGAAACCTGGGTGGTTCTGTCCGAAGCCCGTCCGCACGAACCCGGGGTGGAACGCGTTCACGGTGACCCCGGTGCCGGCAAACCTTCGGGAGAATTCGTGCGTGAGCAGAAGGAGCTCGAGCTTGGAGCGGCCGTAGGCGGTGTAGCCACTGTACCGGCGGGAGGCTTCGAGATCTTCCCACGGAACGCGCTGGTGCCGGTGGGCCGCCGACGAAACGTTGACGACGCGTGCGGGAGCCGCCGCGACGAGACGAGGGGCGAGCAGCGTAGTGAGAAGGTAGGGAGCGAGAACGTTGAGCGCGAACGTCCGCTCGACCCCTTCCTCCGTCTCGAGCCGGTGGGCGTAGAGCGCGCCAGCGTTGTTGATGAGAAGGTGAACCTTGGCCGTTCGTTCCGAGATCCGGCTTGCTGCGGTTCGAACGCTCGAAGTGAGCGCCAAGTCGCCGGCGACGATGGGTTCGACTTGTGCGTGGCCGGACTCAGCTCGAACTTGGGCGACGGCTTCGGCCGTGCGTCGCGCATCGCGCCCTACGAGGAGCAGGCCGGCGCCGAGGCGGGCCAGCCCCCGAGCTAGCTCGAGACCTAGCCCCGAACTACCCCCCGTGACGACGCACCAAGTCCCTTCGAGGGACCCCGCACCTCTGGCCGTGCTCGCGACCTCTGGCGCACCAGCTTGCGACCCGCCAAATCGGTTTGGATGGTGCCAGGC
>JAKIWX010000035.1 GCA_022749845.1 Thermoplasmata archaeon
ATGGCTGTGGGAACCGACGTCAATCTGCACAACGCTCGCGCACCCCGTAAACACGCAGGCCCTTGCGCCGGCAAATGCGTACGTACTCAGCCCTGAGAAGAGCAGGTATCGATCACCCGAAGTGAGATTGGCCTTGATTATGAGAGAATAATTCTGGAGCGTCCTCGAAGAGTGGCCCGTCATACAAGTCGAAGAACAATGGGCAACAACAGCTACCTGGTTGTTGGGAGAGCTTCCTCCAAGAACCCAAGACCCGGTCGTGTTGTCGTACACGTTGGCGAATAGGGAAACGTTCCACGCCACGTGACAATAGAAGCTGCACGACTTTCTCGTGACATCCCAACTAATCTGCCACTTGAACGTAATCTGATTGGCTCCTGTTTTTGTTACTTGGAACGTGGAGCCGTTGAAGCCTGCATCTGTCGTAATCGAGGCGGAGCCCGGGTGGAAGCGGACAGCCACGGATGCGTTAGACTCCGAGACTACCTTTCCTGTTCCCAAATGGGCCCGAGGGGTAACAATGATGCAGGCTGTGACACCCCCTTTGCAAGGCGCACTCGTGTTACTGGCGAATGGAGTGGCACCCGTGAACGGTGGCTTCTTGACAATGGTCGGCGAAGCTCCGGCAAATGGCGAAGTCACGACCATCAGCGCGACGATTGCGACGAGCGTCCCCGAAACGGCCAGCCTGGTTCTTGACCTGGCACTCCGCGAAATCATCGCGAACGCTCCGCGGCAACGACGCCCTTCGACTACTTGAACCCGTTACACGCCCGATGTCGGGTCACAGAGGTTGGGATGAGAGGCTCGGCGTCGCATCCGAATCAATCTTTGGGCTCAAGCGTTGAAAACCCACACATTGTTTCGTTCCCCCGCCCAGCTGGACACTTGGCACGGCCAGTTCCCGCACAATCATGTGAGCTGCGCCATTTTCAGTTGTCGAAGATCTTGGGCGAGTCTCACGGTTTCTCGATAACCTAGCAAAGCGTGGTCGTCCCGCCGACGTTGGTACTCCCCGAGGGCATGTGCCAGGGAGGCACCGTTGTGCAGTCCCTGAGTTACCGATTCGGCAAGGAAGGTTGCGTGCATCCCAGCGTTGTCCATGCCGAGCCCGGTCCATGGGTCCTGGTGCATTCCGGCGTCGCCTACGAGCGCCCATCCCGGGCCACTTGGCATCCGGACATAGTTTGGTTCTGGGCCGCATCCGAGCACTCCGCCGTCCGAGGTCGCCCCGTAGAATCTATCCCAGATCCCCTGGTGCTGCTGCAGCAAACCGGCGAACCGGGACTCGGGATCCTCTCTGAACCATCGGAACGTGGCGAGATTGAGGGACAATGCGACACAGGTCCTACCCGCATCGCTAGGAAACACGTACGCCATCTCGTCCCCCCTTAGCGAAAACTCAGGTCCATCGAGCTCGCCGCTGGGTCCGACGAAGCCAGTCACGTAACGGTAGTAGATTGCGCGGGACGCCGGAGCGGCTTCCTGAGTGGTCGCACGAAGCTCTCGCGCCACGATCGTCCTCCGTCCATCGGCGCCGACGAGCAGCTTGCATCGAACCGTCTTCTTGCCCATCGGGGTCTCGAGGGCCACTCCGACGACCCGATCCCCCTCCTTGTCGATGGTGATCGCCCGGGTGTTTTCCGAGAAATCCACGTGCGGACCCCGGACAGCCCTCCGAAGGAGAAGGTGGTCCAAGGGCTCCCGTCGTACGGAGAGGTTGAATCCAACATTTCCCGGCGCCTGAGCGGGGGTTCGGACGTGGTCGGGAAGTCCGTCCTGATAGTGGTACTCTCGGACCAACAGGGGAGCACCGAGGGACCGGACTTCGTCCAGAACGTCTAGCCGGTCGAGGACCGAGACCAGGCCGCTTCCCCGGAAGAAGTGAGTCGAGAGAGTGCTGCTGGGAAAACCGGCGGCGTCCACGAGCAGGGTGGAGATCCTGGAATCCCCAAGGTGGGCGGCCAGCGTCGCACCGGCGACGCGCGCTCCGATGATGACAACTTCGTACTCGTCCACCACCGACCCCGGATTCCCACAAGGGGGGTAGGAACCACCATTACTGTAGGCTCCGACATCCCGGCGCCATCCGGGCAGCCTTCCTAGCCCTCAAGAACCACCCCTGTCTTCCAGGTCGTCTCGGTCCTTCGCAGGGGTAGGGTTGGCAGGTAGTGGAAGGTGATGCAACCCCGGTGAATCGCCTCATGGACTAGAGGGGAATCGCGAAGACGATGAGTTCGTCGGGTTCGGCACCTGCCGGGGGATGGGGGGCGACCTACCGCATGGACCTGATGCGACGCCTCCGGCCCAAGGGCATTGCCGCGGGCCGAGGACATACCGACCTTCTGCTCGAAGCCGCCGAGCTTCAACTCGGACTCAGGGTGCTTGACTTGGCGTGCGGCACGGGGGAGCCTGCCCTCGAAGAGGCTCGAAGGGTAGGTGCGGACGGTCGGGTGACGGGTTTGGACTCATCGGAAACACTCGTCTCCTATGCCAGAGAGTACGCCCGAGAGGAGAGGCTCGCACAGGCAGGATTCGAAGTGGGCTCGGCCGAGAGCTTGCCCTACCCTGATTGTAACTTTGACCGGGTGACCTCTCGGTTTGGAGCGATGTATTTCACAGACCTCGCTCGAGCGGTATCTGAGTCGTATCGTGTCCTCCGTCCTGGAGGACGACTCGCGTGGCTGGTCTGGGGAACGATCGAGCAACCCTTCTGGCAGGCGACGGCTCTCGTTGCCCTCCGGCACGCCGGGATGAGTCGCCTCCCTCCAGAGGCCCTGCAGCCGTTCTGCTTCGGAAACGGGGGGATTCTGTCCCATGCCCTTTCCGCCGCTGGTTTCGACAACGTTCGTGAGGTTCAGAAGGAGGTGACGTGGTCGTGGCCGGGCCCCCCGGAGGAGGTGTGCTCGATGTTCTTCTCGGGTTCTCCCCCCTTTCAAGCGATCTTGGATTCCTTGGGTCCCGAGGCTCGGACCCGAGCGGAGAAGGAGATCACGGAGTCCCTCAGAGCCTACTATTCATCCGAGCAGGTGAACGTCCCCGAGATTGTGATTGTGGCAACCGGACGCCGACCCTCTCGTTCCTGACGCCGGCGCTGCGCCAAGCCTAGCAATACGCCGCGATTTCGGGCCACCCGGCGGCTTCTCGCCACATGTTCAGGTAACCTGCACGTTGCCAGAGGAGCCGACAGGAGCCGGGGAAGGGCGATCTCGCCCGGAGGATGTTTGAAGGGCCGTGTCCGCTACTCAATATCGGAACCGGTCCGTGGCGACTCCTCCGTCGGCGAGTCAGCCTTTCTGAAGTTCGAGAAGAAGGCGAAAGTTTCGTGGTGCTTCCGAGTTGACCCAGGAGGGATAGAGTTCTCGACCGGGCAATCGAGAAGCGACCGCCGCGTACGTGAACTGGTCCCCGGCCAGATCCGAGCCCCAGTGGTGCGCACTGCAACCCTCCGGATTCGCGGACTTCGGTCATGGACTCGAGCTCGCCGCCGGCCGGGCTCGCCCTTTCGGATAAACCGAAACGGTACTCAGAACGCGGGCCAGAGCGCACCGCCTGAGTGGTGGAACCGCTCGACTTGCGTCGCTCTCCCCTCGATTACGTCGAGTCCTGCCGGCAGAACTTCCCAAATCTCGCTTTCTGTCGAGGTCATCCCGCTTGGGAAGGGACTCTTGGACCCGAATCTTGCCTGGGACGTCTACGGTAGTGCACCGTCCAACGCGGTCCTGCGAGGGTCCGGTCGGTTTTGCATCAGGTGTCGCGCAAACCTCTAGCCGAGGGCCCGCCGTTTTCCCCCGCTCGCGGGAGTCGGCGTCCTACGGAAGTTCCAGGACGAATCCTGTACCTTCGACCCTCACCGGATACGTTGCTAGACGCTGAACGGCCGGACCCCGAAGGACTTCCCCTGTTCGCAGGTCGAATTGGGACCCGTGCAACGGGCAGGTGACGATGTTCCCCTCGACACGTCCTCTTTCCAAGGGACCTCTGACGTGGGTGCAGGCCGCGTCGACTGCGAGCAGCGAGGTTCCGAGATTGAACACGGCGATTGCGTGACCCCCCACGGTCACGCGTACGGCATTCCCCGGCATGGGAGGCGGCTGGTTGACGATCTGCGTAGGAGACAAAGGTCCCGACCCTCTCCCCCGCAGAATCGCTGACGCATTTACCCTTGAGGAAAGGGGTAGGGTGCCGGTAGGGACTCGGCCGGGGCCGATGCCAATCCAAACATCGACCGCCGTGATGCGAGATCGTGGAGCGCATCGAGGTTCTGTCCGCGTCTAAGGGGGAACCGGAGTCGACTGCGGGCGTGGGCTGGCTAAGCGGATACGAGACAAGCACCGAACAGTTCGGCGAGATTCGCGTGGGAGCCGGCGCGGTCGGGCGATGGCATCGCCACGCAAACCGCACCTTGTACGGGTACGTTGTTGCTGGCGGCTCAACCCTTGAGTTCGGCCCAAAGGGGAAGGAAATGGCTCGCCTCGCCCAGCGTGATTTTTTCCGAGTGCCGCCCCACCTCGTGCACCGCGATGTGAACACGCACCCGGAGGAGGCCGTGATCCTAATCGTCAACTTGGGCGAAGGGACGGCGACCGTCGAACTTGATAGTCCCGACGGCTGATCGTCCGTGAAACCGGTCCTTCTCGGGAATCCGGCGGTGACCCGCTACGACGAGTCCTAGGCAGATACCATGGGAGGTCTTTCGCGGAGCTCGGGTCCCTTCAAGTCCGTCGTAACGCGCCGGGCCAACTCTCGGAAGCGGGTCCAAGGACTGGGACGGCCAGGATACCGGTCTTCCAGGTGAGCGTCCAAAGGCTGAAACGCGTTCCAATCGGCGACCACCGTGTACCGGAGGAAGTCTCGGACGAGCGAATAGTCGAGGGTCCGGGTTGAAACCATCTGGCCGATCAGCTCGTATTGGTACGCAAAGGATCTGCTTTCGAAGTCGTCGAGGCTGTCGTCGAACCCTTTCCATCCCGAGGCCGAGGCGCCTTGAACGGCCTGGTGCATCTTCCATCGTCGCGACGCGAAATCGGACGAGGTGAGCTGCGCCATCATCGAGAACGCTAGATTCCTCCGTTGATCCAGTCGGCTAGCTCTAAGATTGTAGGCTAGAAGGCACACCGAGACGACGAGCGCCGAAGAAGCCGCGATGCTGACCCAAACGGCGATTTCTGAGAGACCCACTGCTCGGCAGAACCGCGGGCCGTATGAAGCGGTATCGTCCGAGCTCTGGCCGGGGAGACGTGCTGTCATGTTTTGGTCGGCCGCACCACCCGAGATGGGACGGCCGTCGGGGCTTGCCTGTCCCTGGTGGCTAACCCCTCCGGCGGGGCGGAATCACGGGAGTAGAATCGCTCCATCCTGGCGGGTTCATTCCTTTTCCATCCCGGGAGGCGCAGGGTTTCCTTGGACTGCCCAGTCGAGCAATAACGTGGATTTTGCGCCGATTGGAGCGGTGATCCGCCCCCTAGTTCATCGATCACCTAGTTGGGTCTGGGTTGCTCCCTCCCTCGCCGACAGAAACGATGGACCCTGCCTAGCAGGACTTTTGAGCGGGGGTTCCTATCCGCCAACATGGTGTTCATCGCCGACTGGGGAAGTGTCTTCGACGCGCCGCTGGAGACAGTTTGGAAGTACCTTCAGTCCGACACGGAACACGGAGATAGCCACAAGGGCCGCAGGAATTTCACGCGCACCACGGTCAACGAAAGCACCGTTCTGCTCAACTGGGAACAGGACGTCGAAGGCAAGTGGGTGAAGCTTTCGAACCGGCTTACGTTCCATCCACCGGTCGGCTTCTTCGTAGAACCGCTGGAGGGACCGATGGCCGGCTCCAAGTTCTTCAACTACTATGTCCCCAACGGGGAGAAGACCCAAGTCGTTGTAGTCGGCGAGTGGAGCTCGAAGACGATTCCACCCGCTCAGCTTGAGAAAGCCGTATGGGCGAATCTCGAGAAGGTCTACAGCGAAGACGTCGCCGGTCTCAAGGAATTCGCCCGAAAGCCTTAGTCTCAAGCTTCTTCGCACCCTCTCCACCTTTGCACACCCCCGCCGATTCGATTCGGCTGCGGCGGAGGTCCAGGGAGGGAGACCGCTCGCCGTTGCGGAACTCCTCGAGATCGAACCCCAGTTTCCGCTGAATCTGCCGGGGGAACCTGCGCCCGCGAATTCCCCCCGTTCGCGGCTTTGCTCGAATGAGGTGCTGGCTCTGTCGCGAAAAGCACCGCTTCTCATGATTTGAACGATGCTTGGCTGTGCGCGCGGTGCCTCTCTACACCCTAAGGTAATCCTACCCGGTTCATCAGGCGGTGGAGCTCACGGGCGCTCAGGGGACCGAGGAGCATCATTTCCTTCTCGCCGAGGGAGAGGTTGAGGGCCGCCTCACCGGCGCGTTTCGCGGCTCGAACCATCCGCGGAGAAGAACGGACGAGACCTACGCGATGAGCCTCCAAGGGTACATCGAGACCAAAGACGGCGCCACTCTCAGGACCGACTATCGTGGATATGGGAGGTCGCAGGCGAGGTCGGACGAGCTGTACCAACGCGAATCGATAGCACCGGAGACGACCAAGTTCCGGCGCCAGGTCGTGGAATTCGCACGACACCTGACCGACAGCGCGACGTACAGCTGGTTGAACGATGCCGTGTGCACGATTACCGGAGAAGTCCGTTCGCCGGTAGGAGTCCTACGGACGGAGGTAAGGCAAGGCGACGTGAAACTGGTTTTCAGCGTCTCCGAGATGATTTGGGAGCCACCGCCTGAGTAGTCCTTCGAGCTCGGAATGGACCCCCGATGGCCCGCCCTCCGCTCGGGCCAGGTGCCCCTGTTCCTGGTATCGCCCGGTAGAGCTTGGACCCTCGTGCTTCCCAGGCTCGGGGCCGGTCCGGGAACGTCGCTCGCGCCGTTTCGACACGTTCATAGGCTAGAAGCCCGCAATCGAGTAGCGAGGGAGTTCCCGGGACCGGGAGCGGCCGCGCAGTGAGCACCGCAGTACGGCTACCTATCGAGCTCCGGCAGTTCCTTGCACTCCCGGGCCCCCAGTCCCTGCTCATTCGAGGCCCGCCAGGATCGGGCAAGACCACCCTGAGCTTGGCTCTTCTCGAGGCGGCGGCTGGAGAGCGGCTCCTCATCACGAACCGCGTTTCGACCAAGGAGCTCTCCCGCGAGTTCCCGTGGCTCGGCGACAACGGGTCCTCCTCGATCCAGTTGGTCGACGCGAGCGACACGGAACTGTCGGTTCACGGGATCTCTCACGCTGTGTCGGAGGCGGCGATGATCTCCGACTCCGATTCCCGCGAGCGGCAACGTCTTTCCGAGTTTCTCACCCTGCCACCGCCGGTTCAAGAGGCGTGGAGCCGGCTCCCAGTCGATGCACCCTCGACCGTCGTTATCGATTCGTGGGACGCTCTTGTCGAGTCGTACCTCGGCCGACGGGGTTCCCGGCTCGATTACCCGCTCGACCGAGCCGAACTCGAGCGCATCTTGCTCCGGTGGATGGGCCGGTCGCCCAGCCACCTCATCCTCGTCCTCGAGACGGACCAGCAGTCCCAGCTGGACTACCTCGTCAACGGGGTCGTCGTGACGCGCCGGGAGCTCGTGAACGAGCGGCTCGAGCGCTGGCTCCTGCTGCCGAAGCTGCGAGGTATCCGCGTCGCAAGTGCGGCGTATCCGTACACGGTGGAAGGGGCGAAGTTCCAGTGCATCGAACCGCTGCGGCCGTACACTCAGATCCGTCGAGGCCATGTTGACCCTGAGCCGGACATCATGCCCGGCTTCCTGTGGCCCGGCTCGCGCAGCTTCGCCGAGGCGTTCGGGCGACTCCCGGTCGGGCGGATGACCCTGATGGAGGTCGAGGACGAAGTTCCGGACCATGTCGTGCAGCACCTCCTGACTCCCATCATGGCCCACACCATCCAGAACGGTGGTCGGACGCTCGTCATCCCGTCCCCCTCCCTGAGCGCGGAGGAGATCTGGGCTCCCGTGGAGGGCCTTCGCCCTACCGGCCACCTCTCCGATGTGTTCCGCGTCCTCGACGTAAGCGGCCAGCTCGAGCGCGCGCTTCGGGGAGGGAAGAAAGACCTCCAAGCCACGCTGATCCCAATCAAAGCTCTCCCGACTCCGTCGCCCGACCGCGACCCCGACGACAACGAGATCAGCCGCTGGCTCAAGGGCGGGGTGGTGGGCGGCCCCCCTGGGCTCGTCACGATGTACGGCTCCGGCCTGGAAGCCCTCGCCACCGCGATGAAGATCCCGCTCACCTCCGAGATCGCCGCCGCCCTGCCCGCTTCGATCCAGACGATGCTCGGGGGCGCCAGTCTCCACCTCGTCGCGATCGGCCGCGTCGACAACCCACTCTTCCGGCCGCTCAAGTCCCTCGCCTCCATCCATCTCCGGGTGCTGAACCGACAAGGACGGGTGCTTGTGTATGGGCTCAAACCCTGGACAACGAGCTTCGTCCTGGCGGAGTCGGCGAACGCCGGCCCGTACGACCTACTGAGGATCGTATAGCGAGCCCGATTCCTCGAAGGTCGCTGGCCGCGACCGTTGGACAGAGACCAACGTACGCAAGCGAACTGGTGGACCAGCTGGCTCAGGAGGCTTCTCTTGGAACTCCGTCCCCGTGCGACCGACGGAAGCGTAGTAGCCAGTCGCGACGAGAATGTCTACCGACGGACGTATCCGAGAGAGGGAGGAGAAGAGGTTGAGGAAGGGGTTGGGGCTCCCCAGGTGGCCCCGGCCACGGTGGGATTGCCTGCCTAGAAGACGGTGATCCGGTCCAGGTAGAGTGCGTTCCCCATCGTGGCGAGGTTGAGGCTCGCCGATGCGCTGTTGTGGAAGCTTCCGCCGAACTGGTACTCGTCCGCGTACACGTTCGTGTAGAGGAAGATGTACGTCTCGTAGGTGTGGCCGGGCTGCAGCTGCACGTTCTGCCAGAGCTGCGTGACGGCCGGACCCGAGCTCACCGAGATGGACCCCGTCGAGGTGAGGAACCAGCTGGCGAGAGTCGCGTAGTACGTCCCGGTCCCGAACAGGTAGGTGTTCGAGGTCTCGTCGAAGACGTAGAAGTACGCGCTGAGACCCACCGCGGCGTAGACGAACGAGTAGCTCGTGTTGTTGTAGAACGAGTGGCCGTGCACCGCGAGCTTCGCGGAGTACGCCGTCGACAGGGTCACCATCACCTTGTGGCCACCCTGACTCCCGATCTTGAAGCTCGGGCCCTCGAGACTCACGCTCGCATAGACGCTCGCGTAGTTGTAGGTCGAGGCAGCGCAGCTGCCGACAGCTGTGGACGCCTCGGTGACGAACTTCCCCGAGTGCTGGCTGAACGCGGGCAGGACCGGCTCCGACGCGCTGGCCGCACAACCGTACGTGCTCACGCTGTTCCCCATGGACTTCGACATGTGGACGTACGGGGCGGTGAAGTTGAAGAGCGCGGTTCCGCTCGTCACCGGTGCAATGAGCATCAGCGCGGCGACAGCCGTCACTCCCCCTGCACCTAGCCAGCTTGCTAGCCGCATGCGACGGGGTGGCCGTCCCACCGTGGTCGCGTTAGCCTTGTTCGCCGACTTCATCGAATCCCGCCTGCTTCCATTCATGAGTTCTTCCTCCGCTGGACAGCCGCTACGCGGCCACCGCTGCCCGGCGGTAACGGCACGTGCTACATAGCCCCTCGTTAGGCGCCGGTTAGGTCGAAGTTGAACGCGACCGCGCCCAAGAGCCCGTGCACCTTCTCGACTGGCCGAAGGTGGCGGTTGGGTCTTGGGTTGCGGCAGAATAGTTGATAGCGGGGGGCTTCCGTCTAACTTCCATGGCACCCCCGACGTGCCCCAAGTGCGGAAGGATCAATCGGCCGGACACTCTGGTATGCTCCTGGTGCGGAGCGGCCTTGCCAGCGTCGACGTTCCCTGCCGCGCAGGGTCCCCCATCCACGCCCCCAATGCAGTCCCGACCGGCGTACCTCGGGACGCAGGCGCCCGTGACCGCGGGGCTTGACGGACGATGGGCGAACGCGGGCAGCGTCCTCCTCCTCCTCGGAGGACTCGTCACCGCCGCAGGTTTCTTTGTCCAAGCGAACTACTGGTTCAATCTGAATCCAGGGAGCCCAAGCGCGACCCAGGGGGCGATGGAGACGACCTGGAGCCTCCTTGGCGCGGGGGTCCTCCTGCTCGCCATCGGCTGGTTCTTGCACCAGTTCGCCGTGTTCCGCGCGATTCGCAGGGCGACCGGATAGTTCGAACGGCTCGCGATCGCTCAAGTCGTCAAATCGAGCAAGGCTTCCGGAGGGAGCTGCCCGTGGGTCTTCGACCTATCCCTCGTCGTAGGGGGGAGGTTCCTGCGCCGCGGCCGCGTCCGGCTCAGGAGGGGTCCGGCCAGCTCGGCGGCGAAGCAGTAGGGCCGCGATGGCTCCCACGAGAGCGAGCACGACCACGAGCCCGATGAGGCCGTAGGCAAGGCTCGGCGCGAGCCCGAACACCTTGCCGGGTCCCGACGAAGAGGAAGGGTTCCCGACCGTGACGCTCGCGTTCGACACCGCCTGCACCCCGACCGCGTCGATCACGGTCACGACGACGCTGAAGGAACCGGTCGCTGTGGGGCGGCAGGAGAAGGAAGAGAGGTTCTGCGACGTGCATCCAGCCGGGAGCCCGCCGTACGCGAAGCTGAACGGAGGAGTCCCGCCCGAGAGGCTCACGTTGAACGTGAGGAGGGCACCCGGGGCCAAGGAGCTGGGGGAGGCGCTCACCGCCTGGATCGAGGGGGTGGCGTTCACGTACAAGGTGAGGGTCCGTGTCGCCACGACGGACCAAGCATCCTTCGCGCTCACCGTGATCGTGGAAGTGCCCGCCGACGTCGGCGTGCAGATGAGGCCGGAGCCGGCGGCGCTCAAGCAACCCGGAGGAAGGCCCACGTACTGGAAGCTGAAGGGTGCCGTGCCGCCCGCCACGACGGCCGCCAGGCTGACAGCCTGGCCGAGGTCGATGCCGCGGGGCGTCGCGTCGAAGGAGGTGACCGACGGCGCGGGGCCGACCGTGAGGTTGACCGTCGTCGACGTGGTCATCCCGGCAGCGTCGGTCGCCATGACGTCGATCGTGAAGTGACCCGTCTGGGTTGGAGTGCAGGTGGTGACCGCGTGGCTTGCCGGCGTGCAGCCGCCGGGCAGGCCGGAAAAGCCGTAAGTGAACGGAGCGGTCCCGCCGGAAGCGTTCACGTAGAAGGTGACGCGAACCCCCGCGTCCGTCGAAGTCGGGGCGATCCCTGCCGAGTTGATGTACGGCACGGGGTTCACGGTGAGATTGAGCGCTCCTACGACGGCCACGCCGTAGCTGTCCGAAACTCGTGCGGTGAAGTTGAACGACCCGCTCGTCACCGGCGTGCAAGCCAGTCTTGGAACGTCGGCGCTGAGACAACCGAGCGGGAGGCTCACCCACCCGTACGTGTAAGGGCTCGTCCCACCCGTCGCGTTCGCCGAGAGATTGCTCGTTTGCCCTACGTCGATCGGGTTCGGGCTCGACCGGAATGAGACGATGCTTGTCCTGGGATTAACGGTGAGGTTCACCGTCTTCGTCACGGAGCCGCCCACCTGATCCGTCACTCGCACGTGGACCGGGAATACCCCCGAGGAGGTGGGTGTGCAGGCCAACACGCTGGTGTTCCTCGAGCTGCACCCTCCAGGTAGGCCCGAGTAAGCGTAGGTAAGGACCCCGGTTCCGCCAGAGGCAGAGACGGTGAGATTCGTGGAGATGGTAACGGTCACGGCCGGTCGCGAGAAGCTTGCTGAGTTGAGCGTGGGCAGCGGACCGACGGAGAGGGAGACGTTGGTGGAGGAGGCGTCCCCCGCGGCATCTTTCACCGTGACATTGACGGTGGAGTTACCGGTGGCGGTTGGCGTGCAGGCGAGGCTCGTCAAGTTCGCCGTCGCGCAGCCCAGCGGAAGTCCCGAGAAGCTGTAGTTGAGGCTCGTCTGGTTCGAGACGGGGGTGACCGAGATCGTGGTCGACTGCGTTAGGTCGAAGGCGGCCGGCTGGGCAGTGGCCCAGACCACAATGTTTGGTCCGAACGCCCAGCTATCCGCATAGTAGCCGGAGGTAGTGGACGGGTGGGAGATTCCTCCAAACAGGAGGACGTAGCTCCCGATGGGGTCGTACGCCATGACCTCGTACCCTCGTGTTCCAGGATGGTAACCGACGGTCAGGGTGAGGTTGGTCCAGGAACCCCCCGAAAACTTCCAGGTGTCCGCCATGGCGCCCACCGAGGTCGCCTGAGGGCTCCCCCCGTAGAGAATGAGCGCCTTGAGGTTCGCGTCGTACGCCATCATGGAGTAAACTCGGGCCGACGGTGACGTCGATGGTGTGATGTTCGACCACGCCCCCGCCGAATAGGTCCACGTCGAGCCGTCCGCGCAGTTCGTAAGGGTCGTCGTGCAACCGCCAAACGTAACGACCTCCTTGTCCGCGGCGTCGTAGGCCATCGTGAACCGGTACCTCGGTTGCGGATTGCCGGTGACGCTCGAGGTGATGTCGGTCCACTTGTTGCTGACGAACTTCCAGGTGTCGGAGAAGGGAGTTCCGCTGCTATCGGTCCCGCCGAACAGCACGACGTATCCGTCCTTCGCGTCGTAGGCCATGTTGGCACGCCAGCGCATGCTGGGGTGGACGGTCAGCTTCGAGGTCAGGTTCGTCCAGCTCCCGTTCGCGAACGTCCACGTGTCGGCCCAGTAGTGGCCGTTCGCGTCGTACCCACCGAACAGGACCGTCTCGTTGTCCTTGGCGTCGTACGTCATGGCCGCGGCGTAGCGTTTCGGGGGGGAGAGATTGAGGCTAGCACTTAGGTCGGTCCAGACCCCGTTCTGGTAGGTCCAGGTCGCCCCGCTAACGCCGCTCCCGCTCGAGCCGCCGAACATGATCACGTAGCCGTCGTGGGCATCGTAGGCCATCGACGCGATGTACTCGCCGCCCGGGGATTGGCTCACGGAGGTCGTCAGGTTCACCCAGGTCTCGGAGGGCGGCGCGACGGCGGGACCAGGATGCATCGCGACGATCGCGCGGCTCGAGGGGGTCGAGGGTGCCGCAAACTTTCCGTCCGAGAGATGGACGCCCGCGACCGAGGCCCACGGGGACAGGAGGAAGATCAGCACGAAGAGGGCAGCCGCGAAGCTAGTTCGAAAACGTAGGAGGTGTCCCAAGGAGAGGGGGACCCGCCTTCTGCGAGTGTCCATCCTGCGGGCGCAGGTTCTCCCGCCCCAAATACCTTGAGATGGCGTCCCGAGTGATTCGCGCCGACCTAGCGGCCTAGAGTTCGGTCGAACTCGGTGGTACTGCGGGGGGATTCGCCGTGGTCTCGGGGCGCTTCCCCACGGGGAGTCGGCCCGTGATGAACGTAGAGAGCAGGAGCGCGACGAGCGTGAGGACGAAGGTCAGTTGGAACAGCTGGTCGTACGACTGAGCGAGGGGAGCTGGGATGGCCCCGAAGTACGCCAGGCAGGCGTTCGTGGGAGTTCCGGCGAGGGCGCAACCACCCGCCGGCACCGGTGGCCCGAGCGCTGTGAACCTCGCCTGCTGGAAGGAGGAGAGGAGGGCGAGCCCCATCGCTCCCCCTAACGACTGGAAGAACTGGACAATGCCCGTCGCAGCCCCTACTTCCGCCTCCGGCACCTGATTCTGGACCGCAAGAAGGAACACGGGGAAGGTGACCCCGATCCCGAAACCGAGCGGGATGAGCGGCAGGATGATCCCACCGACCGGGAGGAACCCGTACGCGAACTTCCAGACCGGTGTATGGACGGTGAGGAAGGTCAGGAAAAACATCCCGACGGAAGCGAGCCCAATCCCTCCAACGACGATGGGCCGGTAGGCCACGCGGGTGAGAAGATTTCCGGCGACCGCGGCTCCGACGACGAGCGGCAGGACGAGCGCATACAGTACGTCCCGGACTGTGTCCGAGACGCCGCTCGTGTGACCTGCGAGGGTGACGTCGGTGATGAAAAAGGTGAGGAACGTCGCGAGCGGGAACAGTATGAGGCCGACCAGGAACGTTGTCCCTGCGCTCGCACCCACAATGCGCCGCTTCAGGAGGCGCAACGGAACGAGCGGCTCGGGGAACCGGAGCTCCCAGGCCACGAAGCTCGCAATGAGCAGGAGCGCCGCGGCGAGGAGCACGACCACCCGTAGGTCGGTCCAGGCCCAACCTGCGAGGCCCACTTCCACCAGGGGAAACATGAGGGTCCCCACCCAACCGGCGAGCAGGAGCGAACCCCCCACGTCGTACCGACCCGGACGCTCGGGCCGTACGGGCCCGAGTGCGGCCATGAGGAACGCGAGGCCCGCCAGTCCGACGGGGATGTTGACGTAGAACACCCAGCGCCAGGAAGTGTTGTCCACGATGAACGCCCCGAGGAACGGGCCCGCGACCGTGGCGATTCCGAAGACCCCGGAGAGAAAGCCCGTCACTCGGGCGCGGGTCTCGGGCGGGAAGACAACGGCCACGATGGCAAGACCCACAGGGAAGAAATCTCCGCTGCCGAACCCTTGCACCGCACGGAACGCGACGAGCTCCGGAAAGCTCTGGCTGAGCCCTGCGAGGACCGAACCTGCGATGAAGATGAACAAGCCGGACAGGAACACCGTCTTCCGGTCGTACATGTCGGAGAGGCGGGCGAAGATGGGGACCGCCACCGTGGAGGTGATGAGGTAGGCGCTCACCACGAAGCTCTGCTCGGCGAGCGAGGCGCTCAGCTCGTGGAGGATTTTCGGAAGAGCCGTAAGGACAACAAAGTTGTCGAGCGCCCCCATGAGGAGGCAAAGCAGGATGCCAAAGACGACGAGAGCTCGGAGAGTCGATTGCCCAGGGGCTCGGAGGGGGTGAACCGGGGGTGAGCCGTCGCCAGAGGAAGGCAGGACATGCTCGTCGCTGTTCAGTCGATTCATCTCCTCGTGAACGGAACTCCTGCCTCTCGCTTCGTTCGCTGTCGGGCGGCAGGTCCGGTGAGGGGCCGACCAACTGCCAGTACTAGAATCCGGCGGTTCCCTCGGATTCAGTTGGTGTAGCGCCCGACTTCGAATCCGAGTACGGCGCAGGAGGTGAGACCCACAGAGAGACCCCGTCGATGCCACGCTTCCCGCGCGAACGGGGAGATCAGGGCATGGGAGGGTGCTCGTTTCCGCCTCGCCTCTGGGTCATGAATCTGCAGTTCGTGTTCGGTGGAGTACTCCTCGGCCTCCTCGCGCTTGGGGGCGAGACGCTGGCGGGCCGGCTCGGGCCATCGTTCGGCGGAGCGGTCCTGCTGCTCGAGCTTCTGATCCTGCCCGCGATACTCCTCACAATGATCGGGTTCGTTCTGGAGCCTGCCGTCGCGCCGGTGGTCAGCTACCCTTCACCTCGCCGAAGATAGCTGTCCCGAACTTTCGTTGGATTCCGCGGAGGTTTCAAGTGCGCCCCCATGCTCCGCCCTACGTGAGCTGGATCGCGATCAACCGCATCTCCGTCGATACCCCCGCCGACGCGGACCGACTTGTCGAAGTGTTCCGGCACCGCGCCGGCAAGGTTGACCTACAACCGGGATTCCTCAAGTTCGAGCTGTGGCGCGAGGAGAACGGGAAGGAGGTGGTGGTGCTCACCCACTGGACCCGGCGCGAGGACTTCCTCGCGTGGGTGGATAGTCCCGCCTTCAAGGACGCCCACCGCCACGCCGGCGACGCCCCAGGCCAAGGTGCGGGCAGCCTTTACGAGGTTGCGATCTAGCACGGCGGTCCCGCCTGATTGCTGCGCTCCCGGGCATGCGGCGCGGCCTCCGCCGCTTGAGAGCCCTCGC
>JAKIWX010000036.1 GCA_022749845.1 Thermoplasmata archaeon
AGCTCCAGGTGTCGTTCAACGTGATCGGGATCTTGGTCTCGGGGTCGAGCCCGCCGAACATGATGAGCCGACCGGCCACCGCGTCGAAGGCCATCGAGCCTCCCACCCGGTCCGGAGGCTCGCTCGGGCCGCCGGCGACGAGGGAGGACCAGTTGCCGCCAACGTACCCCCACGTGGAGGCGCTCTGGTTCTGGGCGAAGAACCCGCCGAACATGACGATCCTTCCAGCCAGGGGATCGAACGCCATCGAAGGGAAGGCGCGACCTCGGGGCGGGGTGGTGGGGGTGAGTCGGGTCCACTGTCCCTGCGCAAAGGACCAGGTATCGTTGACCGTGCTACCGAGACGGGAGGAGCTGTTGCTGCCCCCGAAGAGAACGGTGTAGTTGTCGACCGGGTCGTAGACGAGCCCTGCCCCGTAGCGGGGGGCGGGATTGAATGAGGAGTGGACGGTGGCCCACTGCCCTCCGTGAAACACCCAGGTATCGCCGAGTACCTGCCCGTTCGCTTCGCCCCCGAAGAGGAGGTACTCTCCGTCGGTAGGGTCCCACGAGACGGAAGCGTTCGCACGCGGAGGCGGCTGCAGGAGGATTCCCGGTGTCACGTTGACCCACTGAGGGGGTGAGGCGGCGGTCGGCGTGCTCGCGACGGATCCGCCGAGGCCGATTGGATGAGGCCGCAGCGCGCCGGCGAAATAGCTCGACGTGGGGTGTACGCCCTGCTGGGGGCGGGAGTTGTCGATCCATGGCGTCGCAGCTGCTCCGTTGGGCAGGTGGGCAGGAAGGAGGAGGCCGAGGAGGACGAGGATCGAGGGGGCCCAAAGGAGTCGACCCGTGTCGGGCCGCCCGCACTTTGCTCGCCACATCCGCTGGCGAGGGGAGCGGACCGACGCAAGGATGTTACGGTGCATCGAGTCCCTGAGCCTCGCCGCGCGCACGTCCTCGGCGCGTCGCGCAAGGCTCGGCCGTCCTAGGGGCTGTGCTACGTCCTGCGGGCCGGTCCGGACGGACAACCAGCACGGTGGCCACCCCTCTTGAGAGAAACATCCTCTATCTTTCACCTGTCGACCGATAAAAACCTTTCAGCAGGCTTCGAGGTTCGTGAGCGCATCTCCCACGCTCCCGCGCGGTCGCCTCCCACCGCCCCAGGGCCGAGCTGCCGCCCGATGCGCTCAGAAGAAGGCGATTTGGGCGATCATCTCGACTCCGATCCGGAACGCGCGCCTCCGGCCCCGTCCCGCGCCCTTCGACAGACCCACACGCTTCCGGAACTGGATGGGCGCTTCGACCACCCAGAGCCCTTCCCGTAGCGCCACGAGGATCATGTGGGGCGAGAAGGAGTCCCCCCCCTCGTCTAGGTGCCCGATGATGCGCTGCAGCGCCTCCCGCCGGATGGCCCGGAAGGTGCACCCCACGTCCGTGAGCTGGACACGGCCGAGGAACGTCCAGTCCCAGAACCGGAGCCGGATCAGGAACGCCAGGAACAGATTCCCCCAGCTGAGGAACCAGTCCATCTGCGAGCCCGGGCGCGTGAGGGTCTTGGTCGCGCGAGTCCCAACGACCATGTCAACGTCCGTGAGGTAGGGGAGCACTTTCGCGATATCGTCGCCGAAGAAGGTCATGTCCCCCTCGGCGAGCACGATCGCGGCCGCCGGCGTGTGCTCGAGCGCGTAGCGTAGGCCCGCCATACACGCGTGACCGTACCCCTGGCGGGTCTCTACGATGACCGTCGCGCCGTGCTCCTTGGCGACGGCCGCGGTGCGGTCGACGCAGTTGTTGTCGATCACGATCACCTCCGAGATCTCCGACCTCGTCCGGAACTCATCGACGGCGAGACCGATCGAGAGCTCATCGTTGTACGCGGTGAGGACCGCCACTACCGGGCCCTTCGCTACGTCGAAGGGCGGAGGAACGCTCCCCTCCGGGGCCGCCTGTCCCTTCGCACGGTCCACCAGATACTGGAGCAGCAGCGCTCCGGGGAAGGCGATCGCGAAGAACACGACGACCAACCGGTAGAGAGGTCCTCCCCATCGGAGAGCGAGCGGTTGGTACGGAAGCGTCGGGATCACCGAGCCCGGGAACCAGACGTTCAGCGTGTGCCAGGCCGCGCGGATCAGCTGGTCGAGGGCGAAGAGGACGCCCGCGATGACCATGACTACCGTCGCGAGACAGAATATGACTAGAATTCGGCCCATGGGAAATGTAGCTACGAAAAACGGCCGTTATAATGCTGTCTCAAACGCGGGGGACAAACCGACTCGCTACGGGGCTGTGAGGAACGCGTCTTTGTTGGTCGGACCTCCAAGGGCGGCGAGGGGAAGCCCCTGGCAGCGCCACGTCGCGCGAGCCGCTCCTATCGCTAGAGTGATCCGAAGGGGGGAACTGGAGGCCGCGAACGGGGCAGACGGTTCCAGACCCCCCAACCGGCAATCCCCACCGCGACGGCGAGGGCGCCCAAGCTCGCAATGCCCGGTCCGGTGGCCCAGAATGCGGGAAGCCCGAAGAGGGTTGATGTCGCGTTCACCACGGTGACTTTCACAATGTAGAGCAGAAGCGTGACCCGGTCGTACGCCCACACATGGGCGATCAGCACCTGGGGGGAAACCCAGGTCGCCACCCGAGCGGTCATGCAGAGCGGTCCGGTCGAGTTGAGGGCGACGGTGCGGTTCACGCGGATGAAGTCGTTGAGGGGGTTCGCGACCTCGAGGTGCAACGAGAAGGTCCGGCCACCGAGGGGACCGGTGAGACACATGCCGAAGCTGTCTCCGGGGTGAAGGACCGTCGGGCCCGCGTTCGTCATCTGGACGAACAGGGCGGGCAGGACGGCGTACGGACGACCCCACGCGCCGGAGGAGGCCGAACCGTCCGGGGAGATGAGTATCCAGTGCCAGCTCACGGCGAGGTGGACTGCGCCGTAGGGCTGGTCCGACATCACCGCAGCGAGCTGGCTCGAGAGGATGGCCGAGCTCGATTGGTTGAAGGGCAGGCCGATCCGGACGATCGTGGACATGTTCTCCAACGGGGAGCTGGTGGGCGTCCCCGACGAGAAGTTGAGTTCGAACGCGGAGCGGAAGAGGTGGACCGAGCCGTTGGAGAAGAAGAACGTGGCCTCGGCCTGGGGAACCCACACCGAGAGGGTTCCGCTGGCCGGAAGCGGGCTCGTGAGGGAGACGACGAACTGACCCATCACCACGGCACCGGCCACGGGGGTCACCGTCGGGGGGGGGATCCACACGGAGAAGTTCCCGTTCGCGCTCGTCTGGAAGTCTGCGGGCCCAAGTTGCGTCGAGGACCTGGGCGCCGCCACCTGTGGACCCGCGACGACGGCGGCCGCCGGGAGGAACGACGGGAGCGCGAGCACGGACAAGGCCACGATGGTAAGGAGCCTCTTTCCCTGGGTGGGTGCGAGCGTGCGGCCGGACCGGAGCCTCATGCGACTAATCCTCGAGCACCTGCCAGGTCGGGTTCTGGTACACGGTCGTGTAACCGAAGATCGTCTGGAAGAACTCGATGTTGGGGGCGTACGGGGCCCCTGCCGAGAGCAGCAGGAAGTGGATGTCGTGCTCCACGAGGAAGGTGTTCGTGTCGAGCACGCGAGGAAGGTTCACGCCCGGATCGCCGGTTCCCGGTGTCGTGAGGAGAAGGGACACGTTCAGAGAATGCGAACCACTCGCCGCCGCGAAAGTGCTCGTGAGCGTCTCGTTCACGGGGAAGAGCGAGACGCTGCTCGAGCTCGGGGAGGGGCTAAAGCTGCCCGTCGTGAGGATGGTCGCAGGGTTCGGTAGCTGACCGAGCGAACCGGTGCTCGACCACAGGAATCCCGACGGTGTCACGCTCACGTTCTCGGAGGACGGGGCGTGGAGCAGCGCCACCCCGGCAGGGGGCGAGGCGAGCGAGACCGACACCGCCGAGAGCGATTCCCCAGGAGCCGCGGCGACGCTCATGTTGATCCAGGCGCCTCCTCCGGGACCCACTGTCCCGGCAACCGTGGTCACGAACCACGGTGTGGTGTAGACGATCGATCCCGCCCCCGTTATCGGGTCGAAGGAGAGCGCGCCCGGACCCCAGGTGCTTCCCGAGATCGTTCGAGTCCCGTTCACGTCGACGACGCTTACGGCGAGGGCCCCGGGCAGGATGCGCGCGATCGGGAAGATCACGCCGTCGACGTACACCGAATACATCGGTGCCTGGTTGAGGACCGTGGTGTTCGTCGGGGTGTAGGAGAGGGTCGCCGACCCGTCGGTGGCCGCGTACCGGCTGTTCAGCGCCCAGTACGCCGCCTGCGAGTTCACGATCTGCCACGGCTCGAAATCGAGCCAGGTCGGCCCAATATCGAAGGTGCCACGGTGGGTGAGCGCTTGTACCCAACGGGCCGTTCCCTGGAGCGTCAGGACGGAACCCGGGGTTGGGCTCTGCGCGAGCCACTGCGCGGCGCCCAGGAAGTCGGCGGAGTGCGTGGTGCCCGAATCGACCCGCTCGCCGTTCAGCGAGGCAGGGATGCTGACGTTTGAGACGAGCAGGACCAGCACGGCGGCCACCGCGAAGTAGCCCACGGCGACTCCGGCCTTGGGTGTTTCGACCGTCCATCGGACCGGCGTCCCCACCTCGGAACCTGAAGAAAGCGGAGGAGCGTCGCTCCAGCGCTCCACGAGCTTGTCGAGGGTGAGTACGATGAGGAGCGTCACCGGGACCGGAAGGAAGTAGAGGAACCTGGGGTAGTCGGTCCCCACGTGCGCGAGCGCCCCGCCAACCGGAACGAGTAGGGCGGCGAGAACGGCACCCCCGGCCACCGTGAACCTAGCGTCGGTCCAACCGGGCCGGAATCGGCGCGCGAGCACCAGGGCCAGGACGAGGAGCCCACCGCAGCCCAACAACAGGGCGATCATCGCGGTGGGAGAGAGGTAGACGGCCGAGCCGGGAGGAAGAAAGGCGGGTCCCGTCGAGAGCGGCACGAAGAGCTGGCCGATGTTGTCGATCGTGAGAGCCGCGGGGTTGGCCCCGAGGTAGTTCGGCGGTGTCACGTTCGTCACCCGAAGGGAAAGGGAGTAGGCACCGACGACGGCCGCGAGCAGGGCCGCTCCCACCCAGAGACCCCGGTTCATGAGCCGGCGCAGGAGGAACTTCGGGCCATCGAGGAGGAGCAGGAGGAGGGCGGTCGCGGCGACGGTCGCGAGGCCAAGTGCGAAGGTGAGGGAGTGGGCGAGGTAGAGCAGCGCCAGTACAGCCCCGAGGAAGAAACCGTCCCGAGGAAGCCCAAAGCGGTAGAACGCGAACAGGACGACGAAGAGCAGGTTCAGGAAAACGAACGCGAAGAAGTTGGGATAGGCTCCCCAGAAGAGCATGTAGAGAAGCGTCCCGGAAAAGACGCACGCGCCGACGAATCCCACCTGGAGCGGTCCAAACCGAACGAACCTGAACGCAAGGTACGCAACGGAAAGCCCGAAGAGGACCAGGATGAGCCCCCCCGCGACGAACCCGGTCGACACCGGTGAGCCGAAGAGGAGCAGGAGGCCCCCCAACATCGGGAAGACGAGGGGTGGGTAGATGTACGCGGAGCCGAACGAATCGACGGGGGGGGCACCCAAGCCAACGTAGGCACCGCCCCGCGTGATCCAGTCGCCCGGGTCGACCCCGGGCGGGACGGGCGCTTGGGCGTAGACGACCTCGAGGAGGGCGACCGCTCCCGCGATCACGGAGAACATCAGCAGAAGTCGGAACCAAGGAAACGGCTCTCGGCTCTCGTCGGCCGCCGCCGGCGCCGGCGGAGTGGCCTCGGGCGGGGCTTGCGCTGCGGGGATATCCGCCTCGGTCACTCGGGTCCTCCCGAACTAGCCTGAAGTGAGCCCGACCACGGACTGCGGCACGATCAGCACATTCCACTCGGCGTTCGAGAAGTAGACCTGGCAGCCGAACTCTCCTGTGAGGTACTGGGCCTCGTCCAGGAGGAAGCTCCCCGCGTAGAGCGCGAACGAGGCCTGGTTCGGGATCACGATGAACCGGACGCCCAGCTCGCGCCAGACCTCGGTGGTGTTGACGATCGGCGGGAGATTCGGGATGTTGCCTGCCGCGCTCGGGGTCGTGATATCAACGGAACCGTTGACGGAGCTGCCGGGGAAGCTCGGGGAGGGCGTGAAGACCAGCACGGCGGCTCCGCCGCCGGCGGCGGGGTAGTAGTCGGTCACCCCCTGCAAGGCGGTCGAAGGCGTCACCGTGCCGTCGGTGAGGAGGCCCGTGTACCGGAGCGTGTACGTCTGCCATTGGAAGGTGCCCGGGGTCGCGGTGAGCTGTGTCGTGACTCCGACGAGTGCGGGGCCGGTCAACACTTCCTGGACCGAGAGGATCCGGTCGGCCCCGGTGGGCGTCGCCCGCGTTGCGATGTGAGCGGTCGGGATCCCCGGGGTGATCGAGATGCTCTGCTGGAAGAGGAACGCCGGTTCGCTGTAGGTGATCACCGCGGGAAGCCCAGCGCCGCCGGGCGGCTGGTACGTGGGAGAGCCGGTAAGCCCGACGGTGTAGGCCGTGTGGTTGACCGCGCCCAGGAGACTAACCTGGACGAACTGAGGCGGCACACGCATGGTCCCTGCCACCCCCCCGTTCTGGTAGACGGAGAAATCCGGCACGCCGCCGAGGAACGCCGGGTCCTTGCCGGCGACGGAGACGGAAACGAGCCCGTTCGTCATCGCGTTCCTCGAGGTAAGGGCGTAGTAGGCGAGCGCCGAGTCGGTGATCTGCACGGGATAGAACAGGAACGCATTCCCAGGTCGGGGCGCGTACGCCGCTCGGTGCGTGATCGCCCAGGTCCACTTGAGATTCCCCTTGATGGTGAGAATGCTCCCGGACACGCCCGAGTGGTCGATCGCGTTCAGCGCATCGACGAACTGCTGGTCGTGCGTCGGGCCGGCGTTCACGTTGACGTACCGGGCGTACGTGGGCGCCGCGGCACCGGCTGCGATCAGGCTCCCGACCAGGGCGAACACCCCCACGAACGCGACGCGCGCACGGCGCGTCGGGTGGAAGGTCGGTGGGATCGGGCGCACCTCGCGTGCGGTGCCGGGCGGGGAGCGGATCAGGCTTCCTTCGGAGCCCGTAGGTCCCCGAGCGAGCCAGAGACGGTCGATGAGGAATGCGATGCTGAGGCCCGCCGGGATGACGAGGAAGAAGCCGAATCTATGGTAGTCGGTCGAGATCGATAGGAGCCAACCCATGATGGCGATCCCCGCGACCGCGAGCCAGGAGCCGATCAGGAGGAGGAGGGGCGTGCTGATCCATCCGGGCCGGAAGGCGACCAGGCCACCGAAGCCGGCGAACAAGAACGCCACGAGGAACACGAGGAGGTAGAACACAGTGTATTTGCTGAGGACCAATCCGGGGAGCAGATTCCGGAGGAACTGGCCGTAGGTCGCCGGATGCATCTGCAGTGCCGAGCCCGGCGTGAAGTAGGCGGGGTGCGGAGTTCCCGAGAGGAAGGTGCCGAGATACCAGCCGCCCACGACCGCCGCGGCCGCTAGGAACCCGTAGCAACCGGGCCGGCTGAAAATCAGCCTACGGAGAAAGAGGGCCGGCGCGTCGCCCACGGCTTTGAGGTCGGCTCCCTTCGGGAGCTTGAGGGGCACGAACATCGACAGGAGCAAGACGGCCGCGACGATCGCCGCAAGCGCGAGCCCCGCGAGCGAATGGGTCAGCACCGTCGCCGACCCGAATCCCCAGAAGAACAGCGTCCCGCGTCGGAGCCTGCCCTGCCCCGTCCAGACCAGGCCGAGCAGCGAGAGGTTGAGGAACGAGAAGGCCAGCAGGTTGGGTAGCGCTCCCCAGAAGAACATGGTCATGAAGTAGGGGTCGAGCAGCAGGAAGGTGACGAGGGCGAGGGAGAGCACGACGCTTCGGAGCATCGCACGGCTGAGCGCGTACGTGCTGAGACCGAGCAGCAGGATCTCGATCGGGATGATCAGGTGTCCTGCGGCCAGCGGGCTCCCCGTCAGTAGGATGAGCGACCCCAGCAGGGGGAACAGGAGCGGCGGGTAGCCGTACGGGTTCACCTGGCCGGCGTAGTGACCCCCGATGTAGGCGTAGCTGATCGCGATCCAGTTGCCCGGATCGGAACCTGGCGGAATCGGATAGGCGAGCTGGAGCCAATAGATCCAGACCGCGACCGCTAGGGTCACGAACAGTCCGAGGGTCCACCCGAGGAGTTCTCGGTGCGACTCGATCCACTGAACCCGTGCCTTCAAGTCGGGGGACATCCCCGGCCCCGCAGGCTCCTCCGGAAGATCGTCCGCCGCGGTCGAAGGGGGCGGCACCGCGGGCGGAGAACTGGGGTTAGTCGCAGCTAGCATTCAGTGCTCACGCGTACACATACCCGCCACGGAGAGATACTCAAGGTTTGCCCCGTGCTTCAAACTTTCAGGGTGCGCTGGCCACCTCCCGGACGGGGTCGGTCGGTTGCGGGGAACGCGAGTTCCCACGGTCGACTAGGGGAGACCGTCCTACATTTCCATGCGCATCTGGACGGTGACCCACTTCGTGGGCCGTCCCCGCTCGATTGTCGACTGCCTCGCTTGCGGCCGCAGAACTACGCGAAGCCACGGTGCGACCGAAGCTGACCCCCGGGGGGGACCTGCTCCCTTGATGGCCCCGAACGCGTACCGGGGATGCCGGACTTTGGCGTGATGTGAACTGGGGTGACGAGTCCGGTCCAATACCTAGGAGTAGCGCTCGCGGCGCTTCTTCTCAGCTCCGCCTCCCCGACCTGGGAACGGGTTACAGGAGACTCCTCGCGCGGCGCGCTGAGCGACCAGCAGCTCGGGTTTCTGTCTCACATCAACCACATCGTCTTCGTCGTGCTGGAGAATCACGCCTACGACAACTACTTCGGAACCTACTGTCTCGTGAAGTCCACCCTGTGCCCCTACACGGGGAATGGAGTTCCCTCCACCACCTGCGTCCCGTACAACACCTCGAACCTCACGGGGGCGTGCGCGCGACCGTGGAACTTCACCGTCCAGAACTGGAGCTTGAGCTCGCCCCTCCCTCACGGGTGGGTTTCCTCGGCAAGATCCTGGAACGCCGGCGCGATGAACGGCTTCTACAAGGCGGAGGGCTCTGGACTCGACCCGTTCGGTCACTACAACGGAACGACCGCGCCCACGCTCTGGGATCTCGCCGAGGAGTACGCTCTCGACGACAACTTCTACTCCTCCGCGATGACCTACTCTTTGCCCAACCACTGGCACATTATCGCGGGGCAGTCCCCCCAGGTCGTCTTCAGCAATTTCACCAAGAACTCTACCACCACCTCGGCCAACTACACGTTGAAGGTGGACCACACTTACCTTGCGCAGGCCAACCAGACTACGAGCATCGAGGACCGGCTCCTTCATTCCAACGCCTCCTGGAAGTACTACGACTTTCCCCTCGGGAGCTACGCGAACGCCACCAAGATCGGCCTCAACGCCAACAAGTCGCTTGTGCTGACGGTCGGGTCGGCGTATGCCTACTTCAACCCCCTCGCGGCCAAGGCGGAAAGCTACTCTTCGGGTCTGGTGAGCCACTACGTCACCAGCAACACGTTCTACGGGGACGCGAAGAACGGGACTTTGCCGGACATCTCGTGGGTCATCCCGCCGAACCAGTACTCGGACCATCCTCCGGTAAACACGACGCACGCCCAAGATTGGCTCGCCGGGGTCGTGAATGCGGTGGAGGCCTCCCCCGACTGGAACACGACCGCCCTCTACGTCACCTGGGACGACTACGGGGGCTTCTACGACCACGTCGACCCCCCGACGTGGCAGGGGCAGCAGCTCGGATTCCGCGTGCCCACCCTCGAAATATCTGCGTGGACGCGCCCGGGGGTCATCACGGCGCAGTTCGGGTACTTTGAGGCGATCCTGCACCTGATGGAGTGGAGGTTCAAGATGCGGTGCATTTCGGCTCTCGACTGCAACGCGACGTTGCCGCTGTGGGGGTTCTCCTGGGGACTCAAGTCCCCCCGTGCGCCGATACAGTTCGCGACCACGATCTCGCAGTCCGCCTATCCCTACAACGCCACGTGGAACGGGACGGCGAGCGTTCCCATCGGCAACTACTCCCCTCCCGGAGACCTCGCTCGCTACGTCGACAATCCCGCGGCAGACGTGGACTAGGTCTACCCCGCCTTCAGTGCCCACCCACGGGCAAGGGCGTGGCCCGGAACTGGCCTCCCTCCCTCGCAACCGTGCGATGGATCGGATCACCCTGCGGACTCGGCAGCCCGTGGTGGAGGCCGTTCCACCATCGGGAGGTGGCGCTTGAGCCGGTGCCGCTATCATCCCGCGCTCGAGTGCCGTTCACTTCGTGAGGTGACCAGAGCGCATGGAGGGCTCCACACCAGCACCGCCGACCGTCACGAATCCAGCAGGGCTCCCTCGACAGGTGATCGAAGCGCTTCGCGCAGCGGGGACGGCGACCCGCGACATCCATGTGCCCCCGGGAACGTATCGCGTCGCAGGGTTCGCGACCGTTCCATCGGCGACGACGCTGACCTTCGACGACGTCCGGATCGAGATGGCCTCCTCCGCCGTGTTCCTGAAGACGCTACCGCAGACCCGCGACGTAGCGATCCGCGGCCGGCTTGCGTTCGTCGGGAACGGCTCGGAGTTCGCTGCGGTCAGCCTGAACAGCTCGACGAACGTTTCGGTCGAGCTCGACGCCGGAGTGGAAGGGTTGGCGTTGCGCCACGCGTTCGTCACGATCGACCGTTGCTCGGGCGTCAAGGTGGGGGGAACGCTCGGCTCCCGAGACAGCCGCCTGGTGGCCGTAAGCGATAGCTCCGGAATCGAGGTCAGCGGAGTGCGAGCCGGACCGTACAGCACGGACCCTGGGGACGGGGTCGTGCGCGTGCTCTCGACCGGGAGGTTCGGGGTCTCCAAAGGGGTGAACATCCACGACATCACCGTCGACGGGGGCAACGTCCTCCGGACCTCCGGCGTCGTGAGCGTCTCGGCCAACCTCGGCACGCCCGACATCCTGGACGTCGCCGTGAGCCGCTGCGCGATCCGGAACACCGCAGGCCCGGTGGACGCCGTCGACGCCAACCGGTGCCAGAACGTCGTCGTGAGCGACGTCTCGGCGGAGAACGTGAACGTCGGCGTGGCGGTCATCGCGAGCCATGCGCGCGTGAGCCGCGTGCAAGGCGCTCGCTGCCGTGCGCAGGCGCTCGCCTTTGGGGATCCGACCTGGCAAAGCGAGGACATTGCCGACCTGCTGGCGGAAGACGTCACCGCGCTCGACTGCGGGAGCGGCTTCGGCTCGGTCGCGGGAGCAGGTGTCTCCGTGCTCCATAGCCCCACGACTGAGACCCGCGATGTCACGCTGCGTCGGCTGGTCTCGACGGACTCGGGGGCGAGGCTCCAGAAGTACGGTCTGGGGATCGGACCGCGGGCCAAGAACGTCCTCGTCGAATCCTCTCGACTAGCGGGGGTTCTCGGACCTATGCTGAATCTCGCGGGACCGGACCAAGTGAAGGTCCGTCCGTAACGGTCCCGGCTCGCCCGAGAGCGCGAGGTGCGAGGCGGAACCGTCGAGAGCCGAACCGCGCGTTAGGGGAGGCCGGACTGCTGGGTGACGGCGACGCTCACGAGGTAAAGGGACATCGTGGTCGAGAGCTCGAGTCCCGGGAAGTTCACGTACCCGGTGCCGTTCCAGCTGAAGGAGAGGCTCACCGTGTGTTCGGTCGGTGCGTTCTCGGCGGAGGTCGTCCGAAGCGTCGTCTGACCCAGACCGATCGTCGGAGCGGAGCCCGGTGAGATCCCGACCATATGGTAGTTCGCGTGGGCCGTCGTGAGGATCACCTGGTCTTGCACCGACGCAGGCATAGCGGTGGCCTGGAACTCGACTTGGGCGCCAGGGTTCGGCGCCATGAGCTCGAGGGTGAACGTCGCGGTGTAGTTCCCGGGCGGCAGGTAGAGGAGCCTCGGCCCCGACCAGAGGAGGTCGTGCACGTGACCCCCCGCCGGGTGGAAGAAGCTCGGGCCCTGGGAGGAGGAGTAGAGGCCGGACGGCGAGCCTAGGCCGGGCACGAGCTGACCTCCCGCCCAGGAGGAGGACCACGGGGCGAAGTAGCTGGGACCCGACTGCCAGCCCCGTTCGTAGAGACAGGCACCGTCCTCCGACGCGTACAGGCCGAAGCTGGAAAGGTTCGTGTAGTAGCGGTAGAACACCGCCGCCGCCGGGTCTACGTGGTAGTCGAGCGCGACGTAGTTCGATTGGTTCGCCCAGGCGTTCAGATCGCCGGCGATCGTCTCGTTGCCTCTCAGGAACGCTCCGTTTACCACGACGAATGCGTCGTGCCGGCTCGACAGTTCGGGGAATACGTGCGAGGTGGTGAGCACCGATCCCTCAGGCGGGATCAGCCCGAGGACCGTGTGCAGAGCCTGATCGTCCGGGTTCGGCCCCGCAAGTCCGTAGGTGATCGCCGTGCCGGCGTCGAGCGGGTTGCGCAGCAGCGGGTTCGCGACGCTGGCGGCCGCAAGAACGAACACAGCTACGATGGCGAACGCGACCACGTCCGGTCCCTGCCAGGCCCGGAGCGTGAGAAGGTTCGTCCGGCTCCGGCCGGGGGGTCGAGGGGCACCGAGGACGACCCGCCGGACTCGGCGGACCAACGAGAGGTTCTCGCGGGCCGCCACAGCCGCCTCCACTTCCCGCTGGACCCTCTCGAGGAGGTGCTCGGCGCGTCCGAGCTCTCCTTGCCCGAGAAGGCGGATCGCCTTCTGCAGGCGGGCACTCGCCCAGAGGCGGTCCGACTCGTCCGTCAGCCAAGCCGGGAGCCCGGCGAGGAGCGCGCGGGCCTGGCGCACAAATCGGAAGCTGCGGTCCTTCAGTCGCTGCTCGCTGGACGTGCTCCCCAAGAGCTCGTAGACCAGCATCGCCCCCTCGATCCCGGCCGCGAAGAGCAATCCGGAGATCAGCGCGGCGTACTGCGTGCCGAACACGTAGAGGGACGGATTGTTCGAAAGGAAGGCGAGGACCAGGTACCCCGATAGGGGCAGGAGGTAGCGCAGGCCGGCGAGAATCGACACGCCACCCGTGGCCAGGAGCAGGAGCTCGAGGAAAAGCACCTTCTCGGAGCCGCCGTACTGGAGAGCCGCACCGGCTGCGCCCGGGTGCGAGATGGCGTGGGGAAGCACGTCGGGCAGCGAGGTGGCCCCGAGGACGGAGTATCGGGTCGCGTACGCGTCCCCAAACGCACCGCCCCTCGGGCCCGCCAGCTGGAGCTCCAGGAACGAGAGGCCGATCCAGGCGAGCGTGACGATGGCCGCAAGTAGGAGGGGTCTTCGCTGCCGTGCCGCGGACCAATACGGACCGGTGGAGGGCCAGAGCAGCGTCCCGACGAGACCGCCTCCCGCGAAGAGGAGCAAGAGCGGGGGTGCCGCTTCGATCGTGCCGAGCGCAAGGATCCAGAAGGCGAGGAAAGGCCAGAACCGTCCCTTCGTGAAAAAATAGAGCGACGTGAGCGTGAGCAGCGGCAACAGCGCCTCGGGGTCGAAGTTGTTCCAGTCGACGGAGAAGGTGAGGGGGCTCAGGAGGTAGAGCCCTGCGAAGAGGATTGGAGTGGGTCCCTTCCGGAAGTACGCCTTCGCGATCCCGTACACAGGGAGTGCCGCGAAGCTCAGCGCGAGCTGCTTCAACGCGATCAGGGTGATGGGGGAGGGGACGAGCGCGTAGAACGGCAGGAGAAGCATCAGGGTGGGAGAGAAGTGGATCGCCCACAGGCTCCCTCCGCTGCCTCCCGGAATGTTGGTCGTGTAGTAGAAGAACCCTTGCCGGTGGACTGTCGTGAAGAACGCTTGGTTGTAGTTACCGAGGTCCCCTTGCGTCGCGTGAAAGCCGAGATAGTTCTGGGCTTGGACCCACGTGAGTGCCGCTGACTCGAGGAGAGCCGCAAGCGCGATAGCCAAGGTGGCAAGCGAGGGCCGCGGGAGCCGATTCCAGAGTCGAAGGACGAAACGGGAAACGCTGAATTGCGCTGGAGGTAGAGCTGCGATCGGCGCCTGTTGCGGGCTCGCCTTGGGTGCTGGCGGACCCGGCGTTGGGGGTGCAGCTGCCGGGCGAGGAACCGGACGGCGAGGTGGCGATGCGGGCTGCGGTGTGCCGGCCCCGGGGGGCACCCTCACTGCGCTCCCTCTCTCCGTCATCCAGCAGCGCGCCGCGGACCCTGATCCAGCGCGAGATTACCCACTCGAGTGGGGCCCCAGCGGGCCCGGGCGCCCACGCGTGAGTTCAGCGCACGAAACCGACCGGTCCACTGCCGGAATCCAAGTGGTTCGATCAAGGAGAGCCCCTAGCTTCCAGCCGGGGAGATAGGAGAGAAAATCAGACTTGTGGCCGCACATAAAGCTTGGGTACTCGGCGCGCGGGGTCTCGCTTCCCGGCGCTGCGACGTCAGCGCTAGTCTCGTGAGCTCGGCCGAGCCGAGGCTGCCAAACCATGAGCACGTTGCGCAGGCGGCTTCCTTCGCGCACTCCCGTTCGCGCGACTCTGCCGCTCAGTCGTAGCCCCAGGAGCGAAGTCGTTCATCGATCTCCCGCTCCAAGGCGGCCGGAGCGACGCCGGCGTGGGCGCGCCTCGCCTTCTCGTCGAGCTCGTACGCCCCGAACAGCTCTCTCCTCGTGCTATCGGCCTCCATTCCCGAGAGCCGGGTAGGTGGCACGGGGTCCGGGTCGGTGTCCATTGTCCAGCGGAACAGCTCCGACGTGTCCAGGTCGATCACGAACTTCTCGTTCCCCCGGTACGCCGCGAGCAACCGATGGTTCCACGACTGGTCGACACGAATACCCCGGAGCGAGCGGATGAGGTCAGAGACCGGTGCTCCCTCGGAATAGACAACGCCGCCGTAGGCGTCGCCCCGCCGGTGGGGCGGGGGCGCGCGCCCATCATCGTCGAACGGGGGGGACCCCGAGGCGGTCGACCGAAGCCAGGAGTCGACCTCGCAGAG
>JAKIWX010000037.1 GCA_022749845.1 Thermoplasmata archaeon
ACCTTCCTCTACTCGGGGCTACGCGTCCGGCACCTTGCGCGCTCGACTCGGTTCTACGAGCGGCTCGGCTTCAAGAGAGTCTCGGGGGGCAAGATGGAGCACGGGGGGATCTGGGTGCACTTCCGCTATCCAGGCACCGTGCACGAGCTCGAGCTCAACTACTACCCAAAGGGGAACAGGTTCTACGAGGGGTTCCGGCGCGGCACCGAGTTCGACCACCTCGGGTTCTACGCACCCGACATGGACGCCTGGATGCGCCTGGTGAAGCGGGCCGGGGCTAAGGTCGTGGCGGAGTTCAGAGAGGGCAAACAACGGCTCATCTACGTACAGGATCCCGATGGGAACTGGGTCGAGGCTTTCGGCCCCGCCACGCCACACCCGAAGCGAAAGAAGAAAAAGTAGGCCGCGTCGGCGGCACGCCCAAGAGCGAGCCGATACTTTCCCCCAGCCAACTGGGCGAGTTGGACGCTGCGGCTGGGTTCCCTCAGAGCTAGGGCGCTCAGGGGGGCTTTGGAACTCCCACAAGATTTATCGGGGAGGTGCAGGCAAACCTCGAGAGTGCAGCTTGCCGGGAGGCGCCTAGTTGAAGTTCAGCACGAGGACACTTGCTCTCTTCCTCGTCCTAGTGCTAACGCTCGCAACTCTGCTCGTGGGCGGCCTTTCCCGTGTCACGGTTAGCCCCGCTCCCCTAGTGCATCCACAGTCACCGAGTGGTACTCTCGCGAAAGGCGACGCGCCGGCAAGCGCGTCCCTCGCGCCCGCGTCGCAGCTCACGAGCGTATCCCCGGTCGTCGGTCGGCCCCACGCCCCGGTCCTCTCCGCGGCAGGGGTATCTCCGGCGGCCGTCAGCCTCACCTGGACCGCGACGAACGACCTGTTCTTCGCGAACTACACCATCTTGGTCTCGACGGTAGGCCCCTCGGGCCCGTGGAGCGCGGTCGGGGTCGTCGCGACGCAGAGCTCCACGAGCTTCAGCACGGCGAGTCTCTCTCCTGGGGCTGCCTACTGGTGGGTCGTGCTGGAGTTCAACTCGTTCGGCAGCAGCAGCGGGTCGAACGTGATCCAGGTGAACCAGCCGACGCTCGCCTACCTCACCTTCACGAAGCCCACCTCCGCCTCCGCCGACTTCAATTGGACGAACAATGCGTCGTACGGCGGCGCTCTCGGGTTCGTCACGTACAGCCTCTACGAAGAGAAAAACGCCTCCGCCCCGCTCCTCGTCGCGACGGTGGTGAACCCGACCACGCGCACCTTTACCGAAGGAGGGCTGGCGGGCGGTGCCGGGTACACGTTCTACCTCAACACGACCGAATGCTACTCGGCCTGCGGCCAGGGCGGGGAGCAGCTCACCACCACCCAGTCGAACCCCGTCACCTTCGGCACCACCTTCGCGCTGGGCGCCTCCCTCTCCGCGACCCGCAACGTGGTCGACACGGGGGAGTCGGACCTGTTCACGTGCAACCCCTCGGGCGGCGTCGCCCCGTACAACTATACGTGGACCTTCGGCAGCTCGACGCCCGCCGCTGGCCCCGGTAGCGAATCTCGCGCGTACTCGAGCCCGGGACCGGCGGGCGTGAGCTGCGAGGTGACCGACTCGACAAGCGCGCACGCGACCGCCGCGACCACCGTGTCGGTGAACGCGGCCCCCTCGCTCACGCTCACCACAAACCGCACCGCCGCGGACGCGGGAGAGGGGATCACCTTCGACTGCACACCTTCTCTCGGCACGCCACCGTTCGTGACCGGGTGGAGCTTCGGGGATGGGAGCCCGAACGGCTCCTCGAGCGCCAGCCACTCCTACACGACGGCCGGTCGGTACGTCGCCACCTGCAGCGCCGTCGACGCGACCGACACCCAGGCGGCAAAGTCCCTCTCTCTCACCATCAGCCCCCCGCTCGGGATCTCCGCCGGCGTGAGCTCGGCCGTGGTCGCTCCCGGCACCGCCCTCCACTTCACCGGCCAGGGACGCAACGGCTCGGGGAGCTACCCGACCACCTCCTGGAGCTTCGGGGACGGAACGGTGTCCGCGGTTGCGAACGCCTCCCACGCCTACGCGGTGCCCGGGGCGTTCACCTCGACGTTCCATGTCACCGACTCGAACGGCATCGCCCTCTCCACCACCCTCACCGTGCAAGTGCGGGCGCTGACGGTGGTCGCCGCGCCGCTCTCCTCCTCCACCACCACCGGGCACTCGATGCTGTTCAACGCCACGGCCGCCGGCGGCGCAGGTGCTCCGTACAACTACAGCTGGACGTTCGGGGACGGGAGCGTCGGGTACGGCGCGAACCTCCACCACGCCTACGCCTCGGCCGGGAGCTACCACCCGTCCGTCCTCGTCCGGGACCGACTCGGCGCGACCAACAGCTCCGCTCTTCCGGCGGTCTCCGTTACCGTGCCCCCTCCGACCCCGCCGCTCCTCAGCGCGTTCGAGCTGCTCGCGATCGCCCTCCTGCTCGGCCTGCTCGTGGCGCTCCTCGCGTTCGCCCGGCTTCGGCGCACGCAATCGGAAGAGCTCCAGTCGGTCGCTCCTTGGGTCCCGCAGACCGACCCGAACCGTACGGTGAAGGGAGTCAAGATCTGCCGCAGTTGCGGCACCGCGAACCTCCCCATCCGGTCGACCTGCGAGGCGTGCGGCGCGGACCTCCCGCGCTGGGCTCGTCGCGGCCCGTAAGCTACGCCCCCCGGCACCTGAGGCGGGGCCCCGCGGCGACGACCCTATACGCCGCGCGCGCTAGGTGAGCCGTTTCTCGGGACGGAGGTCGTTCGCGCATGAGCCCGGATCGGTACCAACGGCTCCCTATCCCCGAGGAGACCACCGTCGAGCGTACCGACGGATTCTCCGAGATCCTCCACCCCTACACGCGCGAGAAGGCGGTGCTCGAGGCGCAGCGCTGCCTCCAGTGCGCGATGCCGTACTGCGTGCAGGCCTGCCCGATCACGCAGGACTGCCGCGGCTACATCAGCCTCATCGCGCAGGAGCGTTTCGACGACGCCGCCCGCCTCACGCTTCGGGAGAACCCGCTCGCCACGGTCCTCTGCAAGACCTGCTACCACTACTGCGAGGAGGACTGCATCATCGCGGGCCGCGGTGTACCGATCGCGATTCGCCACCTCAAACGGGCGGCGCTCGAGCTGGGTGCGTCCGACCTCGTCTACGTGCCCAACGCCCCGAGGAACGAGCGGATCGCGATCGTCGGGGGTGGTCCCGCAGGGCTCGCAGCCGCCTGGGACCTCGGCCTGCGGGGCTACTCCGTGACGGTGCTCGAGGCGGAGCCGTTCCTCGGCGGGCAGGTCGAGACGATCCCGAAGTACCACATGGACGGGGACGAGCTCGACTCCGACCTCGGCCGGTTCGGGAAGCTCGACGTCACCTTCCTTCTGGGACGGAAGGCGGGGAGGGACTTCACGCCGGAGTCGCTCCTCGCCGAAGGCTACCTTGCGGTGTTCGTGGCGATCGGCGCTTCCGACCCGCGCGAGCTCGGCATCCCGGGCGAGCACCTTCCCGGCGTCTTCTCGGCGCTTCCGTTCCTCCTCGCGATGAACAAGGCGCCGGGAGGGATCCTTGGGAGGACGGGACGCTCGGTCGCCGTCGTGGGCGGGGGCGACGTCGCGCTCGATGCGGCCCGTTCCTGTTGCCGGCTCCCCGACCATGGCCCGGTGCGAGTCGTCTACCGGAAGAGCCGGAAGGAGATTCCGGCCGGACCCGAGGAGCTCGAAGGCGGGGAGCTCGAGGGGGTAGAATTCCTGTTCGAGCGGATGCCGCTCGAGATCCTGGGCAAGGAGCATGTCGAGGGACTTCGGGTCCAGGCGACCCGACCGGGACCACCGGACGCCCAAGGCCGGCCCACCGTAGTTCCGGTCCCTGGCTCGGAGGAGACGATCGCCTGCGACACCCTCATCATTGCCGTCGGCGAGCGGGCGGACGTCACGGGGCTCCCGGCAGAACTCGACTTCAAGTTCGGCTCGCAGGGCTGGCCCCAGGGAAAGCGAGAGGACTGGATGACCGACGTCGACGGGGTGTTCGCGGGAGGCGGGAAATCCGTGGTCTACGCGATGGCGGCCGGCTTCAAGGCGGCCGGTGCGATCGAGCGCTACCTCGCGAAGAAGAAGGGTCGCCCCGAGGTGCCTCGACCGGACCCGTTCGGCGGCACGAGCGCTCCCGGACTCCCGGAAGGGTACGGCGGCCCGAGCTGGCATCTCTGAGCGTCCGCTCGGGGCACGGCGGCCGGGCGCCTCTCGATGGAGCGATCCCTACCTCCGGGGCCGAGAATCTTCGTGTCGTGACCCCAGGCACGGAAAGCCCTCTTACGTAGGCGAGTCTCCCCGGTGCAATGCACACGCCGGCCCGGCGGCGGCCGCCCGGGTCGACGTTCCAATCCGACCGCAGGGCCGGCGCCTCCAGCGGCAACACCGGGCCCAAGCCCCCGTGGGACACGATCTACGGCTACGGGGCGATCGGGAACCTCCGCACCGCCGCGCTCGTGTCGGACCGGGGCTCGATCGACTGGGCGTGCCTTCCGAGGTTCGCGGCCCCCTCCGTCTTCGGTCGTCTCCTCGACCGCAAGCGGGGCGGCTACCACCTCGTCGAGCCCGAGCGGTGCCGCGCGACGACCCAGCGCTACCTGCCGGCAACGAACGTGCTGCGGACGCACTTTCTCCTCGATGGAGCGCGCCAGCTGACCGTCACCGACTTCATGCCCATCGCGAAGGGCGGCGCCTCCGTTCCCGAGCCGAGGATTGTGCGTCTTCTCGAAGCCGAGGGGGGACCCGTATCGGTCCGGATCGTCGTGGAGCCGAGGTTCGATTACGGTCGGGGTCCGGCGCCGGCCTGGCGGGCGGGTGGGAAAGGGACGCTCCGCGCCCGGTCCGGCTCCGACCGCTTGACCCTCCACGTTCCGGGGGACTGGCGCACGGACGGTCGGCTCGGCCGCGCGGCGCTCACCGTACGCCCGGGGGAGGGCGTCGCCACCGAGATTCTCTGGGGGGAGGGCGGGGCGCTCGATTCCCCCGAGAGAGCGCTCCGCGAGACCGTCCGATTCTGGCGCGGTTGGGTGCATACGCCCGATGCTCCCATCCATCGCGCTGCGCACGTGTGGCACGATTGGGTCGAGCGCTCGGAACTCCTCCTCAAGCTGCTCTCCGACCAGGAGTCGGGCGCGTTCGTGGCAGCGCCCACCACCTCCCTCCCCGAGTGGCCGGGGGGACCCCGCAATTGGGATTACCGGTACGTCTGGGTGCGCGACGCGGCCTTCGCGGCCCAGGCGTTCATCGCCCTCGGCCACCTCGAGGAGGCGCGGCGGTACGTCCGTTGGGTGCTGAGCTGCCTCCCCCCCAAAGGGGCCCGGGTCCCTCTCCGCACGCTGTACGACCTCTCGGGGGAAGCGCCTCCGCACGAGGAACGTCTGGACCACTGGGAGGGGTACGCCGGTTCGAGGCCGATCCGGATCGGAAACGCGGCGGCAGGCCAGCTCCAACTCGACATCTTCGGGGAGGTGGTCGGCTCCGCGGCGCAGCTCGCCCACGCCGACCCCGAGTTCGTCCGGAAGGCCTGGCCTCGACTGCGGCCCCTCGCGGAGCTCGCCGCCCGCGCATGGACCCGCCGCGACAGCGGCATCTGGGAGTCCCGCGCCGCGCCCGCCCATTACACCCACTCGAAGCTGATGTGCTGGGTCGCGGTCGCGCGGGGCGCGGAGCTCGCCGAACGGTTCGGAGAGCCGAAACGGGCCGAGGAGTTCCGTGCGGCCGCGGAGTCGATCCGCCGGGTCTTGCTCGACCGGGGATTCGACCGCCGTCTCGGCGGCTTCGTCCAAGGGTTCGACCGACGGTGGCCCGACGCGAGCCTGCTCCGGGTGCCGATGGTCGGGTTCCTGCCCTACACGGACCCCAAGGTCCAGGGCACGATCCGGCTCGTCGAGGAGAAGCTCGCCCGAGGACCGTTCGTCTACCGTTACTCCTCCTCCCGGAGCTTGCACGGCCCCGAGGGCTCCTTCCTCCTCTGCTCCTTCTGGCTCGTCGAGTGCCTCGCGCGTTCCGGCGAGCGAGCGCGCGCGGTCCGGAACTTCCGGGAGCTGCTCAAGGTCGCCGGACCGCTCCGCCTCTTCTCCGAGGAGTACGACCCGAGCGCGCGCGTGCCGCTCGGGAACTATCCGCAGGCGTTCACGCACATCGGAGTGCTCCGGGCGGCGATGGCCATCGGCGCGCAGCGCACCTCGTAGCCGCCAGTTTTCTAGGCGGGGCCCACGAAGGGAAGCGCGTGGGCCACGAAGTCCGCTTTCCGCGGCGGGAGGCGGGGGCTGAGGTTACGAGCCGTCCGAGGCGGATTTCGGTCTCGTTTCCTTCGGCTCGCGGGGACCGTCGCTCGAGGAGGAGTCCACGAGCTGGGGAGGCGGAGGCGGGGGAGGCTCTGGGATCGGTTCCGATTCGAACTCGTTGCGCTCGCTCGCCCCGCCTCCGGAGGGCCGGCCGGCCCCCCTCCCCAGGCGACGGCTCGAGCGCTTCGGAGGGTTGCTCACCGGCATGAAGGTGAGGGAGAGGGGCGCGTCCGTCCAGCCGCCGGGCTCGTCGTGGGAGCGCTGGCTCAGCACCTCCACCCGCTTGCGGAGCTCGAGCCACTCCCCTTTGGGCACGACCATCTCTTCCGCCGTGAGCTGCACGAGCCCGCGCTCGGAATCGGAGCTGAAATCCCCGTAGAACAGCGAGACGAGACCGGCCGCGAGCGCCAGGATACCTATCGCGAACGCGAGGCCCCAGACAGGGTAGCGGCTCGGGGGCGCGTGAGCCTGCTGGAGGAACAGCACGACGCCGATGGCGACGCTGACGGTGCCGAGGAGGAGCAGGGGAAGGCTCCAGCGCAGATTGCGCTGGACCGTCTCTCGAAGGGCGCTCCCTCCGTGCCCGCTCTGCATGGGTTGAGGAGAGCTAACTCCGCCCGCGCCAAAGAGATTCCTCTCGAACGGGGCGGTCCCTTCCGAGCCCCGGGCCGGGCCTCAAGGCCGGGCGAGCCCGGGCGGATGCGGAGAAGCTGCCCGGTCGGGGGAACCTAGGGGCAGCTCGTCGCGCTGGAGCACTGCTGGTCCGTCAGGGTCACGGCCGTGATCGTGAGGGCGGCGCTGCCGAGGTCCCAGGTGATCACGATCGTCCCACCGATGGCGGTGGACGCCTGTCCGAGGTAGATCGTGTCGGAGCCGCTCGCGGCCCCGGCCGAGGCCTGCACGGTGAACTGGGCCGCGCCCGCGAATCCGGTCGTGAAGGTGTAGGTAGCGACGATCGCGAAGTCGCCCGCGACGCACGTGTTGGCACAGAACGCGTTCACGCCGGTGGCGAGCACCTGCGGGGAGCTCGAGGTGCCCGTCGGGAGCGCAGGGGCGGGGTTCGAGGTGGCGGCGAGCTGCACGGAGGTGTAGGTGAGCCCGGCGACACTTCCGGCCGCGCTGACGTAGTCGCCCTGGGCGTACAGCTGGCTCGAGGCGGTCGTGAACGTGGCGAGGGCGAAGCCCCCCACGAGCGCGAGCACTCCGACGAAGGTCGCGAGGTACACAAGTCGTCCCGGAACTCTTGCTGGCATCGATTTCACCCGGCGGCGGGAAAATCATGCGAGCCTCCCCTACTTAGGCGTATGTGTGGCCGTTTCTGCGTCAAAATGGGGCCTGCCTGAGGTGACGGATATCTCTCGGGGCCTTCGCGTCCGACCCCGTACGGTCCGGCCGGGCAGGGTAGATCCCCTGGGCCCCCCCCGTGTACGCGTTAGGCAAGAAGGACGCGCGGCGACTTCGAACACCGAGCGAAGTCGAGCGCTAGTCGCGTGGGTCACACCCGGGATGGCGCGCGCCCCACGTGGGACACGACGTTGATAGAATTCGCCTCCGTAGGAGCATCAGTTTCCCGCCATGTCGACGACTACGGCAGTGCTCGGCGGGAGCGGTTACCTAGGTGGAGAACTCCTTCGCCTGCTTTCGACGCACCCTGACTTCGCGCTCAGCGCGGTAGTTTCGACTAGCCGCGCCGGCCAGCCGCTGGAGGCGATATGGCCGAACCTGCCCGGCAACCGTCTCGTCACCAGCGCCGACGCGAAGGACCTGAACGTCGACCTCGCGTTTCTCGCCGAGCCCGCGGGCGAGGCGATGAAGCAGGTTCCCGCGCTCCTCGAATCGGGCACCAAAGTGGTCGACCTTGGCCCCGACTACCGTCTACGCGATCCCGAGGCGTACGCCCGCGCCTACGGCCAGCCCCACCTCGACCCAGAGCACCTCGCCGAGGCGGTCTACGGCCTAACGGAGCTTGCGCGGGACTCGGTGCGCGGAGCCCGGCTCGTCGCCAACCCCGGCTGCTACCCGACCGCGACCCTTCTCGCGCTCGCCCCGCTCTTGCGGGCGGGGGAGATCGCCGGCCCTGTCATCGTCGATGCGAAGAGCGGCACGTCGGGAGCTGGCGCCTCGCTGAGCCCAGGCACTCACCACCCGGAGGCGGCGCTCACGGTCCAGCCGTACGGGACTCCCAACCACCGCCACGTGCCCGAGATGGAGGCCGCCTTCGCCGCGCTCACGGGAACGAACCCGTCGCTCGTGTTCGTTCCGCACCTCATCCCCGTCGTCCGGGGCATCCTCTGCTCCATCTACCCGGCGCTCGCCGACGCTGCGGACCCCTCCCGTTGGCCTGCGCTCTTCGAGTCGGCGTACGGCTCTAGCCCGTTCGTCCACATGGGCTCCACACCGCGTTTGAGCTGGACGCAGGGCACGAACCTCTGCTTCCTCTCCCTCCAGCGGGCGGGGGACGCCCCCGTGCTGTTCAGCGCCCTCGACAACCTGGGCAAGGGCGGGGCCGCCCAGGCGATCCAGAACGCGAACCTGATGTTCGGCCTCGACGAATCCACGGGCCTCCGCCAGCCCGGCTTCGGAGTGTGACGCCGCTGGGGCGATTCCTGCGCGGCGCGACCCATCCGCGGGGGTTCCAGGCGGGCGGGGTCGCCTGCGGGGTGAAACGCTCGGGGCGGCCCGACCTCTCCATCCTCCTGTCGAAGCGCCCGGCAAGCGCGGCCGGGGTGTTCACCACCAACTTGGTCAAAGCCGCCCCGGTCCTCCTCGGCGAGGAGCTCCTGCGCCGGGATCCGTCGGGGATGCGCG
Organism: Thermoplasmata archaeon; assembly: GCA_022749845.1. Classification (GTDB taxonomy): domain Archaea; phylum Thermoplasmatota; class Thermoplasmata; order Lutacidiplasmatales; family UBA184; genus JAKIVR01. The sequence continues at coordinate 9,120 of JAKIWX010000037.1, forward strand.
GCATCCTGACGGTGAGCGGCGTCGCGAACGCGATGACCGGCGCCGAAGGTATCCAAGACAACCGGACCCTCCTCGAGAGCGCGGAGCGGTGCTTTGACGTCCCTGCGGGCAGCCTGCTGCCCGCGTGCACGGGAGTGATCGGGCCCCGCCTCCCCCTCGCCGCGGTTCTTGCAGGGCTCGAGCCGTTGCGTACCTCCACGAACGCGGGAAGGGACGGCGTCCGACGCGCGGCGCACGCCATCCTCACGACCGACACCCGCGCGAAGGAGACGGCGACCTCCGGTCGACTCGCCGACGGCACCCGGGTTCGCTTCGGGGGGATGGCGAAAGGGAGCGGGATGATCGCGCCGAAGCTCGGACCGCTGCACGCGACGACGCTCGGCTTCCTCACGACCGACGCGCGGGTCCGGCCCGCCGCGCTCTCGCGGCTGCTCGCCTCCGGCGTCGACCGGACGTTCAACATGGTCTCGGTGGACGGGGACACGAGCACGAACGACACGGTCTATCTGCTCGCGAACGGGGCCGCGGGCGGCGCGTACGCCGACGACGACCCGGCGTTCGCGGCGCTCCTCAACTCCTCGCTCGAATCGCTCGCGCGGCAGGTGGCGAAGGACGGGGAGGGAGCGACGAAGCTCCTCACCGTCACGGTCCGGGGCGCTCGGACCGTCGCGGACGCTCGCTCCGCCGCCCGCGCGGTCGTCGGTTCCACGCTCGTGAAGGCGGCCGTGTTCGGCGCCGACCCGAACGTCGGCCGGATCGCCTGCGCCCTCGGCTACTCGGGCGCGGAGATGGACCCCGATCGGATCGACGTCGCGCTCCGGAGCGGTCGCCACGCGGTCCCGCTCATCGTGGGCGGACGACCGGCCGCGGGGCTCGACAACGGCGGGGGCAAGCGCGTGCGCGAGCTCCTGTTGCGCCTCGAGGAGGTCCCGCTCGAGATCGCGTTGCACCGCGGGCGCGCCGCCGCGACCGCCTGGGGCTGCGACCTCTCCTACTCCTACGTGCAGATCAACGCGGCCTACCACACATGATTCCGAACGATCCCGCCCCAGCACCGTCCGTCCTCAAGGTGGGGGGACGAGAGCTCCTGCCAGGACCGGGACTCGATTCGCTCGTGGCAACGGTCGGCGCGCTCCGGTCGAGCGGTCGCCAGCTGCTCCTCGTCCACGGCGGCGGAGAGGAGGTCACGGACCGGGCCGAAGCGCTCGGGCTGCGCACCACCCGCGAACGGGGGCAGCGGCTCACCTCGCTCCCGATGCTCGAGGTGGTGGTGGAGGTGCTGGCGGGCCGCGTGAACTCGCGCCTCGTGGCCGCGCTCGGGCGCGCGGGGATCGAGGCCCACGGTCTCACCGGCGCCTCCGAGCGGATCCTCCTCGTCGCGCCGGCCGGCACGCCCCCCGGGGCTCTCGGCCGCGTCGGCACCCCTCGCCAGGTCCGAGCGCGACCGCTACTGCGCCTGTGGGAGGAAGGGGTCCTCCCCGTGCTCGCGCCGATCGGCGTCGACCGGACGGGGAACTTGTACAACGTGAACGCGGACCTCGCCGCTGCGGCCGTGGCGGCCGCGCTCCGTTCCGAGCTCTGGCTCGTCACCGACGTCGAGGGGGTGCAGGATGCCACGGGAGCCGTCCAGTCCCGACTCACTCCGGCGGGAGCCTCGGAGCTGCTTCGCAGGGGGGCCGCGAACCACGGCATGATCCCGAAGCTCGAGGCGGCGGAGCTTGCCGCACGCAAGGGCGCTCGCGGCGTCTGGATCGGCTCCCTCTCCGGCCTCTCCCCGACCGGCCCCAGGTCGGGCCACGGCACGCAGTTCCTCCCCGAGGTGCGGGCGGGCAGCAGCCCGCCGATCCTACGGGTTCCGGCCCCGGGAGGAAGACGGTGAAGCGATGAACGAAGGGAACGCGCGGGAGTCGAAGGTCGTGCTCGCCTACTCGGGAGGACTCGACACCTCGGTGGCCATCCGCTGGATCCAGGAGCAATACCGCGCCGACGTGCTCACCCTCACGGTCGACGTTGGCCAGCAAGGAGAGCTCGAGGGGGCGCTCGAACGCGCGCGCCGCAACGGCGCGTTCGACACCCGGCTCATCGATGCGAAGGGGACGTTCGTCCGGGAGTTCCTGTGGCCCGCCGTCCAGGCGAACGCCCTCTACGAGGGCGTCTATCCGCTCTCCACCGCGCTCGCGCGCCCGCTCATCGCGCGGACGCTCGTGGAGGTCGCCAGCGCCTCCGGCGCCGGCGCGATCGCCCACGGCTGCACGGGCAAGGGGAACGACCAGGTCCGGTTCGACGTCGCCGTCCACACGCTCGGCCCCGGCTTGCGCGTCATCGCCCCGGTCCGGGAGTGGAACATGAACCGTACGGACGAGATCGCCTACGCGAAGACCCACGGGATCGAGATCCGGGTGAGCCCCGAGAGCCCGTACTCGGTGGACGAGAACCTGTGGGGCCGGAGCATCGAGGGCGGGCGGCTCGAGGACCCGGCGCTCGCCGCTCCCGAGGAGGTGTTCGACTGGACCGGCCACCCGGACGACTGGCCCCGCGAGCCCGAGGAGGTCACCGTCGACTTCGAGGGGGGCGTCCCCGTGCGCGTGAACGGTTCGGCGCTCGACCCGGTGCAGCTCGTCCAGACGATGAACCGCCTCGCAGGGGCCCACGGCGTGGGACGCATCGATCACATCGAGGACCGCGTCGTCGGGATCAAGAGCCGCGAGACCTACGAGTGCCCAGGGGCGCTCGCCCTCCTCGAAGCGCACCGATCGCTCGAGAGCCTCGTCCTCCCGCGCGACCTCCTCCAGTTCAAAGCGCTCGTCGACCGCCGGTTCGCGGACCTCGTCTACGAGGGGCTCTGGTTCTCCCCGCTGCGGGAGGCGCTCTGCGCCTTCGTGCGATCGACGCAGGAGGTGGTGACGGGCAGCGTCACGTTGCGGCTCCACCAGGGAAGCGTCCGGGCCGTCGGCCGCCGCTCCGACTACTCGCTGCTCGCCCACGAGCTCGCGACCTACGGCACGGGAAGCCGCTTCCCCCAGGAGCTCGCCGTCGGGTTCATCCATCTCTACGGTCTGCCGAACCAGCTCGCCCACGCCCGGGCGGAGGCGGCCCGGTCGGCCCGGAACCCCGAGGAGAACGAACCACGTGCTGCGCGAGCGGTTCTCCCGACCCCTAGCTGAGGCGGCGCTCGCGCTCTCGGAATCGACCCGCGAGGACGCGGAGCTCCTGCGGGCGGACCTCTGGGGCTCCCGGGTCCACGCCCGGATGCTCGGCGAGACCGGGATTCTGCCGCCCGCCACGGCGCGGCGCCTCGACCGGGGACTCCGCGAGATCGAGCGGGCTGTCGCGAAGGGCAAGTTCGCACTCTCCCGCGAGCTCGAAGACGTTCACCTGAACGTCGAGACGGAGCTCGTTCGCCGCGTAGGACGCGACGGGGAGCGGCTCCATACCGGGCGCAGCCGCAACGACCAGGTCGCGACGGACCTTCTGCTGTGGCTGCGCGAAGAGCTCCTCGACCTTGAGGATGGCGCCACCGCCGTGGCGCTCGGGCTCGCGCAACGCGCGGAGTCCCCCGACGGGTCGATCGTCGTGGCGGGTTGGACGCACCTGCAGCCCGCGCAGCGGGTGTACGTCGCGCAGATCCTCGGTACGCACGCGCTCCGGTTCCTCCGCGACGCCGAGAGGTTCCGGTCGATCCGCGAGCGGATCGTGGATTGCCCGCTCGGGAGCGGGGCGCTCGCCGGAAGCTCGCTCCCTCTCGACCGGCGCCGCACCGCGCGCCTCCTCGGCTTCCGGCGGCCCTCCCCCTCCTCGCTCGACGCCGTCTCGGACCGGGACGCCGTGCTGGAAACGCTCTCGGCACTCGCCTTGCTCGCGGTGCACACGAGCTCCCTCGCGGAGGAGCTCGTGCTCGGATCGATGCCGGAGGTCGCGCGGGTCCGCCTCGCGGACGAGTTCGTGACCACGAGCTCGCTCATGCCGCACAAGCGCAACCCGGATCTCGCAGAGCTGCTCCGGGCCGAGAGCGGGCCCGCGATCGGCCGTCTAGTGGCGCACCTCGCGATCCTGAAAGGACTGCCGCTCGCGTACAACCGGGACTTGCAGGTGGGCAAGCCGGTCCTGTTCGAGGGAGTCGAGCGGGCCCGTCGCGCGCTCGAGGTGCTCGAGCCCATGCTTCGCACCGCGCGATTCCTTGCGCCCAGACTCGCAACCGGCGATACGGGCTCGGTCGAGCTCGTGGACGCGCTCGTCGTACGCGGAGTACCGTTCCGCGCCGCGCACGGAAGGGTGGCCGCCCTCCTTCGCAAGCTTGAACGATCTCACCGCTCCCTGCGCGAGCTTTCTCCTTCGGAATGGGCGACCCAGTTCCCCGAGCTCGAAGGCCCAGAAACGCTCCCGAGCGCGGAGGAGGAGCCGGAGCGCCGCCGCACGGAAGGGGGAAGCGCTCGCCGGTCCGTCCGTGCCCTTCTCACCGAGATCCACGCACGCGGCTGGATTGCGGGCGCCGCCGTCCGCACCGAACGAACCCGGCTAGCCCGACTCCGGCGATCCCTCGAGGCTCCGATCTCCCTACGACCCCGCAGCAACCGTCGGACGTCGTGAGCTTCGTGCCGAGAGGTGCGGTCGGGAAGGGGCAGCCGTCCGGGCCGTCCCGTGTCCGCCGGGAACGGCTCAACGACCTCCCGGGACGTGCGTGGATCCAGTTCACCCGATCCTGGTTCGTCGAGAACCCTCCGCGCCGGAGCGCCGCGGAGCGCTCCCATCCGGCGAAGTTCCCCGAGGGGCTCGCCGAACGGTTCGTGAGCTTCTTCACCCGCCCCGGGCAATGGGTGCTCGACCCGTTCGCAGGGACAGGTAGCACCCTCGTCGCGGCGCGACGACTTGGACGACCCTCGGTCGGGGTGGAGTTGAGCTCTCGGTACGCCCGGCTCGCCGAGCGGCGTGTCGACGCGGTCGCCGCGGGCCGCGCGGTGCCCGCGATCCTCTTGGCGGAGGACGCCCGCAAGCTGGGGGAGAGCTGGCGTCGACTCGGTCTCCCGGCCCCGAGCCTCGTCCTCACCTCGCCGCCGTACTGGGACATGCTCCGCCAGGGACGGGGCGGGGTCCGCTCGGTGCACCGCCGTCGGAAGGAGGAGGGGCTCAGCGAGGCGTACTCCGCCGACCCACGAGACCTAGGGAACCTCACCGACTACCGCAGGTTCCTCGACGATCTCCTCCCGATCCTCGCGGAAGCGGGTGGCCTCCTCGCTCCCGAGCGGTACCTCGTCGTCGTGCTCCAGAATCTGCGCGACCCCTCGGGGGTCTACCGACGCCTCGCGTGGGAGGTGGCTGCGGGACTCGACCGGACGCCGCTCGAGTTCCAGGGGGAACGGATCTGGTGCCAGGATTCGAAGCCGCTCGGGATCTGGGGTTACCCCGTCACCTTCGTCCCGAACGTGCATCACCACTACTGCCTCATCTTCCGGCGGATCGGGCCAGGGCGGAGCGCGAGCCTTCCCGCTCGCGGGCCGCCCCGCTCGGTCCGGGTCAGTCGATCGCCTGCGCGAACGCGCGGAGCATCTCCGCCGCCGAGTGGAGATGGCGCTGCGAGATCTGCTCGACGTTGACCCCGAGCGGGACCGCCCACCGCTCCTCGGTCGCGACCCTACGCACCTCCCCCCACACGTTGAGCGCGAGCTGGACGGCGCGCAGCGCGGCGCCGCCGTCCCCCTCGTTCAGGATCGCCCG
>JAKIWX010000038.1 GCA_022749845.1 Thermoplasmata archaeon
CAAGATGCGGCTCGTAGGCTGAAGGGAGGCGGTGGTCCCCATGGCGAATCCATCCAGTTCGAAAGTGAGCACGAAATCCGGCGACTCGACCGAGGGAACACCGGCCCGACCATGGACGCTCAAGACGCCGAGCGGCCAGTCGGAGTTCCAAGCGCACCGAGACCCGAGCCGCTCGCCACCCGCCCTCGTCGTCCAGGTGGGATCGACCGAGGTCGTGTACCACCTTCGGTCCTTGGAGGACCTCCACGCGATGCTTCGAAAGCACGGGGACTGGATGCCGCTCGGCAGCGCGGACGAACAGAAGCCCGCGGCCGAGGGTACGGTGGAGGCCTGGGCTCGGTCCCCGTCAAACCCTGTCGGCGGTTGGTACGGCCTCAAGAAGGGACTTCGGGGCAGATTCGGTAACTACGTTCCGCCCGTGATGGAGAAGCTCGGCCTCGCCGAGGTCGAGCACAATCCCCGCGGCAACCGGATGCGCGCCAAGTAGGCGCATCCCTCGATCGGCGCGCCTACGCGCGCCGAGTCCAGCGGGCCTCTTACGGCTTCGCCGCGAACGCCTTGATGGCCGCGGAGTCCTCGTTGAAGGCGTTCTCGAGGTTCTTCATGACCGCTGGCTCGAGCTGGCCCGCCGGAATCTGCTTCGACATGAAGTCGCCGTAGACGTTGATCCCCGTCCTGCCGCCCTTCGCCTCGTAGATGTTCACGAACTTCGAGCCCGCGAGCGGTCCCTCCGTGATTTCGACGGCGAGCGCGACCGGCGGGAACACGGTGATCCGGTTCGCTTCCTTGACCCAGCTCCCGTTCGTCAGTCGCTCCATCGAGAGCGAAAAGGAGGTCTCGTTGATCGGGGTCATCTTGTGGTTGCGGGTGGTGGGGGAGTGGGCTTCCCCGTGGGGAGCGTCCGCTTGGAGGTACTTCCACACGATATCGAGCGGCGCGTCGAAGTGGCTGCCTTCGTCTCTGATGTGCACCATGCCACGGCCAAGCGCCCCGACCTATTTGATTCAGGCTGGGCACAATAGTATACTCGAACTCCTCGAAGGGACGAGCAAGTTTCGTTGAAGGCTTAAGTCGGCCGAAGGCTCTTGGGCGGTGCGCATGGCTTCTCGCGCTCTCCCGACCGACTCGGAGGCGCGCATCCCAGGTCCTCCGGAGGTCTCGGTTCGGGCGTGCCCGATTGCGGCGTCGCTCGGGACGCTGGGGCGAAAGTGGACCCTCACCATCCTGAGGGACATCGCCTTTTTTCCGAACGCCTCCTTTTCCCTCATCCTCCGCAACAATCCCGGACTGCGCCAGCGCACCCTCTCCCTGCGGCTCAAGCAACTCTCGACCGAGGAGCTCATCGAAAAGGGCGACGGAGCGCCGAAAGGCCGTCCCCGCCCGTACCGCCTGACGGACAAGGGTCTGCAGCTGTGGCCGATCCTCACCTCGCTCATGCAGTTCGGAATGCAGAACTACCCTGAGAGGGTGTTCGCGGACGGCGTGGCGAGGAACGTGGAGGATGTGTACCCGGCCGATACCGCGCTGCTGCTCGGCAGGTTCGACCTGCGAACCCCCAACCGAGCGCGTCGAGTTTCGCGCTAGGCTGCTTCGGGTGCGATCGCGCTAGCCCGTGGGCTAGGGAGCCGCGGGGAGGGGAGCGTTGGTCTCCTCCTCGGGCTTGGGAGAAGCTTCTTCCGCGGTCGGCGCCGCTACGGGTTCGGCCGCAGGAGCAACTCCCAGCTTCTGTTCCAGGATGCGTCGGATCTCCTCCGGTCGGGTGGAGGGCAGGCCGAAGTACTCCGCGAACGCCCGCGTGGTTTCGAGCTCGAGGGTTGAGCCCTTGGGCTCCGTGCGGATCAATCCGAAAGTGCGGAGCCGGCTCACCTCCTCGTACGCGCTCTCGCCGAGCATCTTCACGAGCTGGCTCTGGAGCATCGGCTGGTGGTAGGCGATGAGCGTCAGCGCCTTCACGGCGCGGGGGCCCAGTTCCATCGGCGTCACTGCGCGGGCGGTCTCGAGGAACGCCTCGCGGAGCTGGAGCGTGTACCGTTCCCCGACGTGCGCGAGCTCGACGGCCGTCTGCCGCGATGCGTACGCCTTCTGGAGCGCGCGGAGTGCCTCCTGGAGGGCGTGCGGGTCCTCGATGTGGAGCGTCTCGCCGAGCTCTCGGACCGAGAGCGGGTGGCCCGCGGCGAACAGAAGCGCCTCGACGCGGAGGGCAAGGTCGTCCATCTTGACGGACATGCCTAGGCTACCTCCTCGAGCCTCTCGGGCCGCGCTGCGAGCTTACGCACGAGGCAGAGCTCCCCCGTGGGAAGGGTCTCCTGCCGGAGGTCGACCGAGTTCTCCCTGGCGAGGAAGAGGCACGCGAGGAACTCCGCAACGAGTCGATCGCGGCCCTGGCTCGACCGCCAGAGCGTGAGGAACGGGAACGCCTCGTCGATCGGGTGGCGGAGACAGACCTCCCAGGTGTCGACGAGGTCCTGCTCGGGGATGTCCCCGTGCACGAGCACCTGCGGTGGCGCCCGCTGCTCCTCCCGGAGCCGGTCGCGGAGCATTTCGACCCGCAGAGCGCGCCGCGCCTCCTCCTCCGCCTGGCCGAACGCCTGCACGAGCTCGAGCAGGCTCACGGGCCGTGTCTCCGCGTGACGGATCATCTGCTCGAGGGGAGGGGCCTCGACCGAGCCGAGCACGGTGCTCGTCACGTCGACGGCTTCGGGCGTGGTCAGGTCGGCCAAGTACCCGTCGTCGACACCGGCCGAGCCGTCGGCGTCTTCGGCCGGGCTCGGGGGAAGCAGCCGGTCGCGTTGGCGCAGCAGCTCGACCGATTGCAGACAAAGGATGCTCCAGGCCATGTAGAGCAGGCGCCCCGATACGGCGAAGTTGACCTCCCCCTCGGTGCGGATCCGCTCGAGGTACTGCTGGGTGAACCGGCCGAGGTCGATCTCCCACGGGTCGAACTCCTCCTCCATCACGAGCTCGAAGAGGAGCGCGGTGGCCTTCTGGAACGGGTCGGAGATGACGATGTGGACGCCCTCCTTCACTTCCCGAACAAGCGTGAGGTACCTCTCGAGGAGGTCCCCGCGCTTCTCCTCGCGAGGGGTGTCGCCGAGGAGGGAGCGGTGGAAGACGAGGTAGTCGAGCACCCGCTGCGCGGCTTCGACCGACACCGGGCCCGGCTCCGCGCGCACAAGCTCGGCTGAGGCGCCTGCTCCGAGACTCATGCGGCCGCCTCGGGCGCGAGCATCGGACGCGATTCGTTCCGTTCCCGGTCGTCCACGTCGACGATCTCATCGAGGTGGATGCCGACGACACGGGAACAGCCGTCCCCGTGCATCGTCACACCAAAGAGTGTCGTGGCGAACTTGAGCGTCACCTTGCGGAGCGAAATCACGATGAACTGGGCCCGTTCGGCGTTGCGCCGGAGCATCCGGCCGACGTTCTCCGCGTTCACGCCGTCGAGGGACATGTCGACCTCGTCGAACACGTAGAGCGGGCTAGGGTCGTACCGCTGGAGGGCGAAGATGAAGGCGAGGCTCGCGAGCGATTTCTCCCCGCCCGAGAGCTGTTCTAGCCGGAGGACGGTCTTTCCGACCGGCCGGGCCTTGATGAGCAACCCGCCCGCGAGAGGGTCGGCGGGGTTCTCGAGTCCGATCTCCCCCTCGCCTCCTCCCGAGAGCTCTCCGTAGATCTCCCGGTACCGAGCGTTCACGCCGTCGACGACGGTGATGAGCTTCTCCCGCTTCTTCCGCTCGATCTCCGTGACGAGCGACTGGAGGTCGGTCTCCTCCGACGTGATCCGGTTGACCTCCCCCTCGAACTGATCGAGCCGGGACTTCTCCGTATCGAACTCCTCGAGCGCGCGGAGGTTCACGGAACCCATCCCCTCGAGCTCGGAGGCGAGCAGCTGGATCTTGCGGCGGAGCTCCTCCGGAGGAGCGGGTGGCCCGCTCTCCACCTCCGACTCGGAGAGCTCCTTGGCCGCCGCCTCGACCTCGCGGAGGTGCTGCTCCGCGGTCGCGAGGCGAACGTTCTCTCCCTGCTCCATGAGCCGCCGTGTCCGAAGCGTCTCTTGGGCCCGGGCGAGGCGGTCGACGAGGCCGAGCCGGTCGGTCTCGAGCTTGCGCTTCTTCCCGGTGAGCCCCTCGGAAGCCTTGAGCCGCTCCTCCTCGAGCAGCTTCAGCTTGTCGAGCTCGGCGCGCGACTCCACCTGCGAGCGCTCGAGCTTGGAGAGTTCGCCGGCGCGGGTCGCGCGTAGCTTCAGAGTCGTGGTCAACTCCGCCTTCCGCTCGGTCACGTCCCGCTCGGCGTTGGCGAGGTTCGCCCGAGCAGCTTCTCGCTGTTTGGAGAGCTCGAGCTGTTCGGCGCTGGCGCCAGCATGGGCTTCCTGGAGGGACCGGATCCGGCTCGAGACGGCACCGGGAAGGCGCTGCATGTACTGTTCGTTGAGCTTCGCGAGCGCCGTCTCAAGAGCCTGCTTCGCGCCCTCCAGCTCGGCGAGCGCGGAGGTGCTCTTCGCAAGCTCCCGGTCGGCGGACTCCCTCGCAGCAACGGCGGTGCTCGCTCGCCGGCGCACCTGGAGGAGCTTCTCGCGTGCCGGGGCGAGCTGTTCCTCGAGTACTTTCAGCGCGGAGCCCTGCGCCTGCGCCTCGCCGCTCCGCTTCGCGAGCTCCTCGGATAGCTCCCGGATCGACTCCTGGAGCTTCGCGAGCTCCTGCTTCGCGCTCGATTCCTCGGCGCTCTTCGAGCTCAGCTCTTCGCCGAGACGCCGCAGCTCGAGTGCCGAGTCCTGGCCCCGAGCCCGGTCGCCGGTGTCGAGGAAGCCCCCCGTCATCGCTCCGGTAGCTTCGATGAGGTCTCCGGAGGTGGTGACGAGGCGGACCCCGCCCATCTGCTCGCGAGCGGCGGCGAGGTCTTTCATCACGATCGTTTCGCCGAAGACGTACCAGAATGCGGAGCGAAGCTCCTCGTCGAACTTCACGAGGTCGACCGCGAAGCCGACGGCGCCACCGGACTGCGCGGCGATGAGCGACTTTCCCTTCGGTCGCCCGGGGAGCATCTTGTTGAGCGGGAGGAAGGTGGCCCGACCGCGCTTTTCGTTGCGGAGCACCCGGATGCACTCCTCGGCCACTTGGTCGCTCTCCACGACGAGCGCTTGGAACCGGTTGCCGGCAGCGACGGTGAGCGCCGTTCGGTGCACAGGGTCGTACCGGGAGAGCTCCTCCACGGTGCCGCGGATCCCCGCGACCTTGCCCAGATTGCGTAGCGAGAGCAAGTAGTCCACCGCCGCCAGCGACCCGGATCGGCCGCCGCCCTCGCTGCGCGCCTTCAGGCGGGCGTCGAGGGCCATGTAGCGGCGGTTTAGCTCGAGCAACTCGGTCGAGAGCACTTGCGCGCGTGCGAGCAGGGCCTTCTCTTTCGCGTGGTGGGTGAACAGCTCTTGCTGGAGCTGCTTCGAAGAGTGGGAGCCCTCGCCCGCGGAAGTTCCACGGGCCTCCCGCAACCGGAGCTCGAGGTCCTTGAGTTCGAGCTCTCGGGTGCGCTCCTCCTCCTCGGACTGGGCAGTCTCCTTCTCGGCAAGGCTCACTTGGGAGCGGATCGACTCTACTCCCTGAACCCCCTCCTGCCACCGCTTCGTGATGGATTGGAGCGTGCGTTCCTTCTCGAGAATGCTGCGACGAAGTTCTACCAGCTTCCCTTGCGACTGCTCCGCGTCTCCCGTGGCGTCGTGGAGGGAGCTCTCTCCGGACTTGAGGCGCGTTTCGACCGCCGTGAGCCGGCCCGCGATGGACGTCTCTTCCTCAGTGAGCCTCGACACTTCGCCCTCGGACTCCGTGAGGCTAACCTCGAGCGCCTCGACCTTCTTCGAAAGCTCCTCCAGGTCCTCCCGGGCGGTTCGCAGCTGCTCGTCCAGACGCGCGAAGGCGAGCCGTGCCTGATCGACCTCTCCACGGAACCGGAGTCCGTCGGGGCCGGCCTTGGCCGCGATCTCCCGCTCCGCCGCGTCGATGGACGCCGCAAGCTCGTCCCGCTGCGATTCGAGTTGGGTCGCGGCGGTTTCGAGGTCAGCAAGTTCAAGACGCAGCCGGTCCCGTGCCGCCTCGCAGCTGTTGACCTCCTGGCGCGCCCTGAGGAGCTCCGCGCGGGCGAGCTGCGCCTCCGCCTCGTGCTTCTCTTCCTGCAGCTGCCGGTACTGGATCGCCAGGAGCCGTTGCGACTCGAGAGCCCCGAGCCGCGTGCGGATCTCGCCAAGGAGAGTTCGGACCTGGCCCAGGTTCGTCTCGAGCTCCGTCCGCTTCCCTTGGGCTCGTTCGAGCTCGTCGTCGTACTGGCTGATCCCAGCGAGCCGCTCGACAAGTCCCCGCCTCGGGACGGGGCCCATCGACACGATCCGGTTCACGTCCCCCTGCTGGACGAGATTGTAGCCGTCCCCGGAGAGCCGGGCGTGGGAGAGGACGGCGTCGATCTCCCCTTGGGTGGACCGGCGACCGTTCACGTAGAAGTAGGAGTAGTAGCCGTCCGGCACACCGGGGGCGAGTTTCACATAGCGCGTGAGCTCGACCTCGTCGTGCTCGACCGGGAGGAGCCGGTCGCGGTTATCGAAGACAAGGGAAACCTCGCATTCGGTCGCGGGCTTCTTCGCGACCCCGCCGTTGAAGAAGAGATGAGTCAGGCGCTCGGCTCGCAGCGCCTTGGAGCTCGTCGGGCCGAGAACGAACAGGATGGCGTCGGAGATGTTCGACTTCCCCATGCCGTTCGGGCCGGCGACTCCCGTGAATCCGGGCTGGAACGGGATTTCCGTCGCCCCAGCGAACGACTTGAAGTTCCGAACCTTTAGCCGCTTGAGATGCATCCTCCGCCTCCGTTTCGGTCGATGCCGTGACCCAAGGCTGACCTGCCGTTTGTCGGACAGTTGTCAGCGGGAATGAGCCAGCCTGTCTGCCGTATTTAAGAATATATGTCGGCTGGAAGGGTTCTAAGTCACCCGGGTCGCCGACCCCCCCGGGTCGGACGCAGGACACTCTCGGCACTTCGGCCGTCGGCAGCCGCGTTAGCGTAGGAAGCTCTGTTCCCGTTCGATCCCTGGCGCGGGGTTCGGCACGTGAGGCAGCCCGGACGTCTGACGCCGAGCGATTCAGCTCGGCTTGGTGGCCGAGACGATTACCCCCTCGCCGGGTATCGCCAGACCCTCGGGGGTTTTCCACGGAGCGAGATTCTCCCGGGTTTTTCGTAGGACTTCCCGCTGGGTATCCTCCGATTCTTCAGCGAGCGAGTGGCCGATGGGCGTCGCTTTGAGGATAGCCTGGAAGTAGGCCTCCTCATCGTCAAATCGAAGGAAGTAGCGCCGCCGTTCCTCGAGGGCGTGCTCGAATCCCGCGTGCTTCAGGAACTCCACCATCTCACCGGGTCCTCCCGTTTCGTAGGGGGTTGGGATGTAGCCGGTCTCGTCCGGTTCGGCGTGCTCGAGCATCGGGCCGATAATCGCGTGAATCCAGGGAACCTGCTCGGCCGTACCCCAGACGCTCACCGCAATCCGGCCGCCCGGGCGGAGTACCCGACACGCCTCCTTGGCGGCCGCTTCCGGGTCGGTAAAGATCTGGAAGCCGAAGCTGCTGACCGCGGCGTCGAACGCACCGTCGGGAAACTTGAGGTCCCCACAGTCCATCGTGCGAAACTCGACGTTCTGTACTCCCCGCGCGGATGCCACGCGTTGCGCGATCGACACCATGTTCTCCGAGAGGTCGATGCCCGTGACACGACCCGTTGGTCCCAGTCCCCGTGCGATGCTGATGGCGGGCTCGCCGGGTCCTGTGCCCATGTCCAGGATCCGCTCGCCGGACTGAGGAGCGAGTCGTGCAACGAGGTCGGTGCGGAACGGCTCGAGATTCCTGAGGAGGCCCACGTAGGCTTCGGCGCTCTCGTTCCAGGTGGTGCGTGTGTACTCCCGATAGTACTCGTCCGAATACTTCCACGGCATTGCGGTAGGATCCCGAGGCCGCATCGTCGTATTACCTCGCGCGCTTCGCGAAGGCTCGAGCTAGGGGGTCGACTCGGCTCTAGAAATCGCGCGACTTTGCGTTCCCCACGGAGCCGCCCGGTGGAACGCGATTGCTGACCAAGGAGGACCGCCTTTGGCACCGGCTACCCGCATGAGCTCTGGTGCCTTTCGAGCGGGCCGAGTGGTCGGTCTTCACTCAAGGTGGATGCCGAGCGGGCTCGAGAACCCACCTCTCTCGGTCGGCACTTGCTTCGGCCAAAGATGGCCCTCTCCCTCGGAGGATGAAAACGTCCGCAGCGGACCGGCTTCCCCTAGCCCCGGCGGGGCCCGGGAAGGCGCCCAAAGCGCCGACGAGCCTCTGGGCTTCGCCACACATCTATGTAGGGGGGCTACGTCGCCCCGTGGGATCAGATGATGGCACGCAGCAGCACGAGTCTTGGTTTGTTCGCCCTCCTCGGCACCGTCGCATTCCTCCTAGTGGCCCCCTCGCTGGTCGCTCGGGCCGGGCCAGCATCCCCCGCGTCCCCGTTGCGGGGGGGCGCCGTTCCCTACTCCCCTCCAGGCTCCCCGGCCGCTATCGCGGGTAATGTTCCGGCCGATGGGCCTTCTAGTGCGATTGTGCCTGCGGGGGTGGTGATTCCATCTGGAGTGACCGCTCCGTTGGCGAGTGCGACTCCCCGACCCTCGGTGACCGTCGGCGTCGGGACGCACTTCCCAGGAATCAGCAGCTCCAACAGCAGCTGCGGTTGCGTCCCGCCCGACGTTCAGGTCGCCGCCGGCCCCAGCCTCGTGGTCGAGATGGTGAACACCGAGGGCAAGATCTGGAACAAGACGGGCCATGCGATCTCCTCCTTCACCCTCGCGACGTTCTTCATCACGGGGACCGACTTCATCAGCGACCCTAAGGTGCTCTACGACAATCTCTCGGGACGCTGGTTCGCGAGCATTCTTGATGTCAGCACCGGCACCATCCACGTCGCGGTTTCCTCCAGCAGCAGCGCGACGGCAAGCTGGTCGGTCTACGTCGTCGGGGGAACGCCCGCGGGATTCTTCCCCGACCAGCCGATCCTGGGCGTGAGCTCGAAGCTCGTCGTTCTCGGCGGGAACGTGTACAACACCACGACCTCGGTGTACCTCCAAGGAGAGCTATGGGCGCTCAACAAGAGCAGCATGCTCACGGCAAGCTCCACCTACGCCACCATCTTCCACAACCCGGGCTGGTTCTCGATGCACCCGGTGCACTCCCTTTCCGCGACGGCAACCGAGTACATCGTGATGACGAGCGGCTCGTCGACGCTCAAGCTGTTCAAGCTCACCGGTCAGCCGTCCAACCATACCTCGGCCGTCCTATCCGCCGCGACGTCGCTCGCCGTCCACAGCTTCTCCACCCCACCGGCAGCGCCGCAGAAGGGGACCACATCCAAGCTCGACACGAGCGACACCCGGGTGATGGACGCCGTCTGGCGCTCGAGCGTCCTTTGGACGACGTTCGACACCGGCTGCAAGCCCTCGGGGGACTTGACCACCCGTTCCTGCGTCCGCCTCGTGGAGCTGAAGACGGGGAGCACCACCTCGGTGGCCCAGGACTTCAACATCTCGAAGGCGAAGACCTACACCTTCTACGGTGCCCTCTCTCTCGATGGCAAGTTGAACCTTGCCGTCGTGTACAGTTACTCCAATTCGACGACCCATCCCGTCCTCGCGGCGACCGGGCAGCTCAGCAGCGGGAGTGTGGGCTCGCTCCTTGCGACGAAGGTTCTCCTCGCGGGAACCGGCTCCGCCACGGTCGGCTGCAACGGCGCGAACGTCTGCCGCTGGGGCGACTACTACGGCGCGGGGGCGGACCCCGGTTCCCCGAACATCTGGGTCGCCGGCGAATATGTCGCCAAGTCGACGTACTGGGCGACCTGGATCGCGTCGATCCGAATCTAGGACGCAGGGAGCTCCGACCCGGGGCCGCCCAGGTCGCAACTGGCCGTCCGGCTCTGCCGAGGCGAACCAGCCCGCCCTCGACTCGGGAACGAGCGAGGTCCATCCGTGGACCCGGCGGCCTCTCGTCCCTCGCTCCTCCAGTCCGCACTCCGCCCCCCGCGAGTTCGGAAGGGTACGATCATCCCTCGCGAACAACGCCCTCGTCGCGCCGCGCCTTCACTTTTCGAGAACAGTACGCGTAGAGCGCGTCGTAGAGAGGAAATTGAAGGCGTTGGTTCTCTAGGTCGTCTCGCGCGATGAGTTGGAAGCCGACCGCTGCGGCCTCGAGCCCGGCCGCCTCAGGGACCTCGCCAGAACCGCCGTCGGCAACTCGGACCAGCTTCGCGAGTTCGAGGAGGGCGGGATCGTCGAGATGGTACTTCCGTACGATGGCATCGAAAGTGACGAACTGCTCTCCCCTGACCGCAGCATGGTGGAGTTCGGCACCTTCGATATCGAACGGTATCGCCCCCTCCTTGGCTGCGGTCGAGAACACCTCCTCCTTCGGGACGTAGAGGAAGATTGCCTCGGGGTCGACCCACTTTCGGATCAGCCACGGGCACGCGATGCGGTCCACTCTCGCGTTCTCTCGAGTTACCCACTTCATTTCCGTTGCCTCTTGCTCAACGGCCCCAACTCGATCCAATAACTTAGAGGGCGGGGCTGCGCCTCCGTTCGTAAGGCGTTGGCATTGTAACTCGGGCCGGGGGGCGCGGACCGGTGAACGGAGTACCCCATGCGCCTCGCTATCGCAGGAATGCGTTGGCGATCGGACCCGCACGCGCCTGGGGGAAGCCAACCGTTAGATGCCAGGGGACAATCGCCCCGAGAATGGGGGGCTTGCAGGACCACAAGCCGCTGGTCGCCCTCCTCCTCCTCGGATTCGTTTGCGTCTTCCTCCTTACCCCCGCCGGTTTCGAAACCCGGCCCATTCCGTCCATCCACCCCTTAGGATTCGTCGTTCTCGTTGCGATCTTTTCCACCGTCGCGCTGAACGCCGCCGCCCTGCTTCTACTGGGACGACGTCCTCGTCTCGCAGCGACTCTGGTGCTTCCTGGGTTCTTCCTAGTGCTCGCCGGTATCTCGGTAGACCAGGTGGGGTTGTTTTCGTCGTTCCGGCCGCCTTTCCGGATCTCGCTCGTCGAGCCGGTGTTTGTCCTCATCGAGCTAGGGGCCATGCTGTTCGCCCTCCGCATCTTTCGCGAGGGTCCGCCAGCTACTGCTAGCCCCCGCTGAACTGCTGTCGGACACCCGCGCGGAGTCGGCAGGCTAGAGCTCTCGGTCGACGACCCACCGGCCGTCCTACGACGGAGCATTCGTGCGTAGCTATACATACACGGAACCTCGTGGCCTGCTCCGCCCCGGGGCGCTTGCCGCGCCCTACCGGGAGGGGAGGAATGGGGTGGACTACGGGCAGAATCGGGGCCGTCGTCGCGGCGGTGGTCATTCTCGTCTCGAGCCTCGGCCTGATCCTCGCGCCAAGCGCTGCACCCGGGCCCACGCCTAGCTCTCCGGCCGTCCCACCCTCGGGGGGAACTCCCACGGTGACGCAGGCGCAGCTTCCTCCCGGCGGGGACTGGCCAACGTTTCTAGGGAGCATCCTTCGCGACAGCACGCCGCAACGCGAGCAACTGATCACAGAATCGGTGGCCTCGACGCTTCACCCGCTCTGGACCTTCTCGAACAACGCCTCCCTAGAGTCCCAGCCGGTCGTGGCCGGAGGGGTCGTCTACGTCGGAAGCCTGAACGGTTACGAGTACGCGCTCAACTCCCTCACGGGCTCCAAGCTCTGGTCGACGTACCTCGGCCAGGACAAGCAGGACCCGGGGTGCGGCACGACCGCGATGGGGATCGTCTCGACTCCCACGGTCTCGGGCAACACGCTCCTTCTCTACGGTGGAGGCTCCCGCTTCTACGACCTCGACACTCGCAACGGCAACATCCTCTGGAGCGTCGCGGTAGGGAACACAAGCCAAGGGTACTTCGGGTGGGGCAGCCCCCTCGTACACCGAGCCTACGCCTACGTCGGGGTTTCGAGCCGGTGCGACCATCCGCTCGTGCCCGGCGGCATCGCTCAGATCTCGCTCGCGACCCACCAAGTGCTCGCTAGCTTCAACACGACCGCCCCCGGGATAGTAGGGAACAGCGTCTGGACCACCCCCTCGCTCAACGGTTCGTCGAACACGTTGTTCGTTACGACGGGCAACCCCAACGCGACGGGCCCCCGAGGGCTCGGGGAGTCCATCCTCGCGCTCAACGCGACGACCCTCAAGCTGCTCCACTACTGGCAGGTCCCATTCAACCAGTCCCTTCCCGACGGCGACTTTGGCTCGACACCTACGCTGTTCACCCCGACCGGGGGATCGGCGATGGTGGCCGCGATCGACAAGAACGGGATCGCCTACGCCTGGTACCAATCGAACCTGACCCTCGCGTGGGAAGTCAACGTGAGCAGCTCGTACATCGTGAGCACGATTGCCTGGAGCGGGCAGCACCTCTACGCGCTGGGCGGCAAAGCTGTCGTCGGCTCGCGCAGCTACTCGAGCTCGGTTCGCGAGCTGAATCCCCTGAACGGAACCCCGGTCTGGGTGCTCGGTCTCAACCAGTCGCACACGGGGTACGCGTCCCCGCTCTGGGTGAATTCGGCTCTCGTGGTCGCGGAGAATCAGACCGTGCAGGTCCTGAACGCCGCCAACGGCGCACCGCTCGTCAGCTTCCCGTTGAACGGGAGCGTCCAGGCGCCCCCCGCGCTCTCGCGGGGAGAGCTCTACGTCGCGACGGGTCACGGGTTCCTCTACGCGTTCGACCTGAATCTCTCCATCCAGCCGAGCCAGTCCCCCAACTTCGGGGGGCACGCGCCGTTGAGGGAGAGCTTCTCCGTCAGCGTGCAGGGAGGTCTACCACAGTACTCGTACAACTGGAGCTTCGGGGACGGGAGCTACTCGAGTGCTCCGAGCCCGGTCCACACCTACCATCATCACGGCCATTTCTCGGTGACGGTGACGGTGACGGATCTGGCCGGAACGTCGGTGATGGCGCAGATGACCGTCCGGGTGCGGTAGCGTCCCCCGCCGAGCCGCAGGGCAATATCCCTGGGTCCGACCGGGCCGGCGCGCTCCGCCCCGCGTCGGAGCGCATCGGGGGGCCCCTGCGCCGGCGCTTGGGCCAGCCCTTATGAGGCCGACCTTCCCCAGTACACCATCCGATGGCAGAGTTCCCATCCCCGATCTCGATGCTGATCGACTTCGACGGAACGCTCGTCGAGCCGAACGTGGCCATCCTGCTCGTCGAACAGTTCGCGCACGACGGGGCGCGGGTGGCCGAGGAGGTCGACCTGCAGCTGCACTCGGGTCGGATCACCCTCCGCGAGGCGTGGAGCCGCCAAGTCGCCCTGCTGCCCGTGGACCGGCTCGAGGAGATGGCCAACTGGGCCGTGCAGAACAGCCCGCTGCGGGCGGGCGCGCGAGAGCTCCTCGCCCTGCTGGCTCGGCACCGGGTGCCGACGGCGGTCCTCTCGGGTGGGCTTGATTTCTACATCCACCCGATCCTGCTCCACGCGGGGATCGACCTCCCCGTGTACTCGGACGCGCTCGAGGTCGTCCCCGGAGGCGGCGCTGCTCAGCTCTTGCACCCGCACGGTCACCCGACCTGTCGCCTCTGCGGGATCTGCAAGGCCCAGACGATCCGCGGCCTCGCCACGGAGGAGCAAAGGACGGTGTTCGCGGGGGACGGCAGCACCGACCGGTACGCCGCGGAGGTGGCGGACATCGTCTTCGCCCGCCGGCGCTTGCGACAGTACTGCGAAACGGCGGGCGTTCCCTTCCTTCCGTTCGAGGAGTTCGGACCCGTTACCGCGCAACTCGAGCGGTGGCTCGAGCGGTCCGAGCCGCTCCCGGCGCGAAGGGCGCTCGGTCTCTCCGTCTCGGAGTGCCCGATATCCCGAGAGCTCGCGGGCACCTCGGCACGCGCCGCGCTGGCGTAGTCGCCCGCGCCGGCGGCGAACCTCGCCGCGGGCTACGTGAACCGGTCGAGGAACTGCCACCAAGCGTCGATCGCCTCGCCTGCGGAGCGGAGCGCTGTAGGCCCCTCCTTCGGGGCGCCACGGAGCTGCCGGGCAAGCAGCGTTCGCTCGGCGCGGGCATGCTCCACGTCCGCCAGACTGTGCACCCGGAAGAACTCGTGCGCGGCCGCCCCCGAGATGCCGTAG
>JAKIWX010000039.1 GCA_022749845.1 Thermoplasmata archaeon
GTTGGGCGTGCAGCTGCTCAAGGATCTGTTCTCCGCTCGCTCCGGCCATCCCCGACGCCCCGCCGTTCCCCTTTCCCGCTGCCTCCACCGCTAACTTCCCCCGCGGGAACGAACGGGGTCCCCTACTTCAACCCTCGGCTAGAGAACTCGACCGTTTGACCAGTGTTCAAGCCACTCCACGTTATATTCGTCCAAATCTTTTGGGATCGTATGTCACGAACGACCAGTCGCTTGGACGACCTCGATCGGGCTATCCTGCAGGAGCTCAACGTGGATGCGCGACGGAGCCACCGGGAGATCGCGCATCACCTCCGGATCTCGCCCACGACCGTGAGCACCCGGGTCGGACATCTCGAGCGGGACGGGGTGATCCGGGGGTACATCCCGATCCTCGACGAGGGCCACCTCGGCTGGGACCTCGCCGCCACGATCGGTATCCGCATCTCCAAGGGCAAGCTTCGGGAGGTGGAGGAGCATCTCGCCCGCGACCCGCGTGTCTACGCCCTCTACGATGTGACCGGGGACTTCGACGCGCTCCTCTTGGGGAGGTTCCGGGACCGGTCGGACCTCGACCGGTTCGTGAAGCGGGCGCTCCAGGATCCGCACATCGAGCGCACGAGCACCCAGGTGGTCCTGAACTGCGTCAAGGAGGAGCGCCGAGTCCCGGTCTCGGCGCGTCCCGCCGAGCGCGCCGGGAGCAATCCATAAGAGCCGGCCCCCGGCTCGCGGGCCCGTTACCATGGACTGGGGGATGCGCAACCGGATCGCGCGGATGTTCCCCGCCCGCTCCGGGCACACGGTGATGCTCGCCGTCGACCACGGTTACTTCATGGGCCCGACCCGCCATCTCGAGAACGCAGGCGCCACGATCGGCCCGCTGCTGCCCTACTGCGACGCGGTCGCGCTCACGCGCGGTATCCTCAGGACCTCCGTCCCCCCTTCCTGCGAGGTGCCGGTCGTACTGCGGGTCTCCGGCGGCGTCACGGTCCTGCACGAGGACCTGAGCCACGAGGCCGTGACCACCCCGATGCACGAGGCGCTCCGGCTCAACGCCTGCGCGGTCGCGCTCTCGGTGTTCGTCGGCTCACCCCACGAGCACGAGACGCTCTCCGCCCTGGGCGCCCTCGTTAGCGAGGGGGAGAGCACCGGCATGCCCGTGATGGCGATCACGGCCGTCGGCAAGGAGCTCGAGAAGCGGGACGCCCGCTACCTCGCCCTCGCCTGCCGGGTCTCGGCGGAGCTCGGGGCCCACCTCGTGAAGACCTACTACTGCGACGGATTCTCGAAGGTGGTGGAGGCCTGCCCGGTGCCACTCGTCGTCGCCGGAGGTCCGAAGCTCGACAACGAGGAGGCCGCGCTCAAGCTCGCGCACGCCGCCATCGCCGAGGGAGCCTCGGGGATCGACATGGGGCGCAACATCTGGCAGTCCCCGCATCCGGTAGCGATGCTCAAGGCGCTTCGCGCCATCGTCCACGATCGCGCCACGGTGCGCGAAGCCACCGAGCTGTTCGCTGGCGAGAAGGCGAACACCCCCTCGGCGCCGGCCGCGGCGCTGGCCTAGCGGCCGAAGTGGGGCCGTCTCGACGGTCGGCCACAGATTTCATATTCCGTCCCAGCAAGAGGCACCGCGGCGCGGGGATCGCCCAGCTTGGCCAAAGGCGCCAGATTCAGGGTCTGGTCTCGCAGGAGTTCGTGGGTTCAAATCCCTCTCCCCGCAGCCCCTTCTCGATCTTGCCAAGCCCAAGCGGCATCAAGGCCCGACGGCCCGACCTCGGTTCGAGGGTCCCCATCTTCCATCCGTTCAAGAAGGCACAAATAGTGTGTTGTACTAAACACATTGATGTCAGTTAAGACTGTGACCCTCGCCGAGGATGCCTACAGCGCGTTGGCGGCCCAGAAGGGTCAGGGGGAGAGCTTCAGTGAGGTCGTACGCCGACTTACGGGCACTCATCGGTCCTTGATGGAGTTCGCCGGAGCCTGGAAGGACGTCCCGGAGGTCCGGATGAAGATCTATCGAGCGTGGCTCAAAGCGAGCGATCGAGCATCGAAGCAGAAGCTCCTCGACATGGCGCGCCCCGTCCGGGAATGATCCATGGTGAACTTCGATTCGAGCTTCCTGGTCGACTTTCTCCGGGGCCGCCCCGCGGCCGTCGAGCGCTTGAAGAGGCTCGAGGCACGGAGGGAGACGAAGTATGTCTGCCCCCCGGCCGCGACCGAAGTGCTGATCGGGGCCGCGCTCGCCGGCGATTCCGAGCTGGCACGGACCGAGGCTCTCCTGGCATCGGTGAATTGGCTACCGTTCGATCCGGAGTCCTGTCGTGTCGCAGCCCGGATTGGCCGCGACCTGATTGAGGCCGGTGAGCCGCTCGGTATCGCGGACCTGTTCATCGCGGCGATCACGGTCCGCCACGGGGACCGGTTGCTCACCCGGGACCGGGGATTCACGCGGGTGAAGGGACTCGCGGTCGAAACGTACTAGGCCGTCTCTCGAAGTCCCCATTCGCCCTTGAAGGGCAGGTAGGGCTCCGCGAGCTGGGCGGTTGGAGGGATGTGAACTGTTCAGCGTTGCCCTCTCCCCGCACCTGAACCGCGAACGACCGTCCACATGGCAATCTATATGCACGCTATATACCATCTATGGGCATGATCACCTCGATTCAGCTCTCACCCGTGACCCGTGAGCGCCTCGCGCAGCTGAAGCAGTCCCCGCGGGAGACTTACGACGAGATCCTGAACAAGCTGCTCGACCTGGTCCCGACGGGGGACGATGAAGGGGTCTATCGGGCGGCGTTCCGGGTCGGCCTGCTCAACGCGCGTCTCGACATCCGTGCGGGTCGCACCGTCGGCCACGAGGAGTTGAAGCGCAGGTTGAATCTCTGAAGCCCTGGTCGATTCGCTGGTCCGAGACGGCCGCACGCGATCTGAGCCGGCTCGACCCCCCTATGGCTCGTCGGGTTGTTCGGAAGCTGGAGTCCGCCGGTGATCCGGGGCGTTCCTTCCTCGCTCTTGTCGGTTCGGACGAGCGCAAGCTGCGCGTCGGTGACTACCCCTTGCTCGCCCTGCTGGACCCGGCGACACGGACGATCCTCGTCGAGCGGGTCGACCACCGTTCCCGGGTTTACCGGTAAGCTGGCGGGATTCCTCGCTCGCCTCGAGTAACCTCGAGCGCAGCGAGACTTGGAATCCGCACTTTCCGGTAAGGTCCTCTCCCCGCACACGAACCTCCCCGCGAGCTCAGGTCATTCCGCTCAGTCGAATCCCGCAAGATCGAGGGCCACTCGGGTGAGGAGCGCGGCGACTGCGTCGGGGGTGCGAGACCCCGTGCCGAGCGCATCGAACGTCTCGAAACTCGTGAGCGTCGTGAGCAGGTCGACGAGGTCCTCTCGCTCCCGGAGCTTCGCCCCGCCCGGGCTCTTTCCCATTTTCGAGAGAAGATTCTCGATCGCCTCGCGGCGCCAGGTATCCCGGTTCCGAGGAGCCCGGTCCGACGCTGGGGCGACGACCCCCATCGCCCGGAGGCGCCGGAGCGTCAGGCGGTCGGAGGCCCAGAAGCTCACGAAGGTCTCGGTCAAGGCGCGCAGCGCCTTCTTGACGTCTGGCTCCAGGAAAACTTCCCGCATCCGCCGCGTTCCGCCCTGTTGGGCGAGGTGGTCGGAGAGACCATCGAGCAGCTTCTGCCGCGACTGGAAGTGGTAGTAGACGGTCATACGGACCACCCCCGCCTTCCGGGCGACCGCCTCCATGGAAAAGGCGGTGAGGTCCCCCTTCCCGCCGACGATGGCGCGGGTCGCTTCGAGGATGCGAACCCGCGTCGCCTCGACATCGGGGCGACGTCGGCTCGAATCGTACGCTCGGGGGGCCATGGTGTGGGTCGACCTCACGGTGAGCATCAGGGTATGCCGACAGGGTTATTTAGTCTTACAGTATGTATGAATTCGATGACAACGAACGAAACCGCCCGGGTTGATCCCCCGGTGCGGAGCTATTCGGGCAAGGTCGCGCTGGTGGTCGGGGCGAGCCGAGGGATCGGGGCGGAGACCGCGATGGCGTTCGGGCGCCACGGTGCCACGGTCGTCCTCGCTTCGCGGGACGCGGAAGCCCTCGAGAAGGTAGCCGAAGGCATCCGCGGGGGCGGCGGGAAGGCGCTCGTCGTCCCCACCGACCTCGCCGACCCGAGCGCGATTGCGGCGCTCGGCGCGAGGATCAGAGCCGAGCTCCCGGGCCTTCACGCCGCCTTCAACAACGCCGGCGAGGGGTACGCGCCCACCCCGCTCGGCGAAGTGCCGCTCGAGGCGTTCGAGCGGGTGATGAGGGTCACCCTCACCGGCACCTTCCTTGCGCTGCAGCAGGAGATACCCCTCCTGCTCCGCGCGGGGGGTGGAGCGATCGTGAACATGTCCTCCACGGCAGGGTTCCAGGCGTTCCGGGGCGGTGGCCCCTACGTCGCCGCGAAGCACGCCATTCTCGGGCTCACGAAGGCGGCGGCGATCGACTACGCTGAGCGCGGCATCCGCGTGAACGCCGTGGCGCCGGGCCCCATCGATACCCACCGGCTCCAACCGGCGCCCGAGGCGTATCGCGAACAGGCGCGCCAGGCGGTTCCGATGCGACGGCTCGGGACCTCGGGAGATGTCGCGAACGTCGTGCTCTGGCTCTGCTCCCAGGCGGCCGAGTTTGTCACCGGCGCCACGGTTCCCGTGGACGGCGGCCGCATGGCGGGGTACGCATGAGCTCCAACGCTTCTGAATCGCCGGTCGCACCAGGCGCGCCGGAGCCGAGAGCGAGGCGAGGTGAAGGGCCGCAGCTCCGAGTCCTCGGGGTCCCGCTGATTTTCCTGCTGGCGGCCCAGTTGCTGCTCGGCACGGCGCTAAACCTCTTCGGCTCCCTTCCGAGCGGCTCGCCCCTCAAGATCCTGGAATCGAGCCCCATTCTACTCCTCCACGTCGTCGTCGGAGTGCTCCTCGTGGGGCTCTCCTCCCGAATCCTCACCCTCGGCCTCCGGCTTCGGGATCGCCGTTCGAGCGCGGTGGGGGCGCTTGCCGTACTCTCCGCGCTGGTGGCGTTCCTCGCGGGCGTGGCGTTCACGTTCGGCGGGGGTGGCACCTTTGCCTCCTACCTGATGTCCGTCGGATTCACGGGGGTGTTGGTCGGCGGCGCGTTGCTGCTCGTCCCACGTTCACCCGTGGAACTGCAGGGAGCCGCTCGCTACGAACGGGCCGAGGGGAACCTGCCGGCGCTGGGAGGCGGGACATGAGCTCCGGGCTGCCTTCACGCGGGTTCGGTTGGTTTCCTATCGCGCTTCTCGCCGGGCTAGGGGTGCTGCTTGCCCTGGTCCTCGCTGGTGTCGCGCTGGGCTGGCTACCCCGCGGGGGTCCGGATGGATCAGGCCCGGCGTTTTGGCCTCTCTTCCCGTTCGGCTTCTTCCTCCTCCTCCTGCTCGTGTTCGTCGCGTTAAGGTGGAGCTGCTGGGGCGCCGGCTGGGGAGGGGCCTGCGGGTGGCGCAGTACTGACGGGGCGCAGGAGATCCTCCGGGAGCGGTACGCCCGAGGGGAGATCACCCGCGACCAGCTCCTCCAGATATCGCGGGACCTCGAGCAATCCTCGGTCCGGGGCTGAGCAGGACTTGAGGTAGAACTGCACGCGAGTCGTGCCGAGGAACGCCGTTATACGAGGCGGCACGACTGAGCGACCCGATGCCCTCGCGCTCCGTGTTGGCGTGGCTCCTCGAGGAGGAGCAGCCCTCGATACGCTACCGCACGCTCCGGGAGCTCGAGGGTAGGTCGGCGACGGACTCGGAGTGCCGCGAGGCGAAGAGGAACCTCCCGAAGATCGGTTGGGCGGCCGAGATTCTTTCCCGGAGGAGTCCCGAGGGCTGGAGGGAGAGCTCCCGGAACCTGTACCTTCCCAAGTATCTCGGGACCAACTGGCAGCTGCTCGCCCTTGCGGAGCTCGGGCTAACCCGGGAGGTGCCCGCGATTCGCGCTTCCTGCGAGCTCTGGATGGCGCGCTCCCCACTCAAGGGAGGCGGCGTCGGCGGTTTCTCGAACGGGAAAGGTCACCTGTGCTTCACGGGCAATATGGCACGCTCGCTCATCCGCTTCGGATACGGCGAGGACCGGCGGGTCCGCCGGGCGCTCGACTGGCTCGTCGAGACCTCCCACCCGAAAGGAGGCTGGACCTGCTGGTCCTTCCACGACGGGCCCGCTCCGGGACGGAACCTCGACTCGTGGGAGGGGCTGAGCGCCTTCGCCGCCTATCCGCGCTCGAAATGGACCGGGGCGATGCAGGGCCGCGTCGAACGCGCCGCCGAGTTCTTCCTCGAACGGGAGCTCCACCACCAGGGAGAACGGTATCCCCCGTGGTACCGCTTCCACTGGCCGGTCCACTACTACTACGACCTTCTCGTGGGTCTCGACCTCCTCACCGGGCTCGGGTACGGCGACGACCGACGGCTCCGCTTCGCGCTCGCCCTCCTGCGAAGGAAGCGTCGGCCGGACGGCCGCTGGAACCTCGACGCGGTGCATCCCGATGTCGGTGGCGCTCCCGCCCGCTGGTACAAGGAGCATCCGAAGCAGCGGCCGACCCCGCTGCGGTTCGAGGTACCGCGTCGGCCGAGCAAGATGATCACCCTACTCGCCGAGCGTGTGCTCGCGCGTGTGGACGGCGTCCTGTAGACGGGGATTGGGGGAACTTCTCAGCCCCGCGCGGAGTCGCCTCCGCCCCGGTCATGGGCTAGCGCCTCCCCGACGATCTCCCGCTCGAACCACTCGAGGGGGGGCCCGGTTCCGGCGTCCCTGTCGGGCCGGACCTAAGGGGTTATCCCCGACCGGAGCCTTCCAAACCTTGCCCTCTCGGGCAGTTGGGAACACCATGGGATGCGGAAGGCTGAAGGTAGCGTGCGAGGACGGATTCGAAGTAGTCTCGAAGGACCAGAAGGAGCTCGTTGCCCTGACCCAGTGGCACACCGAGCACACTCACAGCAAGAAAGTGAGCCACGAAGAAGTCATGAAAATGGCCAAGCACCCGTAGTCGGGTGCTACCAACTATTTCCGACCGGCGCCCGCCCCGAATGGGGTGGGCGCCCCGCCCACGCCATCTCCCGATTTCGTGAGTCCGGAGTGGACGCAGTCGACGCCTTCTCCCGGGGTCGATTAAAATACCCTTCACCCGTGAGTTCGCCGTGAGCAGATCTCCCTCGAAGCCGTCCCGCCGTCGCGCTCGCCCCCGGCCGAAGGACACCGCTCCAAGGGCTCCCTTGCTCGCCGTGGTTCCAGGAAGTGTGCCCTCCGAGCCCGAAGGGGTCGTGGTTCCACGTATCGAGCCTCCCCACTTGCTCGCCGTGTGCCGAGGCTGCGGCCGGATCTCCGCCCTCTCGCTCACCTCCGAGGAAGTGGGCGCGCTTGCCGGCTTTGCGTCTCGCGCGCCCGAAGGGTGGGCCGTGGACGGCATCTCCCTCACCCTCACGGCCACCTGCCGCCGCTGTCGTGAGGGCCCCGATTCGTAGGGGGCCCAACCGTCCCGGTGCTCGGCTACTTCCTCGCCCCGAAGATCGTCCTCGGCGTCGGCGCGTTCGAGCAGCTGAGCTCGCTGGGCGCCGAACGGTGCTGGGTCCTGGTTGACCCGACGATCGCCTCCTCGCCCCGGGCCCGACGCCTGCTCGAGGAGCTCGGCAAGGAGGCCGGAGAGGTGATTCTCCATCCCGCGCCCCCCGGAGAACCCACCCTTGCCTCGCTCGAGCCAGTCACGGCCTCGCTCACCGCCGCACGGGCCGATTGGGTCGTGGCCATCGGGGGCGGGAGCGTCCTCGACCTCGCCAAGGCCGCCTGGCTCAGCTACGAGCGGCCCGGAGAGCCGCTCGAGACGTTTTCGGGGCTCGGGGCGCTGGGTCTCCGCCAGCGCGCGCATTTCGCCGCGGTCCCGACGACCTGCGGTAGCGGGAGCGAAGCGACGGGGAGCGCGTACCTCCGAGGGGAGAGCGGGACGCTCCTCGAGCTCTCCTCTCGCGAGCTCGTTCCCGACTGGGCGATCCTCGACGCGGGGCTGCTGAGTACCCTTCCTGTGGCCTGGATCGCTTCCACGGCGGCGGACGCCCTCGCTCACGCTTTCGAAGCGTCCCTCTCGGAATGGACGAATCCGATAGGCGGCGCGATGGCGCGGGACGCGATCGCGACGATCCTACGGGAGCTCCCGAAGGCCGTACGCCATCCAGAGCTCGAGGCGCCCCGAGAGCAGCTCCAGGTCGCTGCCACCCTTGCCGGGCTCGCGGTGGCGAACTCCCAGCTGGGGCTCGTCCACGCCCTCGCGCACGCCGCGCAGGCGCGGCTCGACGTCCCGCACTCTCTGCTCGTGGCCGCCCTGCTGCCGTACGGGCTTGAATTCAACTTCGCGGCGGGACGGGATCGCCTGGCCGCCCTCGAGCGTGTGCTCGGCGGAGGACCGCTCCAGAGCGCGCACGCGCTCGGTGAGCGGATCCGGCTCCTATGGGAGTCTGCAGGGCTTCCTCGAACGTTGGGGTCGGCCGGCGTGGACCCGGACCGGTTCGCAAAGGAACTCGAGAACATCGTCTCGGACGCGGCTCGCTCCCCGGCGCTCCTCTCGAACCCGCGGGTCCCGACCACCGAGGAGCTGCGCAAGCTACTCGGGGCAGCCATGCACGGGAGCGCCGTGCCCCCCTGACGGCGGTGCTTTCGAGTCGGGCTCAGGTCGGGGCGGCCACCGGCGTCACTTCGACGGCGTGGTTGATCGCGATCTCCGCGAGGTCGCCCGCGTAGAACGCGCTCCGCTCGAGGCTCTCGAACACGTAGGCGATCGCGACCGCGAGGCGACCCCGCTTGGTGCCGATTTCCCGCAGAATAGCCTCCCGTTCGGGAGGCAGGCGAGCCACAGCGTCGAGCACGGCGTTCGCGCGCTCGATGTCCTTGCGCTCGAAGCTGTCGAGCGCATCGCGGAGCGCGGCCGCGGCGACGTTCGCTACGCGGTCGAGCTCCTTGAGCGGTTCCCCCGGGAGCCGCTCCTTGCCGAGGAGCTCGACGGTCCCCGCGATCCGGACCGCGTGGTCGGCGATCCGCTCGAGGACCCGCGAGGCCAGCAGGTACGTGGCGCACTCGGGGAGCGTGAGGCCGATCGAGGCGAGCGTGCGGGCGTCGCGTAGGGCGGTCGTCACCTGCTTGCCGACGAACCAGTGGAGCCGGTCCACCTCCCAATCCCGTTCGATCACGTCCTTGGCGAGGGAAGCGTCCTGCGTCCGGAAGGCGGTCATCGCGTCCCCCTGCATCGCCCGGACCATTTGGTGCATCCGCCGGATGACCGACGGAATCGGGAGCGGGTTCGGGCCGATCACATCCTGGAGGATCACCGAGTCCGAGGTTTCCTCGAGGATCTCCGGGCCGATCATCCGCTGGGCGAAGCCGCGGATCACCTCGCGCGTGCCCGCGCTCATCCGTCCGCGGGAGCGGAGTTCGAGGAGAGGTACCCCCGCGATGTACTCCGCGACGAGGCGGCGGAAGAGGTGGTCGGGGGGGGTCGCGTTGTCGATCTCGATGAGGCGACGGATCGCGGTCGACGCGCTCCCTTCCTCTGGATATACTGCGAGCGAGCCGTCCGACCGGGGCATGAACTGGAGGACATCCCCCGCCGAGAGCCCCCGCTCCACGACCCAGCTCTTCGGGAGTGAGATGATGTAGGTCGACCCCCCGGTCTTCTGGATGCGGCGGCCATGGAATCCCCCGGAGGTACGCATGGAAAGGGGTCCCACTTTCTGGACTACTATATAGATTGAGGTCGGCCACGGCCTCTGCGAGGGTTCCGCACGGCGCACCTCGGCGGCGCGCCGCCCGGGCGCCTAAATACGAAGGCGCACCCCTCCGCGTGCTCGATGGGAGGACCGACCCCGCTCAGCTTCCGGTTCCGAGGCCGGGAGTACCCGATCGTCGGGGAGCGTGGGCTCGCTGCCTCGCTCACGGGCTCCCATCCTCCGATCCTGGGCCGGTCGATCCGGTACCACCGGCCCCGAGCGCCGTTCTGCGGTACCGGCTTCTGCTCGCAGTGCCTGGTGCGTGTGAACGGTGTCCCGAACACCCGCTCCTGCACCTACCGGCCCGCCGCCGGGGACCGGGTCGTGAGCGAGAACGGTGTTCCGTCGGTCGAGTACGACCTGCTCGGTCTCCTCGATGCTCTGTTCCCGCGCGGGCTGGATACCCTTCACGGGTTTCGCCGACCGGCGTTCCTGCGAGGGTTCTACCAGCGCGTGATCCGTGGCCTCGCAGGGTACGGTAGGCCCCCCACCCCCGGCGCGTCCGCCCCGGTCGCTCCCGCGAGCCTGCTGGACTCCGACGTGCTCGTCATCGGAGCAGGGCCCGCCGGACGGGCGGCGTCGACGCGCCTAGCCGCCGCGGGCCGCTCGGTCCGCCTCGTCGATCGCGGTCCGCTCACCGCCCCGCCTACGGGCGTGGCCTCCCACCCAAGAACGACCGTCACGTTCCTGCCTCCGCCTTCCCCCGACCGACCGTTCCCGTTCGAGGGCAGTGCCGTCGATGAGCGTGGAGCCGCGAGGCTCCTGCGCTCTCGCGAGGTGGTGGTGTCGACCGGCGCCTACGACGGGGGCCTTCTCTTCCCCGGCAACGACCGACCCGGTGTGCTCACGGCGGAAGGGGCGATCCAGCTCGCCTCCGGGCGAGGCGACGCGCCGTTCGAGCGCGCTCTGCTCGTCGGGGGAGAGGATCGTGCGGCGGAGCTCATCGACCGGTTTGGAACGCACATCGCGGCCGCGGTCTCTCTGTCGACGTTCGGGCCCGCAGTGGCCCGGCGTGCCAGCGAACTCGAGATTCCGCTCTACCCTAGGAGCCTGATCCTCGAGGCGAGGGGGCGACGCCGCGTACGCTCCGCCCTGGTGCGCCCGCGCGGCGGAGGTCCTCCCCTGTCCCTCCCCGTCGACGCGATCCTTCTCGCGCACCGCCGCCTACCGAACGTCCAGCTGTTCTTCCAGCCGGGGGCGGAGATGGAGTGGAGCGGGGAGGTCGGCGCGTACCTCCCCCGCCTCTCCCCCGGCGGCGGAACGAGCGTGCCGGGCCTCTTCGCCGCGGGCGAGGCCGCGGGGTTCGCCGCGGGAGCGGAATCGGAAGCGAGCGGGGTTGCTGCGGCGGAGGCGTTGCTCGCCTCCGCTAGCTCGGCCGCACCGGCGCTCCGGCCTCCGACCGTCGGCACCCCCTCGCCTCTCGAGGGGTACTACACGGAGCTTCTCGGCGCGGCGAGCGGCCGCGGGAAATGGATCCTCTGCGCCTGCGAGGATGTACTGCTCTCCGAGATCGACGAGGCGAACGCGCTCGGCTACCGCGGGCTCGAGGAAGTGAAGCGGTATACGGGAGTGGGCACCGGGGTCTGTCAAGGCCGGTTCTGCCTCCCCGATGCGATCCTGCTCCTTTCCGCGCTCGAGCGACGTCCGCCGGCGGAGGTCGGATACATCCGGCAGCGTCCTCCGGTCCTCCCGACCCCGCTCGGGGCGTGGGCGGAGCTCCCGGAGGCTCCTCCGTGAACGATGGTCCCCGCGACCGCTACGCGGTCGCGATCATCGGCGGCGGGATCGTCGGCTTGTTCACGGCGCTCCATCTCGCGCGCGCCGGCGCGGGCCCGATCGCCGTCTTCGAGCGCGGCTTCCTCTCTTCGGGCGCCTCCGGAAGGAACGGGGGCGGGGTACGTCAACAGTGGGAGACGGCCGCGACGGTGAAGCTCGCGAGCGAGGCGGTCGCTGCGTGGCGCCGTTTCCCGGGGGAGTTCGGATACAACCCGTACTTCCGCCAGGGTGGCTACCTGTTCCTGGCGGAGAGCGACGACGAGGTTGCGCAGCTCGACCGCGTCGCCGCGGTCGTCCGCTCCTGCGGCCTTCCGATCCTGCGGCTGCCGGCGGAACGGGTCGCCGAGTACGCCCCTGGGATCGGACTCCGGTCGCTGAAGGGAGGCTCCTTCCTCGGGAGCGACGGAACGCTCTACCCGTTCCCCGCGATCTGGGGCGTCTACGAGGAGCTCCGTCGCTTGGGGGTCGAGGTGTTCCTCCGCACGCCCGTAGTGGGGATCTCGCGAGGGGAGGGAGGCTTACTCCAGCTCCGCCTCGAGCGCTCGACGATCTCCGCCCCCAAGGTGGTGAACGCCGCCGGAGGATGGTCCGGCGAGGTGTCGAGATTGGCCGGGCTCGACGTGCCGAACGTTGCCAGCCGGCACGAGATCCTGGCGACCGAGCCGATGAAGCGGTTCCTCGACCCGATGATCATCCGACTTTCGGACGGACTGTACCTGAGCCAAACGATGCGGGGGGAGCTCGTCGGGGGACTCACCGTGCCGCACCCGACCGGCACGGTCGCCGGCATGCCGAGCTCCCTCGCGTTCCTCCGCCGGATGGGCCGCGCCGTGGTCGAGCTGTTCCCGTCGCTGCGGGGCCTCAACGTCCTCCGCGCCTGGGCGGGCTACTACGACGACACGCCGGACGGGATGCCGGTGATCGGCGAGGACCCGCGCCTGCCCGGGTTCTACCACGCGAACGGCTTCGGCGGCCACGGCTTCATGCTCTCGCCGGCGACCACCCGCCGCGTCGCCCAGGCGGTGCTCGGCGAACGGACGGACCTCGACCCCGCCCTGTTCTCGCCGGGGCGCTTCCTTGGCGCCGTTCGCCCGGGAAGCGTCGAGCGACTCCAACCGGGCTGACGGCCGCGAGGTCCTCCGCGACTTCGGGGACCCGGGGAGCGAGTTCGCACCGGCCGCGAGGAAGATAACCCGGGTCGTCGTCGTATCCAAGGGAACTGGCCATGCGGAAAGGTTGGGTCGTCGTGGGCGCGATCTTCGCGGTCGCGGGCGCGCTTCTCGCCTACGTCCCGCTGAGCTCCACGACGAGCTCGAGCGCCTCGCTCGCGCCGGGGGAGGAGGTCGTGTTCACGGTTTCGAGCATCCTCGGCACGTACGGCACGAAGGTGGACCTGTTCCACCCCTATCTCGAGGTCACCGTGGGGTGGACCGCCGGCGCCCCGGTCCGGCTCAACGTCTACCCGTGCGGGAGCGACTCGAACTGCACCCACTCGACGAACCGCGCCCCCGTAGCCTCGGGGAACGCGAGCTCGGGCTCGGTGAGCTTCCCCGCGCAGAGCGGGGTCTGGTACTCGGTGTTGTTGAACCGATCCGGCAGCGCCGCGGTGGTCACGGTGAACGACACCGGCCCGCTCGCTGGAGGGCTCCCGGGCATGGTACTGTTCTTCCTCGGCGCGGGTGTGCTCGTCGCCGGTGCCGTGCTGCGGCCCCGTCCCCCGGCGTCGGAAGAGGAAGCTCCCGAGGACGGCGAGCCCGATCCCACGTAGCCCGGCGCGTTCCGCCGGCCGGTTGCTCCGGCTGCAACCCCTCGCGGGCGGCTCAAGCTTCATACGCGCTCGGCCGTGCGACGCCGCTAACGGAGGGAATCGTGCCCCGAAGCCTCGAACGCGCGCTCTCCGATCGACCGCTCC
Source organism: Thermoplasmata archaeon (assembly GCA_022749845.1). Classification (GTDB taxonomy): domain Archaea; phylum Thermoplasmatota; class Thermoplasmata; order Lutacidiplasmatales; family UBA184; genus JAKIVR01. The sequence goes on from JAKIWX010000039.1 coordinate 13,482, forward strand.
TCTTCGAACCCGTACCTCCCTCCATTCGGGCCGACCCCGTGCGTGCAGGGCTGCACACGGAGGCGCTCACGAAGCTCCTCCGGGGCGTTCCGCGGCTCGACGCGGTGAACATTCCGGAGCTCGTCGACGAGAACCACGACGGTCGGCCGTACTACCGGA
>JAKIWX010000004.1 GCA_022749845.1 Thermoplasmata archaeon
AGCGAACGCCGCCGCCTACAACGCCGCGGGAGTGAAGGCCATCTTCCAGGGAGGGGAGGCGGCCTCGGTCGCCGAGGCTTCCTTCAACGCGGCGTCCAATTTTGAGACCGCTCGGGGGAAGAGGAGCCTCCGCGTCGTCTCCTGCAACACGACCGGGATCGCTCGAGCCGCCGCCCTCCTTCGGGGAAAGTACGGAGTTTCCGAGTGGGAGGCGACGATTGTCCGGCGGGCGGCCGACCCCTCCGAGAGCGACCGTGGGCCCATCAACGGGATCCTTCCGAACTTCAAGCTCCCCTCCCACCACGGCCCGGACGTGAAAACCATCTTCCCGGACCTTCGGATCTCGACCCTCGCCGTCGTGGTCCCGACGACCCTCATGCACATCCATGTGAACCACGTCCGTCTTGAGCGCCCGCCGTCGACCGTGGGGGAGGTGGTCGAGGCGTTCCGCTCGACTCGCCGGTTCCATCTCTTCCGGCGCTGGGAACAGGTCGCCGGTACCCCCCAGGTCATGGAGTACGCGCGCGACCGCGGTGGGCGGAGGCCGGACATGATGGAGAACGTACTGTGGGAGGAGGGCATCTCGCTCCAAGGAAACGAGCTCCGGTTCTTCCAGGCGATCCACCAGGAATCGATCGTGGTGCCAGAGAACGTGGACGCGGTTCGGGCGATGTTCGAGCTTGCGCCGGATGCGGCTACGTCCATGGCACGGACGGACGAACACCTCGCGAGCGCGCGCTGACCATCGGGTACCGCCCGGATAGGAAGCATCGAACCCCACGGGAGTTCCGTCTCCGCCGGATCGGGCAGAACTAAGGAGCTACTTCGGCATCTCGGCGTCGACGGCGGGGAGGAATCAACTCTACTTGTTGGATTCATTCCGAGACCCTTGGGCCGCGGCGTCCTCCCCCGGGATGCTGCCCTGGCCGTGGGTCCCGGCCGGGGGCGTGGTCTCTTGAGGCGGAGAAGACCCTAGCTGGGGGCCGACTGCTCGCTCAGCTCAGCTTAGGCGTCGCGCGTAGTACCAATAGCTAATCATCCGGCCCTCTGCGGAAGCCGAGCGGTCCACAGCGGCCACTGAAGCTCCAGCGTTCGCAAGGCAGGCCGCTAGAATCTTGGGCGGTGTCCAGTAGACTTCCCAAGTAGTCCCGAGTTGCCTTCCCAGGGGCCTGCGCAAGCGCCCTAAGTAGCGATGCAGCACACTCACTAGTGCTGGGGGGAAGGCGCGTAGCCAGCGGACAGTGGTATCGCCGTGAGCCTGGAACACAATGGTTCCCCCCGGAGCTGTAACTCGAACGAGTTCCCTGATGTAGCGTTCCTGGAGCCATCGAGGGAAGTGTTGGAGCACAAAGACCGAAAACGTCAACGAAAACCTTCCGCTTTCGAAGAGACGCAAGTCGGGGAACTCGGTGGTCGTGAAGGCGCAACGAGATCCGCGACGATTCAGCTCTCGCGCGAGCACGGCCATCGCTGGGGACTGGTCTAGACCGACTACCGACTCGAAGCACGAGGCCAGAGCTTGAGCTACCCGACCGGGACCGCAGCCAAAGTCCAGCGCTTCCCCTCCCTCGAACCGAAGTCCTAACTGGACTGCGCGGTCTCGCGCTTCGTCGACTATCTTCTCTCCCGACAGTAGGAACCTCTCGACGCTTGCACCCCTGGAGCCAGAGCCGAAGGGGCCGACCGCCCACTCGCGCGCACTAGTGCCGAGCGCTAGCCACTCCCGGGTGATTCGACGGAAAGCGCGGAGCTGCCGTGGGGGGAGAGGGGCATCGACGGATCTCCAGTTCCGAACCACACCCGATTGAATGCGACTTTGACCATAGTCCTGGCGATTCTGTGGAAACAGGACCACCAGCCCGCTCAGCGGGATCGGGCCTAGATCGGAGCATTTCTCACGCCGTTCGCGGAGCGGCGTCATCAGACAACGCGAGCTGGGGGAGTCGATCACGTACTGGCCGCAACCTGTCCAAGCTCCGGAGCGAGTAGCCAGGAACCAGTGAAGCGCCTGACAGCGTCCGGTTGCGGGCTCGAAGCTAGGAACGGTCGTCGGGCTCGCTCGGTCGGCCGAACTGCCCTCAGCATGTGAGCCGCTAGCAGGAGCCCAGGCAGACCCGATTCCGTCACCCGGCCCCCGAGGAGAGGACCGGTTACCTACCGAGCCACCGGTATGCTCCCAAAGCCCCCGACGTCGATATTTCAATATACCTTGACTTAGGCTCATCGACGGGCCCCCATGAGCAACATTCACGAGCCTCCGCGTGCGTGGCGAACTCTGACCCGCTCACCCGCACACCTCGGAGCTGTCCTTGCCGTGGTCGTGACGGGAATGCTCCTCCTCTCCTCCGGCCCCTCGGCCCAGGGAAGCTCCTCGCTCCGCCCTGGGGCCGTGCGGGACGCGCCCCTCTCGACAGCCCGTTCGCCGGCCGATACCCCCCACGCCTCCCCGGCCCACTACGCTCCCCCCTCGAGCTTCGTCGGCCCCTTCAACGGCACGCGCTTCAACGCGAGCTGGGACGAGATCGCTGGGGTCGGCGGAAGCACGTCGTGGGAGGTCGTGGACCCGTCGACCCACACCGTCTATGGATCGAACATCCTCGGTGGGTTCGTGAGCGCTTGGTCGGAGATGACCGGGCAGCTCTTGCGCGAATCCCCTGTCCTAGTCCACTCTCAGGGTGGCAGCGAGCTCGCCGGCCTCGCGATCGACCCGGCCCACCACCGTCTGTGGACGGCTGGACTAGAGGGAGGGGGCGGCGGGACGCTCACCATGCTCAACGAGACGACGCTCGTGCCCATCCTCAACGTATCGCTTCCAAACACGTACCACTCTCTCCCGGAATTCCTCAGCTACGACCCGTCTACCTTGAGCCTGTACGCCCGCGATCAGGGTCATGGGAACGTGACCTCCTTCAACGCCGCCACCTTGACCTTACAGAACAGCTGGGTCTGCGGCCCGTGCCAGGTGTGGCCCCAGACCCTCCTTCCCGCGCAGAATCTGCTTCTCGTACCGACCGGTGGACAGAACCTAAGCGTGCTGAACGCCTCGACGCTGCTGCTCGTCCGCAACCTCACCGACCCCATCCCGACCTTCGGGTCGACCACCGCGGACTACGACCCGCTGTCTGGGCTCGTGTGGGTGGCGAACAAGAGCACCGCCTCCACCCCCATGGCAGAGTTCAACCTCGCCACGGGCTCGTACGTCGGCCCAATCGGGACAGGAGTACCCGCCAGTTTCGACATGGTCTACGACCCCCACAGCAACGTATTCGCGGTCGATGGAAGGGTGACCCCCCTCACATTGACCACGTACAACGCGACGACGGGGAGCGTGGTGGGGCACTACAGCCGCCCCGACCTTCCCCTACTGTCCGAGGCCTTCATGCTCGCCTTGGACCCCAGCACGGACGGCGTCGTCGTAGGTTCGTTCGAAGGGAGTCTCGCCGTCGTCCTTTCCCTACCGACCCTGTCGGTCGTGGGCTCGGCCCCGGAGTTCGCCCTGGAGGGCACCACCTCGGCCTCCGACCCGGCGGCGGGCCTGTACTACTCGCTGGGGATTGCCCCCAGCGACCTCGTCGCGCGCCACTGGTCCAACGGCTCGATCGCGTGGACCGAGACCCTCTCGAACCAGTTTTCGGTATCCCTCTTCGGCATGGCGGCGGACCCGGGTCTCGATCGGTTGTACGTGTCCAACGGAACCCTCCCCGGGTTCGAGGTGCTCAACGCGACCACGGGCGCGCCCGTTGGCGCTATCCCTCTCGCCCCCACCTTCAGCTTCTCCTATGTGACCATCGACTCGGTCCACCACTGGCTCTACGCCGTGAACGGCTCGGGAAACGTCACTGTCGTCAGTACCCAATCCGGCATCCCGATCGGCACGGTGACGGCCCCGCTCGGTGCGACGTGCGGGGGTGCCGCGGTGGCGGACAGCGTCACGGAGAGCGCCTACGTGCAGAACTGCACGAGCGCCACCGGCACGATCTACAGCATTAACGGGAGCTCGGCGACCCTCGGGCCCCGCCAGTGGCATATCGGGGGGAACCTGAACGGTGGACTGGCACTCGACCCGGTGCGTCAGATGCTCTACGTGGGAGGGGGCCTTCCGTACAACGTGACGGTGATACCGGTGCGCACTGCGGGCCCACCCTCCATGTTCCTCACGGGGGGCCAGGCGCCGGGCTACCTCGCGGTAGACCCTAACGCCGGCCTCGTCATTCTTTCCAACGTCAGTTCGGCGCACGCCTCCGTCTACAGCACCGCCACCCAGACCTTCCTGGGGACGATCCCCGTGCGACTCTCCTTGGGCGCGCTTGCGAACCCATCCGACGGCGCGTTCGTCATCAACCAGGCGCTCGACGGCTCCAACGTGCTCGTGCGCCCGCTCACGATCCCCGACGCTCCCACCGCGCTCACCCTGGTCGCCGGGAACACCACCCTCTCGGCCTCCTGGAGCGCGGTCGGCGCCGCGGGTGCTGGTAACGCGACGATCACCGGATACACCGCCTCGCTCGGGTCGAGCGGGACCGGGCCGTGGACCGCGAACCTTTCCGTGAGCCAACCCAATGCGACCTTCACCCACCTCAACGACGGGACCACGTACTTCGTGACGGTCACCTCGCACACCGTGGCGGGGACGAGCCCGCCCGCCCCTCCCGCCTCCGCCGTGCCCGTCGGCGTACCCTACCCGCCGACCGCGGTCGCGGCCACCACGACCGGCAGCTCCTCGCTCCGGGTGAGCTGGAACGCGCCGTCCTCGACCGACGGCGCGCCGGTCCGCAACTACACGGTCGATTTCGCCACGAGCAGCGCGGGGCCGTGGACTGCCCTGAGCGCCGGCACAGCGCTCAACGTGAGCCTCACGGGACTCAAGGCGTCGACGAACTACACCGTGTTCGTCACGGCGTGGAATTCGGTCGGGGCCGGCAACGCGAGCGCCCGTGCGACGGCCAGCACCTCGGCGCCCGCGTCCACCAGCTCCTCGCCCCTCGGTGGCTGGCTCCTCTGGGCGGTCCTTGCCTTGGTGGCGTTGGTCGCGGTGGTCGCAGCGGTCCTGCTGCTCCGCCGGCGACCGAAGGGCCCGCCTCCCGGCTCGCCCGCACCCGGGAGCGCGGGCGGTGCTCCTGCTACGAGCTACGAGAACGTCCCGCCGGGCGTGGCGGGACCCCCACCGGGCGCTCCGCCGCCCGCCGCGTAGGCCCGGCGTTGTGCGCCTCGGGCTTCGCCTCGCAAGGATGATATAGGTCATCTCGGTCGGCGGCGCGCGATGTATTATCTCGACGAACGGCGGGACGTGGTCCGCATCCCGCCCGACCGTCTCGGGCTCAAGCTGGAGACCGCCATCTCCGAGCTCGCCCAGCAGCAGTTCGAGGGCAAGCTCGTCGACGGCCAGAACCTCACGGTCACGATCCAGGACGTGAAGCCGCTCGGCGAGGGCCACATCATCCACGGGGACGGCGGCGTCTACCAGGAGGTCGAGTACCGCGCCCTCCTCTTCCGACCCGAGCTCCAGGAGGTCGTCGAGGGGGCCGTCGTCGAGATTCGGAAGTTCGGTGCGTTCGTGCGGTTCGGCCCGCTCGACGGACTCCTCCACGTCTCCCAGATCATGGACGATCGCGTGAACATCGACGAGCACAACCAGCGGCTCGTCGGCGTCGAAACGAAGCGCGACCTCAAGGTCGGCTACAAGGTCCGCGCCCGGATCGTCTCCCTCTCGCTCTCCGAGATCTCGCCCCGCGACAGCCGCATCGGCCTCACCATGCGCCAGCCCGGGCTCGGCCGGCTCGAGTGGATCGTCGAGGCGCACAAGAAGGCGGAGGAGAAGTCCGGCAAGAAGCCTGCCGGCAAGAAGGAGGCCGCCCCCGCCAAGCCCGCGGTGAAGCCGCCGACGAAGCCGGTGGCGAAGCCCGCCGCAGCTACGGGGAGTGCCGCCGCATGATGAGCCTCAAGGCCTGCAAGAACTGCCACACCGTCACGGACCTTGCGAAGTGCCCGAAGTGCGGGGGCGAGACCTCGCGGGAGTGGCAAGGCTACCTCCTCGTCATCGACCCCGACAAGTCAGAGATCGCCCGGAAGCTCGGAATCCATGCCGCGGGCCGGTACGCGCTCCGGGTCAAGTGAGGAGCGCGTCTGGGTCGTCCCCGAGGCGCTCCGGCCGACCCTCGCGGAACGGTACGGCCCGGTGTTCTCGGGGAAGGAAGCCGAGGACCGCATCCGCCACCTCGGCATCTTCGGCAGCTGCGGCGATCGCGTGACCGCGCTCGCGCTTGCCGTTGGGAACCCCCCGCTCGTGGGGATCGTGGACTACACGACGCGGCGGCACGAGGCGATTCCGAAGTCGGCGTTCTCGGCGCTCCGGTCGCGCCGCGTGGTCCAGGTGAAGAACCCCGCCGGCACCCTGACCGAGTCGCTGCGCCGCGCCGTGCGCGAGCTCCTGCTCGCGGGAGGCGGGCTCATCGAAGTCGACGGCGAGGAGGATCTAGGGTCGCTCGCTCTCGTCGAAGCGCTCCCGCTCGGGGCCACAGTTATATACGGTATCCCGGGTGCGGGGGTCTCGTTTGTTACGGTGGATGCCGTCGCGAAAGAGCACGTGCGGGCGCTCGTTGCGCAGATGGAACTGAGGAGGGTAGGGCGTGGAAGTTAAGGTGCTCGAGGAGCGAAAGAATCCGCTCCTGAAGCGCACCGAACTTCTGTTCGAAGTGGCCCATCCTGGTGGCGCTAGCCCGCGCCGTTCCGAGGTCCAGGGGGAGCTCGCGAAGCAGCTCAAGGTACCGAAGGAGCGTCTCATCGTCGAATCGATGCACGCGCGCTTCGGCATCGCCCAAACGCGCGGGGAGGCACTCGTCTACGCCACGAATGAGGCCCGCGACCGCGTCACGCGCGAGCACATCCTAATTCGAAACGGGCTCAAGGAGAAGAAGTCGGCCACTCCTCCCACACCGGAAGCCGCTCCGACGGCCCCCGAGCCAGCTGCAGCCGCGAAACCCGAGACGAAGCCCGAGCCCGCGCCCGAGGTGAAGGCCGAGAAGCCGGCCGAGCCGAAGTCGGAGGCAAGCCACGCTCCCAAGGCCGAGAAGAAAGGGGAGAAGAAGGGCGAGAAGAGGGCCGACGCAAAGGCCGAGGGCAAGCCCGATACCAAGGCATCTCCAAAGCCTCCGAAGGAGACGTAACGATGGGCAAGGCCCGCGTCGACTTCTACGCAGCGAAGGGGGAGACGCTCACCCGCACGCACCGTAGCTGTCCGAAGTGCGGCCCCGGCATCTTCCTAGCCGAACATGCTTCGCGCCGGTCCTGCGGCCGGTGCGGCTACATGGAGTCGAAGGCGGAAACCAAGACCGAGATTAAGGCCGAGACCAAGGTCGAGGGGAAGCCGCCCGTTCCCAAGGGCAAGCCTACCCCGAAGTCGGGATCGGCCCCGACCCCTCTGGCGCCCAAGTCCAGTGCACCCCCATCGCCCCCCGCCTAGTCGGGATCAGGGGAGCTCAGTCCCCGCAAGGATCTCCCAAACATCGCCGACGGGACTCGGACCTCCGCAATCCTTACCTTTCTCGCAGATTGCGAGCGCCGCCGAGAGTCGGGCCCGTAGTATAGCTTGGATATCACAGAGGCCTCCGGAGCCTCGAACCCGGGTTCGAATCCCGGCGGGCCCGTACACCCTACAATAGAACAAGCGGATCTGTCACCCGGCCGGGTCGGTCGACCATACCCGCTCCGGTCTAGCCGGCCACACGCACGGAGGGCGATGAACCGCGGGTCCGGGGCACTACCTCGTGGTCGGCCCCCTCAAACTTCGATGGTTGGCCAGGGCCCACCCTGTTGCCCTGTCCCAAGGCTGGATTTTCCCCCCTCAACCATATTTGGCGTGAACCCCGACCGGGAAGCGCTCCGGAGGGGGGTTTATCAGGGAAGGGATCGCGCGGCCTAAACACTTCAACCCGCCGTGGGGGGGGCGCCAGCACCGAGGGCGGTCGACGAGTCGTTCGCTCCGCTCCGACCGCGGGAGGGCGGTGGCCCATTCTCGCCGAGTAAGCTCATCCCTCCGGATCAACTGAGGGCATTCCGAATGGCCGAGTCCTCCCAGCCCGTCCTCTTCCAGAGCGGTCGGTATGTCATTCACAAGAAGCTGGGAGAAGGCGGGAAAGGGATCGTCTACAAGGCGCTGGACACCCAGCTCGACCGCGTCGTGGCCATCAAACTGCTCAAAATCGAGGGTCTCGACGAGGAAGCGCTGCAACGGTTCCGGAACGAGGCCCAACTCGCCGCACGGCTCACACACGCGAACATCGTGGCCGTCTACGACATCGGTGCCGAAGCCGGACGCCCGTTCCAGGTGATGGAGCTCGTCGATGGCCAGAGCCTGCGAGGTCTGCTCAGCTCCAGCCAGGGACCGCTCGCCTTCCCTCGCGCGCTCGAAATCGCACGGGACGTCGCCCGAGCGCTCGCCTTCGCCCACGGCAAGGGGGTGCTCCACCGGGACGTGAAACCGGAGAACATCATGCTGGCGTCCGACGGCACCGTGAAGCTGATGGACTTCGGTCTGGCCCGCGCCTTCGACCGACCGAGGCTCACCGCGCCGGGCACGATGGTCGGAACGCCTTCCTACATGGCGCCCGAAAACGCCTTGGGAAAAGAGTCGGACGAACGCTCCGACCTCTACTCGCTGGGGGCGGTCTTCTACGAGATGGCCACGGGCCGGCCCCTGTTCCGCTCAGAGGATTCGCTCAAGGTGATCTACAGTCACATCCACGACGAGCCGGCGCTCCCCTCTCGGGTCAATCCCCGACTGCCGACCGCCGTGGACCACGTCCTCCTCCGGCTCCTCGCGAAGAACCCAGGGGAACGATACGCCTCGGCCGGCGACCTGGAACGGGCGCTCACGGCAATCGGGAAAGTGTCACTCCCCCCCGAGAGCGTCGAGCCCCCAGGCCCGACGAGTACCACCCTCTCCCCGCTCCCGCACCAGGCAACTCCGGAGGGGCAGCGGATCCCGACGCCAGAAATCGGGCGCTCCCTGCCCCTGGTCGGACGGGAGGCGGAGGTGGCGAGCCTCAAAGGGTTCGTGGACCAGGTGCTGCGCGGCGACGGAGTGACGGTGCTGATCGCCGGGGAGGCCGGCATCGGGAAGAGCCGGGTCACGGACGAGATGCGTTCCTACGCCGTCCTTCGCGGACTCAGGACTCTCGTCGGACACTGCCACGAACGTGAGCGCAGCGCGCCGTACTACCCGTGGATCCAGATGATCCGTGCGTTTGTGGCCGACGCACCCGCGGCCGAGGTGGCCCGACTGTGCGGACCGAACGCGGCCGACTTGGCCAAACTCGTCCCGGAGATCGGCGAGAAGGTCCGACTGGTCGCTCCCTCGGAGGCTCCGGACTCGCCCGAATCTCAGCGACTGCGCATGTTCGACGCCGTCACTCGGTTCTTCGTCGAGGCATCGCAGCAATCCCCTCTCCTCCTCGATGTCTGCGACCTACATTCGGGGGATTCGGCGTCGGTCGAACTGTTTCGCCACTTCGCCCGGGGCCTCCCGAGGCACTTCCTCCTGCTCGTCGCCACCTACCGGGACGTCGAAATCGAGGAGGGCAGCACCGTCGCCCGCGTCTTGGACGACCTCCACCGAGAGCGACTCAGCCACGTCGTGGCGCTAAAGCGACTATCGAGGGCGGAGGTCGAGCGGATGATCGGGGCGCTCTTCGACCAACCGGTCACCCCGGAATTCCTCGACAAGGTCTACGAGCGAACGGGAGGGAACCCGTTCTTTGTGGAGGAGGTGCTTCGCTCGCTGGTCGAGGAAGGGATCCTGTTCCGGGTCGGCGACCGGTGGGAGCGCAAGTCGATCTCGGAAGTGAGTATTCCTTCCAGCGTGCGCGCGGTAGTGGCGCGAAGGCTGGAGCGTCTCAGCGACGCGACGCAGACCTTGCTGCGGGTGGCGGCCATCCTGGGGAACGAATTCACCTCGGAGGCGCTCGAGGAGACGAGCGGGGTGAACGAAGGTCGCGTCGTCGAGGCCATCGAACAGGGGCTGCGCCATCGCCTGCTCCGTGAGGAACGTCTCAGCGCCGGCCGAGTCGCCTACCGCTTCACCGACCCCCAGGTGCGCGACGTACTGTACGACCAGACCTCGAGCATCCGTCGGCGTCGCTACCACCGACGGGCCGCCGAGGTCCTGGAAAGGTCGGCCGGCGCCCGGGCGGAGCAGGTCGCCGGGGAGCTGGCCCATCACTACCTGCTCGGCGGAGCGGTCGAGCAGTCGTTCCGATACTCGGGCCTCGCCGCCCGCCGCGCCGCCCGAATCTACGCGCACGAGGAAGCGATCCACCACTATCAGACCGCGCTCGAGCTGATGGACGAACTCCATCCGCCCGCGGAAGCGACCGAAAGCGAACCGGTTTCAGAACGCGCCCGGTTGCACGCGGAGCTCTCGATGGAACAGACCTTCCTGGGTCAGTGGGCCGGCGCGGAGACCAATGCGAACGCCGCCGCCCGGCTCTTTGAACGGGTCGGCGACCGAGCGGCGGCGGGGCTGAGCCTCCTTCACGCCGGAGAGATCATCTACTTCGAGCTGCATCGGGGAGAGGAAGGACTCGCCAAGCTACTGCAGGCGCGCACCATCCTCGAGAACGAGCCGGAGAACCGGTCGCACGCGGAACTCTGCTTGAGCCTCGGCTACATCGCCGAGAACACCGAAGCCCCCCAGCTGCCGTCCAGTCGGGCGCTGATGGAACGGGCCCTCGCGATCGCCCGCGCGACGGGCTCGGTCGACGTCGAGGTCCGGACCCTGGTCGCTCTGACCGGACTCGAACCGCTCTCGGACGCCGACCGAGTACGCAGCGGTCTGGCCAGCGCATTGGCGCTCGCTCAGAAGGCCGACAGCACGGAGGGCCCGTTCGTACTCCACAGCCTCGCCTGGGTCCAGCTGGTGATGGAGGGAGATTCCACCGCGGCGCTCGGAACGATCGACGAAGGATTGCGCTGGAGCCGCCGGACCCGGGACCGGACCTCGGAGGCGAGCTTCGAGGGGACCCTCCTTCCGGCCGCCCTGACGATCAGCGGCGAGCTCGACCGCGCCGAAGCGAACCTCGCGACCCGACGTGCGAGCGGTGCCGAGCCCTCGGGCTGGACCGACCTCGTCGAATCGAGAATCGCTCTGACCCGGGGGGACCTGGACCGAGCGGCCGCTCTGCTGGACCGCTGGAGAAAGGCGACCCCACCGGGGGCTCGTTGGCACGACCGACTCTGGCAGGGGTACCTCGAAGGCGAACTCGAGGAGGAGCGGGGGGACTCTGTGCGAGCGCTAGCCGTGATGGAACCCGCGATCCGGCTCGCCGAACAGAAGGGGTATCCGGCGTTTCGGGCGTTGGTCTACAGCCTCCTGCTCGCCCGGGCGATTCAGGTGACCCTTCGGCTGGGAGAGGTGGGGGAGGCAGGGGAGGCGGAACGCCGGGTCGCGTCGTACCGGGAGCCTCTCGACCGGATCGCGCTTCAGATCCCGAATGCGGCCACCGAAGCGCTTGCCCTGCGGTCCCGTGGCATCTGGGAGAATCATCGGGGCGAGACTCGCGAGGCGATCCAAACGCTCGAGGCATCGGTCGCGCGGTGGAGGCAAACCCGATGGCCTCACGAGCTCGGAGAGACCCTCTACTCGCTGGGCACGGCCTACCACAAGGCCGGAGACCGTGCCGGCGCTGCCCGCGCGTTTAACGAGGCGTTGGACGTTTTCACGCGGCTCAAGGCGAGGCGGGACATTGAACGGGTACTCGGGCGCAAAGCGCTCCTGCAGGCCTAGGGCAGGCCCTTCTCGGATCGTCCATCGCCGCCGTACCGGCCGGCGCTCGCGGGGCAAGCGCCCCCGGTTCACGGCATGTTTAACTATGCTCCTCACCTGAACACCGACGTGCCGCAATTCGCGATCGTCTTCCCCGTCCTCCCCGGAAAACGGGAGGCGCTCCGAACGTTCCTTCAGGAGCTCTCGGGGCCCCGATATGCGGAGTACGACGCGTCGTCGAAGCGGTGGGGGTTCGAGAAGGACACCTGGTTCCTGCAGACCACCCCTCAGGGGGTTCTGGTCATCTACTACGGGGAAGGCGTGGACATTCCGAAGGCCATGCGAGACTGGGCGTCGGGCCGAGACCCGTTCGACGTCTGGATGAAGCACCAGTTGAAGGAGATCACTGGCATCGACTTCAACCAGCCCTCGGACGCCCCCTGGCCGGAGCAGATTCACCGCTACGGCTTCGACGATCGCTGAGTGTTCGGCGGCGCGACCTCCCAGATAGCCCGACGCAACTTGGCCGCGGCGGCGACCCGGGCGGTGGTTCAGCCCCGACCACTCACGCTAACGGAGGTCCAACCGCTGCTATGGATGCACACCGAGCTCCCAGCGTAGTTCGCCGAGATCGTGACGGAGCCGACCGTGTCGTCGAACGTCTGCCAAGCCAGGGAGCACTGGCCGGAGCTGAGGGTGCAGACTCCGTGACTCGTGAAGGTCCCGAGCCCGGCGGCCAAGAGGCGGATCTTTCCCTTCGGGACATTCGAGCTGCTGCTTAGGTTCGCGACCTTGGTAGCGCAGGTCGTATTCGCAGGGACGGTGAGGCTCGTGGCCCTGCAGGAGACTGAGGTGCGGTCACACTCGATGCGATCTCCCGCGGCCTTCCCTTGCCGTGAGAACGAATCTCACCACCCAATGCTTCGAGCGGGTCCCGGCGGGCCCGTGTTCCTTCTCCTCCCGGACCTCGAATTGGCGGGCCGGGTAGACTGGCACAATTATATGGCCAATTGGCATGGCGCGGGGATGAACTCCGACACGAGTCCGACCACTATCACTGTCCCTGAGTTCGTACGCCGTGCGCTCAAGAAGTACAAGACCCCCGGGAAGACGTACGGGGACGTCATTCTGGAGTTCATCGAGGAGTACCCCTCGGCCGAGTTCCTCGCGGAAATGGAACGGAGGCTTCGAGAGGAGAAGCGGTACCCGATGGAGCAGGTACTTCGCGAAGCTGGCCTCGAGTAGAGGCGGTGCCGGACTATCGGATTGAGGCGACGGAATCGGCTCGCCGCGAATTCCTGCGACTGCCGCCCGACGTGCAGATTTCATTCCGCTCCGGTTTCCTCCTCATCGGAAAGAGTCCCTTCAGGCGACGGGCGGGTCTTGACCTCCACCAACTCAAAGGAGGGCGGGGTCTGTGGACGATGAGGGTCCGTTCCTGGCGCGGGCTGTACCGGGCGGATGGACTCAACGTCATCTTTGTTGCTTTTCGGCCGCGCGCTTCTGCCTACCGAGATCTGGCCTCGATCTGATCCGGGCGGGGGCGCCGGTCTCGGCCCCCCGAACTGCCCCCGGGTCAGCTGGAACCCCGAAGATGGTCGCTTCCCCGCTGGAGGTCTCGGCCCTTCCAACGGACCCCCGCTTCTTCCCTCTCTCTACCGATTCTTCCGACCGCCTCGCTCGTCGATAGCACGAGTCCAGATGCCCCACCCTTTCGGCGGCTCCCGGCGGGCCCGTCTAACACTTCGTCTACGTTTCCTGACGGGCCGAGCGGACGATTCGGAGTTCGGAAGGAGCGGGGCGATGACCCGGACGCTGCCACCGATCGAGCGCTCCTCAGGAGGGAACTGGCGGCTTGAATCCCCTCGGAAGTGTGTCGATTCCGTTCCTATTCGTACCCGGGCCCGAATACGTGGTCCGTGGATGGAGGGGAGCCCGCCCCCGATGGTGGGGACCCGAGGCGGCCACCGCGAGATGCGATCTCGATCGACCCCATAGATAGCTTTCCGAAAAGGAGATGCATGAGCTCGACTCCGATGAGGACGGGATCGATGGACGAGAACGACGAGCTGCCGGAACTTGTCCTGCCGATGGAGTCTCGAGACAATTGCCGTGGATCGCCTTCGGCACAGTATTCCCTTGTGGAGTATGGCGACTACCTGGCTCCCCACTCCCGGCACGTGCGAGTCGCGGTGATCGAACTGGTCCAGGAGCTGGGGAACCACCTCTGCTTCGTCTTCCGTAACTTCCCCCAGCCGGGCCTCCACCCGCTCTCCCGACCGGCCGCGGAGGCCGCCGAAGCCGCCGGTCTTCAGGGGAAGTTCTGGCTGATGCACGACCGACTCTTTTCCCGACAGGATGAGCTTTCGGGCGAGGTGATTCGGGAGATCGCGCGTGGGCTTCCGGTCGAGATGAAACGCTTCGAGCGAGACCTTTCCTCCGGGGCTGCCGCACGACGTGTGGAGGAGGACCTAGAGAGCGCGGAAGGGGCGGGGGTAGGCGCCGCCCCGACCTTCTTCGTCAACGGGAGGCTCCGTGTAGGACAGTACGAGTTTCTCCCGTTGCTGAAAGCTCTGAAGGGGTCCCGGGCCGAGGATACCTCGTAAGGCACGAGCGCGGCTCCAGAAAACGAGGGCAGGCCCGCTTGGGGATCCCATCGAGGAGGTGCCCAATGAACGACGATACGACAGAGGCCCTTCCAACGAATCTGTTCGAGTGACGGGCCATTCGAGTCCCGGCGGGCCGTTCATCGAAACATGGGCGCACTCCCCGACAGACTCTGTCCTGTCCGGCGTTGGGGGTCTCGGCGTTACCGCGCGTGCTCCTGGAGGAACGGGAGGGCATGGGGGAGCGCCAGATCGCTGCGATAGAACACGCCGAGGTGTCCGACGCCCGGAATCCGCACCATGCGGGCCGTCGGCAGCGCCTGGACGGTCCGTTCCGTCTCCCGATTCAGATCCTCCTTCTCCCCTGTCAACAGCAAGATGGGGCACCGTGTGCGCTCGAGGACCGCGCGCGGTCCGGGCCAAGCCAGCCAAGCGACCCCGTCCAGAGCGTGCATGAGCGGGTCCCCCGACCGAACGTTCTCGTCGATCGCGTCGGGGAACCGGTCGTTCTCGGCGGCCATCCGCGCGTCCACCTCGTGACGAACCCCACCGCGGGCGACATCCAGCTCGACCTCCGAGCGCTCGTCGACCGGGGGAAGTTCGTTCAAGTTTCGGAGCCGAAGCCCACCGGTGCCCACGAGGGCTCGCAGACGGGTAGGGTGAGCTCCGCCGAATGCGATACCCACGAGAATGCCGCTAGAGTACCCCCAGAAGGCCGAGGACTCCTCGCCGACATCGTCGAGAACGGCCCGTACATCCTCCACGAACCATTCCATGCGGTGCGCCTCGACGGTGGTGGGACGGTCGCTCCTCCCTCGCCCACGCTGGTCGATGAGGATCGTCCGGTATCCCCTCAGACCTTCGACGTATCCCGCGTGGCGCCAGATGGAGAGGTCGCCTCCCGCACCCGTGTGAACGACGACGGCCGGACCATCGCCTTCGACCTCGTAGTGGATCCGCACTCCTCCGTCGGAGACGCTCGGCATCGAGCTGCAACCCCCGCCTCGGCGCCCGCGGACGCCGAGACTGCCTTCGGGAGAAGACGCAGCATCATCAGGTTTCGGAACGCGCGGAGTCAGGGCGGAGCGTAGGCGCAGCCGGAGGCCGGGGCAGGGCAGTCGGAGGCGACCGCCGGTTTCGCGACCGCGCTCAGGAAGAAGGAGTAGGGGAAGCTGGGCGGGAACGACGTCGAGCTCCCCACGTAGCGCCCCTGGACGTCGAAGTACGAGCGGAAGGCGGCTTGGCCCTGACAGTTCGTGCCGCATCCGTCGCAGACCTCGGGATTCGAGCTGTCCGCCTGGGGATCGACCGTCATCTCCGCGAGCTCATGGCTCACCGCTTCCGCGTACACATCCTGCGCGTCGTCGACCGTCAGGCCGACGCCGAGGAGATTCACGAAGCTGTAGGGAATCGAGGAGCGACCGTGGTAGCCGAGCACTCCGATGCCTCCGCTCTCCTTCGCGTCCCTATTCACCACGCCGGGAGGGTTCAACACGAGGATCGCTGCGTTCGGGCCGAGGGACGCAGCTTGCGTCATCGCGTCGACCCACTGTTGGAGTTGTGCGTCGGCGTAGCTCCCCCCGGTCACGGTGACGGACCGCCGCGGGAGCGGGTTCCCAACCGTCACGGCGGCCGCACCGTACTGCCGCGCGTAGGCAGAGACCGGAGACGCAGCCCGCAGCAGGTAGGCTTGCACGGTGGCGAGGTCGGCGGGCGCGAGCGACCACGGGCCGCCGGCTCCCGTGAACTCTAGGTCGGCAAGGTACACCGTACCCTGGAAGAGCCCAGTTGCCGGGGCGGCGACCGCCGGGAGCGTCGCGGCGGAGCGCTGCGCGCGCTTCCACCGCCGAGTGACGCAAATGCGCCCGCTCATGGGCGACTCAAGGCGGATACTCGTGGTCCCCGGCCGCTCGACGATCCCACCGCCGGGCCGGGGGTACCCGCCATGCTCAGATCGCCGCGAACGGGCGGGGAGGCGAGGAAAGATCGAACGCCTCGACAAAGTCGTTCGCGGCAGCGTCGCGGGTGGAGAGCGGTGCGAGGCCGAAGCGCGTCTCGATGAACTTCAGGATCGAGGTGTGGTCGTTCACGACGTGGTCGATGAAGCCGTTTCGCGCGTACGGGGAGACGACGAGGCACGGTACGCGGAAGCCGTAGCCGAAGGCGTCGACGGCGGGGGGCGCCACGTGGTCGTAGAATCCCCCGAAATCATCCCAGGTGACGAAGACCGCGACGCCGGGCCAGTACGGGCTGGTCCCCAGCGCGTTCACGACATCCGTGGCGACCGAGTCCTGGCCCGCCTGGACGTTCTGCGGCGGATGCTCGGTGCCGCCGGGCGCTCCGATGATCCAGCTGACCGAGGGGAGCGCGCCGCTCCTCAGGTCCGCGGAGAACTGACGGGCCGTGGCGAACTTGGACTTCGCCGCAGGGTGGTCCTGGATGTACGCGAACCGCTCAAGCCACGTGGTGAATCCGTAGACCTTCCAGGAGACACCCACCGCGTCCAGGCTCTGAAAGACGGGGGGGAACGGGAGCCGCGCCGGTACCCGGTCGTCCCGAAGTCCTCCGCAGTTCCCAGCGACGAGGAAGAGGTGGTTCGGCGCGCTCTCCGTCATCGCCGAGGTGAAGTACCGGTCGCAGAGCACGTAGCGGTCGGCCGCAGCCCAGTAGTGAGGGAGGTCGGATCCATCGAAGTAGGCCATCGTGGTCGGGCTCCCCTCGGAGTACACGAACCCGTCCATCGCTCCCGAGTTGAAGTCGGCATGCGCCGAGTTCCAGTTGTGGTTCAGGTCGACGGGCTTGAGGGTCGGGCTGTGCGACGGCGCTACGGTGGGCGGACCGCCCGCGACGGCCGGCACTCGGATTCCTTTCCCGGCGGTGCCGTCGCCCCGCGCGTACGTGCCGAAGTAGTTGTCGTAGGTGTGGTTCTCCTGCAGCACCACCACTACCCGGTCGATCGGGGAAGGTGGACTCGGGGACGCAGGGCCGAGGCGCGCGGGCATCCAATCCCTCGTACCAGCTCCATCGCACAAGTACCTGTTGGGCACCGAACGAAGTCGGGAGTTCGCCCGCGTCCGCACGCCGTATGTAGCATCTCGCGCTCGACGTTGTGTGGTCGCGGCGGAGCAATACGACGAGACGCTCACCGGCCGGATCCGGGACGGGGTGGCG
The DNA here is from genome assembly GCA_022749845.1 of Thermoplasmata archaeon. GTDB lineage: Archaea > Thermoplasmatota > Thermoplasmata > Lutacidiplasmatales > UBA184 > JAKIVR01. Next base: position 17,536 of record JAKIWX010000004.1, read on the forward strand.
ACGATTGAGGCGACGCCGGAAGCCAGCCGCGAGACGATGCGGGAGGCGCTAGAAAGGGTTGAGAGGCGCGTTCGGGCGCTGCTCCCGAGCCTAGAGGTCGAACGCGTTCTCTCGTTGCTCCACCCCGCCGCCCCGCCGGGAGAGCCTCGCGCCGATCGAGTCACCCCAAGCCGTGGCACCGACCCATTCTCGCGGTCTGCGTCCGAGATGTTGGTGCTCAGCGGTCAGCTCGACACGGTGGGGGACCCAGCCCAAGCACTCACCATCGGGGAGCATGTCGCCCGACGCGCCCACGAACTCGGGCGGACCCTCGACCGGATGCTGTCAGCCCTCGACTCGGGGGAACTACTCTCGAAACCGCTCCACCAGCTGCTCGCCTACGCGAGCGAACTCATCCGGAACGCCATCGCTCGCATTCGGCAGTTTGCGGCCGCGCTCGGGGTGACGTCGGTTGCGATCACTCTCGCGAGCCTGCCTCCGGAGTTCTCGATAACCTTCACCTTCTGATCGGAGCACCCGCTCCCGGCTGGAACCCTTCTCGAGCTGGGTAGGAGTTGGGACGGTGCTGAAGGGTTGACCCTGCGTCGGGGCAGAAACTGCGCCGGCAGGTATTATCGCCCGGAAGCAGCTATCCGCGCCGGACCGCCGTGCTCGATGTGGGCCCGGGGCCAAGGAGTTACGAACGATGGGAGAACAGCGAGTAGCCCGAGACGCCGGTCACCTTGCCCGCGGCTTAGGGAGGACCAGCCTGATCGTCTTCGTCCTAGCAGTGGTCGTCACCTCTTCCGCGCTTGTCACCGTGAGTTTGAGCCGATTCCCTGCGGCCCGACTCGTGGGCCAACAGGCGAGGTCCGGATCCCCGGTATCCTCCTCCGAGCTGGCGAGCGCTGCGAGCTCCTTGGCGCTGGGCGGCGGCCCTGCCTCCGGCACGAGCTGGAGCTGCTCAACTTCGCAGGGTAGTGGTTCCTACTCCTGCAGCCCGCCCCGACCTACCCTGCCCCCGGCCTCGAGCGGTTCGCACAACGTTGTCAACACGCTCCCGGACTGGACCCGGCAGGCTCTGTTCCCTCCGAGCCGTGATTTCGCGGCCATGACCTACGATGCCGCCGACAAGTATGTCGTCCTGTTCGGGGGATCGAACGGCTCCTTCCTCGGGGACACCTGGAGCTTCAACGGCTTCTGGACGCACCTAACGCCAGCCACCTCACCCTCCAACCGCTCGGCGGCGGCCTTCGCGTACGACTACAAAGACGGCTACGCGCTCCTCTTCGGCGGGCTCGGCGGATCCGGCCGGCTCGGGGACACGTGGAAGTTCCTCCACGGCGCGTGGACCCATCTCATCCCTGTGCTCTCGCCGCCCGCGCTCGACAACGCGAGCATGGTCTGGGACACGAACGACTCCTACCTCCTCCTCTTCGGAGGCTCCCTCTCGAGTTCGACGGTCTCGGGCCAGACCTGGAGCTTCGTTTCGGGGGCGTGGACCCAGCGCGTCCCGTCCACGAGCCCCGCGGCCCGCCAGAATCTCCAGCTCGGCTACGACAACACGAACGGTTGGGTGGTCCTCTTCGCCGGCGAGACGAGCGGGGGCGGGGTCTTCTCGGACACCTGGAACTACACGCGGGGCCACTGGACCCAGTTGCACCCGAGCAAGAGTCCGACCGCCGTCTTCGGGGGCAGCTTTACGAACGACTCTGCGGACGGCTACCTTCTGCTCTTCGGCGGAAGGAACTCGGCGAACCACAACCAGGGCTCGACCTGGAGCTTCGTCAACGTCTCGTGGACCCAGCAGACGCCCGCCGTGCCCCCGAGCGCTCGGGCGTTCGCGGGCGCGGCCTTCCTCAAGACCTCGAACAAGGTCGTGCTGATCGGCGGGCTGCGGGTAGCCGCCCTGAACGACACCTGGACCTACCACGCGAACGTGTGGACGCACCTCTCCACCTCCGGACCGTCGCCGCGTGCGGCGTTCCAAATGGCCTACGACGAAGCGGATGGGTACGTGCTGCTGTTCGGAGGCGCCCAGCTTCACGGATTCACGACCACCACGTTCGGGGACACCTGGGCCTACTCCCACGGTCATTGGAGCCAGCTCAAGCCGGCCGTTTCCCCCATGGCACGGATCGGCGGTGCGATGACCTACGACCAAGGGGACGGGTACATCGTGCTGTTCGGAGGCCAGGTCCTCGTGAAGAACTCGAACATTCTCGTGAACGACACCTGGACCTTCGTCGGCGGCAAGTGGACGCAGGATATCACGAGCTTCGCGCCGAACCCTCGGGACATTCCGGGGCTCACGTACGACGCGGCCGACGGGTACGTCCTGCTGTTCGGAGGCCTGGGGTACGGCGGGAACGCGACCGAGCAAGTGACGCTCAACGACAGCTGGACGTTCTCCGCCGGGATCTGGACCGTCCTAACGCCGCACGCCTGTACTTCCTGTGGCCCCGCCCCGTCGGGACGCGCTGGGGCAGCCATGGTGTACGATCCCTGGGACGGCTACGTCCTGCTGTTCGGAGGCGAGAACCTGTCTAAACCGATTCTGGGCACCTTTGCCGAGATCTCGGACACCTGGACCTTCAGCGCCGGGGTCTGGACGAACATCACCACGACCGCGGGGACTCCTCCGGGCCCGCGCGCGGCCGCCGGGGTGGCGTACGACGGGCTCGACGGCTACGTCCTCATCTTCGGCGGAACTCCGGGGTCGGGGGTGTCGCTCTCCGACACCTGGAGCTTCGTGGGAGGGACCTGGACCCAGCTATTCCCCGCCCACAATCCCGGCCCAGACTACCTTGGTGGGGCAGCGTTCGATGCGACGGACCACACGATGCTCTACCTGAACGGGATCTCGTTTGCGGGAGGAACCTGGCTGTACTGACGGCGGCCCTCGTGCTCCGCCGGGGGGGCGAAGCCCCCTCGACGCGCCGGCTAGCTTTCCGTGTTCGCGACTTGGATGCGCTGGTGATCCAACTGCGCGACGAGGAGATGAACGTGAAGCCGGAGCCAAGGAAGATCCCCAAGGGTCGATTCGCCCTGCTCGCCGATCCGGGGGGAAACCCCTTCGAGCTCCGGTGGCCCGCGGTTACGGGCGCCTCCGAGTGAGTCTACGAGCGGCCACCGCGAAGGTATATCGAATTGGGTGGTCCGCGCACCGATGAAGGCCAGGGATCCTGTCTGCGGAATGATGGTCGAGGAATCCAGCGCGGCCGCGCGAGGAACCTACGGCGGACAAACCGTCTACTTCTGCTCGACCGCCTGTCAGAGAACCTACGAGAAGTCCCATCCGCCCAGGTCCAACTAGGTTTCCCTTCTCCCTTCCCATAGCCCCGGCGAAAGAGGAGTTGTCGCCGTGGCGACCGACCCGATCTGCGGGATGTTCGTCGACGAACGCTCGGCGGAGTTGCGGCTCGTTCGCGAGAACCGGACCTACTACTTTTGCTCGAGCCATTGTCTCGAGGAGTTCTCCCGGCCCGAGCTCGAGCTTGCGCGGCTGCGCAGGAAGCTTCTGGTCGCCTGGCCCCTCGCCGTCGCGGTCGTCGCTCTCACCTACGGACAGCCGTTCCGAGGGTGGCCGTGGGTCGCCCTCCTCCTCGCCGGCGTGGTCCAATTCTACCCGGGCCTCCAGTTCTACCGGAGCTCCTGGGAGGCGATCCGAGGCCGCAACTGGAACATGGACCTGCTCATCGCCGTCGGGACTACAACGGCCTTCGTCTACAGCGCGCTGACCCTCCTCCCCGCTACGCACCTGCCCTCCGCGATCTACTTCGACGCCTCGGCCGTCATCGTCACCCTCATCCTCACCGGCACCTACCTCGAGCATCTGACGCGGGAGCGCGCCGCGGGCGCGCTCCGAAGGCTAGGCGAGCTGCTCCCGGCGCGGGCGAGCGTCCTCCGCGACGGGGTGGAGGTCGAGCTCCCCCTCGACGTCGTGCAGGTAGGTGACCAGGTCCGAGTTCGCCCCGGCGGCCGCTTCCCCGTGGACGGGATCGTGCTCGAGGGCCGGTCCACGGTGAGCGAGGCCGTGCTGACGGGGGAAAGCCTGCCGGTCACCAAGGCGCCGGGCTCCGCGATCCTCGCCGGGAGCGTGAACGGGGATGGCCTCCTGCTTGCGAAGGCGACACGGGTGGGGGCCGACACGGCCCTCGCCGAGATCGGCCGGCTCGTGACCGAGGCGGAGACGAGCCGCGTCCCCCTTCAGCAGCTCGCGGACCGGATCGCGGCGGCGTTCGTCCCTCTCGTACTCCTGCTCGGGGTCGCCACGGGCCTCCTTTGGGCCCTCCTAGGCGCTGGCCTCACCGTCGCGCTCCTCGCCTTCGTTTCGGTCGTGATCATCGCCTGTCCGTGCGCGTTCGGGATCGCCACACCCGCCGCCATCGTCGTGGGCACCGGACGGGCCGCGGAGGAGGGGATCCTGTTCAAGGGACGGGACTCCCTCGAGGCAGCCAGCCGCGTGGACCTCGTCCTCTCCGACAAGACCGGCACCCTCACCCGCGGGGTGCCGAGCCTTTCGGAGGCGGTTCCGGCGTCGGGGGTATCTGTCGAAGAGCTCCTCGTGCTAGCCGGCGCGCTCGAGGCGGGCTCCGAACACCCGCTCGCCCGAGCCGTCCTGCGAGCCACTTCCGGCCGTGGACTCGTACTTCCACCGGCCCGCGAGGTCCGAGCCGAACCCGGCCGAGGGATTCGAGGGGTGGTCGACGGTCACGAGGCGGCCGTGCTCAGCGAGGTCGCGGCGCGGGAGGCAGGAGTGGAGCTCGCCGAGCTCCAGCCGGCCCTACGTCGGCTAGCCGCCGCAGGTCAGGCGTGCTCCGTCGTGCTCCGCGGAGGTAGGCCGCTCGGCGTACTGGGGCTCCGTGATGAGGTCGCTCCGGGAGCGCGCGATGGGGTCCAGTCGCTCCTCGCGGACGGGATCCCCGTGGTGATGGTGACGGGAGACAACGAGGCAGCCGCGACGGCCGTGGCCGTCGAGGTCGGCATCTCCGAGGTGCATGCGGGAATGACCCCCGGCGCGAAACTCGCCCTGATCCGCGAGTTCCAGGCCGCGGGGCGGACGGTCGCCTTCGTCGGGGATGGGATCAACGATGCACCCGCGCTCGCGGCGGCGAACCTGGGTATCGCGATCGGCGCTGGCACCGAGGTGGCCCGCGAAGCGGGGGGCGTGATTCTGCTGCGCTCGGACTTCCGCAGTGTGGCCCTCGCGCTCCGTCTCGGAAGGCGCACGGTCCGCAAGGTCCGTGGAAACCTCACGTGGGCGATCGGCTACAACGCCGTGCTCCTCCCGGTGGCGATGGGCGCTTTCGTACCCCTCCTCGGAGTTCGGATCTTCGGAGCGCTCCCGATCGTGGGCGCCCTCGCGATGGCCTTCTCCTCGACGACCGTCGTTCTCAACTCCCTCTCCCTCCGCCACGTGAGCCTTGCCGGCGGCGCGAGAAGCAGGGCGCACGGGCGCCACCCAGTTCAGACCAGGTAGGGGAGGATTCGCTTCGTCTGCCGTTCGTAAGCCCGATACTCTTCGCCGAGCCGGGCTTCGAGAAGCCGCTCCTCCACGCGAATGCGGTAGCCGAAGACGAGCCCCGAGACCCCGAGGAGGAGCACAACTCCCTCCCAGGAACCGCCCGCGATGCCGAGGCCGACGATACTGAGCAGCACGCCCGTGTAGGATGGATGCCGGACGAGGCGGTACGGACCGCTCCGGACGACACGATGGTCCTCTAGGACACGGACGGAGGTACTGAAGTACCGGCCGAGCACGGCGATCGCCCACTGCCGCACCGCGATCCCGAGGAAAGTAATCCCCATCCCCAGGTAGACGGCGAACAGCGGGAAGGTCGCAAGACCGAACCGGGCGAACTCGAACACCGCCGTGACCGAAATGAGGATGCCGAGCACGATTACCAGCCGGGAGCCGCGGTCCGACCGGTACGCCTCGGTGCCGTTGCTGCGACGGAGGGCTGGGATCAGGTAAGCGCCGAGGAGCTCACTCACGATCCACCCCACGTACGCGACGTCGAACAGGAGCGTGGGCACGCCCCCGTAGTTGACACCCGAAGCCACCTCGGAGCGAGCGAGTCGGCGCGGTAATCGTTTGCCCAGGCTGGGCGCGGCTACGACGTGGGATCTCCCGTCCTCCGGCGTTTGGGATCCCGCTGAACCCACGTGTGCGGCACCCTCCAGACAGGGCACGGCGGGTCCGCTACCGATATTTGCGGTGGCTCCGTCCGCGCGTCGTGGTGTTCCTCGTCGACAAGGGCGGCGTGTTCGATGCCCCGGTGGAGGAGGTCTGGATGTACCTTGCCTCAGGGGAGGAGCACTCCCAGGCGCACCTTCACGAGGCGGTCCGAAGGGTAGCTCACAGCCCGAACTCGCTTACCTACTCCTGGGAGCAGCGCTTCGATGGCGAGCCGGTCCGCTTTGCGATGCGGTCGACCAGCTTCGCTCCGGTGGGAATCGCCTACGAGGTCCTCGAGGGCCCCTTCACCGGCTCGAGCTTCTTTGTGTACTATGCTCCCAGGGGGGACCGCACCAGCGTGACGGTCGTCGGCGAGTTTCTCTCCCCCACGATCCCGCCCTCGCATGTTGCCGCGGCCGTCGAACGATTCCTCGCCCTGGAGTTTGAGCAGGACGGCGCGGCGATTCGGAACCGGAGCCATCGGGCCAAGTAGTCCGAACGTAACGCGAAAGGGCGACGCCTGCGCTCTCCTTCCCCCCGGGGGATTCCGAACACCCGTCGCCGGCGGCACGACAAATGTTCAAGTAACCGTGACCGCTAGTTCCCCCGCCGTGCCTTCCGCACCAGCCCGCACCGGAGTGCCCGCCCACCCCAGCGAGCCGTCGGGCAGCTCCGAAACGCAGCAGCTGGTCGACCGGATCACCAGCGAGCTCGACCTGCTCTCCCGCAACGTCGACATCTTGGAGCAGCTCAGCAGCAGCCCGCCGATGGGGATCATCCGGCTCGGGGAGGCGCTTCACCTGCCCATCCACAAAGTGCGATACTCCCTGCACCTGCTCGAGCGCGAGGGCGTAATCCAACCGTCCGCCGACGGTGCCGTGGTCACCGAGCGTGCGAAGGAGTTTTGGGAGTCCCTCGACCGCTCGCTCGAGCGCATGAACGAGACAATCCGCCACCTGAAAGAGCGGGCGGCCGAGTACAACCGCCGGTCGACGGGGCCGGGCCGGAAAGGCTATTAGCGGCCCCCTCGCATGGCGCGCCCGGTGCCGCCGTAGCTCAGTGGCAGAGCGATCGGCTGTTAACCGAAAGGTCAGCGGTTCAAAGGGGCTGGAGCCCGCTCCGGCCCGGAGATTCCGCTCGGCGGCGCCTCCTGGCCGAGGGGCCCGTAGCTTAGTGGTTAGAGCGACCGGCTCATAACCGGTCGGTCGGCGGTTCGAGTCCGCCCGGGCCCAATTCGGGACTCGAGGTGTTGGTCAAACGAGCGCGACCCCCTTCACGGGATTGAGAAGTTGACCGAAACCGCTGCGAGCGCTAGCTTTGGCCTCGCAATCGCGTGCGTCACACCCATCGAAATGAGATTCTCCCACTACTCTCCTATCTACGTACTATTTTAGTACCCTAAAAATTGAGATAGTGTCTTGTTTAGTATTCTAAAAATGTTATGACTTAAGTATCTCGGGTCCCTCTCCCTGACCATGTGCGTCACCCAACCCACCTCATTCGGACCCGAACAGCTCCTGATCGGACAGCACCTGCGCGACCTCCGGCCGAACACTGGCCTTGAGCACTACCTACGGGATGAGTATCCCTCCGTGGCCCCGGACTGGGTGCTCCGCTTGGGACTCCTCCGAAAGCGATCTCGCTCCACGAGCCGCGCGCGGCTGCGCTCGGTCTGGAACACGCTCTTCCGTCGGCGGATCCCCGCGCACACGGCAATCGCCTAGGCGTTTCCCGCGCGAGTTCGGCGGCCTTCCGGGATCAGCGGCGGGCTACGCTCTTGCGCTGCACCTCTTCGGCCAGGGCACCGGGCAGCCATCCTCGGGAGCCGACAATGGTCCGTCGAGCGGGTTCGACCACTAGCGCAGTCCCTCGGACCGACGCTTGGAGCTCCTGGCCGTCGACCCAACCAAGCTCGCGAATGCCCTTCGGCGGTACGCTCAGGACCCAGCGGTAGTAGGTCTTGCCCTCGTAGACCCGGTTGACTACCTTGTGCAGGCGCATGACCATCCCTTCGAGGCGAGCGACATATTTAGAGTACTAAGCTAATTCAGATTATATACCTCAATTCCTCCTAGGTTCCCCGATGCTGCCGAGCTACCCCGAGTCGACCATGCGGGCGCTGGCTCGCAACATCCTGACGAACACCCTTCGCATGAAGCGGGGCGAGAACCTCTTCATCGATACTTGGAGTGCAACGCTCCCCTGGGCGCAGTCGTTCGTACTCGAGGCGCGGATCCTCGGGGCCCGACCGATGCTCACGCTCGAGGACGAAGAGACCTACTGGAAAAGCGTCAAGGAGGCGCCTGCGGCGCACGTCGCCCAGGTCGGGAGCCACGACTGGGCCGCGCTCAAAGCCTCGCATGCATACATGTACTTCTATGGGCCCCTCGACGTCGAGCGGATGGACTCGCTCCCCAACTCGGTCAAGAATCGGCTCTACGCAAACGACAACGAGTGGTTCCGCCTCGTCGAGAAACTCGGCATCCGGGTGGCCCGCTGGGACCTGGGTCGCACGAGCGAGGCCGTGGCCCGCCGGTATGGGATCTCCCTGGCGCAGTGGCGGGGGGAGCTCGTGGAAGCCGGGTCGCTTGACCCACGGCCGTTGCAGAAGGATGGCCAGCGGATCGCCGAGGCGATGCGGCGAGGTCGCGAGCTGCGCATCACACACCCGAACGGAACGGACCTCACCCTCCGGCTGGCTCGCCGGACGCCGCGCGTGGACGACGGTGTGATCGACCCGGCCGATGTCCGATCGGGTAACATCTTTTCGGTGATCCCGAGCGGAGTCACCTCCACCTCGGTGGACGAGGGCTTCGCGGAAGGGACGGTCGTCTCGAACATGGTCGGGGCGATGTTCGTGCACGGCGAGGAGTTGATGCTCGCCGGTGCCGAGTGGACCTTCCGTCGGGGTCGCCTCGAAAAGTACACCCACACGAGCGGCGGCGACGCCTTCCGTTCGGCCTTCTCCAAGCTCGGTCCGGGTAAGGACCGGCCCGGGCTCGTTTCGGTGGGGCTCAACCCGGCCATCCACTCGATTCCCCTGCTCTTCGATCAGGAACGAGGGATCATCTCGGTCACCGTTGGTCGCAACTCCCAGGTTGGGGGCCGGACGCGCACGCCCCACTTCACCGCCTACTCGTCGATCCGAGGGGGGTCCCTCGCCATCGACGGTCGCCCGTACGTCGAGGCCGGCGAGCTCGTCTAGGGCCTGCGACCGGGCCGGTCCGACCCGGCCGTCCCGTCCGACGGAGGGAGTATAAAGGGCGAGTTCGCGTCGAATCCGGTCGGAGCTACCGCCCGCAAGGCAATCTCGAATGGACCCGATCTCCCTCGTGAACAATCTGTGGGTGCTGATCGCCGCCCTTCTCGTGTTCACGATGACGATCGCCGTTGGCTTCCTCGAGGTAGGGGAGCTCGGCGAGGGGCTCTGGTCGAGCCTCCTCAAGACGATGATCATCACCTCTTCGGGCCTCTTCTTCATGGCGCTCGTCGGGTTCAACACCGCGTTCGCCCCGACCGTCCTGCACGGGTTCATCGGTAACCCAACCTACAACGGTCTCTTCCTGGGAGGCCTCGACCCCTCGACCTCGCTCGGCGTCTGGTGGTCGCAGAACCCGGCCCACGCCAACACCGGACTCTACGTCGGGACCTACTTCCTGTTCGAGGTCGCCTTTGCGACCGTCACGCTCGCGCTCGTCGGGGTGGTGATGCTCCGGAAGGTGAAGCTCATGGCGTTCGCACTGTTCACCATCCCCTACTTCGTCCTCATCTGGAACCTCCCGGCGGCGTGGATCTGGAATCCGCAGGGGTGGCTCGCCTCGATGGGCATGGTCGATTTCGCCGGAGGTCTCGTCGTCCACGCCGCGGCGGGCGCTGCCGGCCTCGCGTTCCTCGTGCAGATCTGGCGCGAAGAACGCGCGCGGGGGCTCAAGGAGAGTCCGCAGGCGCAGACGAAGATCGTCCCAACGTGGCTCACCCTGGCTGCGTTGCTCCTCTGGGTGGGCTGGTTCGGGTTCAATCCGGGGAGCGTCCTGCAACTCAACGCCGAGGTCCCTGTCGTGGTGATGACCACCTTCCTCGCGGCCGCAACGGCGATGTTGTCGACGCTGGGCTGCCAGTTCCTGCTTACGCGCACCGACACGGGGCCCCTCTGGGCCGTGAACGGGATCCTGATGGGCCTCATTGTCATCACCCCCCTCGCGGGGTTCGTGAGCCCGGCGAGTGCGGTCGTCCTCGGACTGATGTGCGGTCCGCTCTTCATCGCGGGAGAACGCTACGTCGCGAAGCTCCAGTGGTGCACCGATCCCGTGGGGCTGCTTCCAGGCCACTTGCTGGGCGGACTCTTCGGCGTGGGGATGATCGCCTTCTTCACCCAGACCCAATTCGCGACCCTCTCGGGGGCGCCGTCGAGCCTTCCGAACGGGCTCCTGTACGGCGGGGGCATGCCGGCGATTCACCAGCTAGGGATCGAGCTGTTCGGCATCGTGGCGGTCATGGCGACGGTGTTCGCGCTGTCGTTCCTCTCCGTGTGGGTCATCTCGAAAGGAATGCGCGGCATCACCCAGGTCGAGCCCGATCGCGCGTCCACGTAAACACGGCCGGTCCGGCCTCCTGCAACCTACTAAAGACGTAGTAACTTCCTTCTCAGCTGGAGCACCCACACTCGCGCAGCCGTTCCGACGGCCGGGAAGATGGCGAGGACCCAGAGGAGCCAGACCCAGTAGTTGATGTGCGTGAAGAAGTCGAGCGTGGAACCGCTCGCGCAGCTCGGGCCGGAGTGGAGGGCGACGGTGCACGCCACTGGGACGGGGGCATGCCACACGAACGGGAGAAGCCAGAGCGCGCTCACCCCGAGCGCGAGCACTAGGTTCCGGAGGTCCCGACGCCAAAGATAGTATCCGGCTACAAGGAGATTCGCGAACTGCTTCGTTCCGAGAGCGAGCCACTCCGCGAATCGCCCGGGTACTCCCGAGAGCGAAACGAACGCGAGAGTGAGGAGGAGGAGGCTCGGGAAATCGTTGTACCCGTTCGCAGCAAGGAGCGCCGGATACGGGCTGCCCAACACTAGCAGCGCCCACGGCCGGGCCCGAACGAGGTAGAGAATCGCGCCCCAGCAGAGTGTCGTCGTCGCGGTGTACGCGACCCACGGGATGGCCAGGAAAGGGAGGAGAGGAAGGTAGACGAAGTAAGAGTGGGAGGTGTACGGCGCGCAGGCGACGAGGACCGAACTCGTGGGGCCCGAGCACTGGGTGTAGGTGAACACGAGGAGGGTCGTGTAAGGATTCTTCCCAGCTAGGATGAGTCCGGCGTACCGTGGGGTGGTGAACGGCTCGTCGGTGGACCCGCCGAAGAGACCGGTGGTGAGGACAAGACCGGCCAGCGCGAACGAGAAGAGCAGCAGCCATCGCAGGTTCCTCCATTCGAGCCCTCCCAACCGACGAGCGAGGTACGGGTAGGAGACCGCACCGCCGGCTACGAGGAGCGAGGCGACGACGAGGTACCTGCTGCCCGTGATCCAATCGAGGGGCGCGTACAGGATCGCCGGCAGGAATCCGACGCCCAGCAGAGCGAGGAGGAGACCGAACCGGCGCGTCCGATCCGCAGGATTGGATGCCGTAACCGAACCGGCACGGCTCTGTACGGATAAGCGCTGGGAGAATCCTCAGGTCCGGCCGCTCCCGCCGTAAGGAGCCGGCACCCCCGACGGGGAATCACGACAGCAACGGTATAGCCTCGGCCGTTTGGACGCTCGGAGAGCATGGTCGTCACGGTCGCCGTGCCCACAGAGACGTCTACCGGGGAGCGCCGAGTGGCGAGCGTCCCCGACGTCGTCGCGAAGCTGACGAAGGCCGGGATCGGTGTCCGGGTGCAGTCGGGAGCCGGCGAGCGGGCCTACCTCACGGATGCGTCCTTCCAGGCCGCGGGGGCGGTTCTCGTCGAGGGGACCTCCGGTCTCTATTCCGGTGCTCAGGTTGTGCTCAGAGTCAACCCTCCGAGCCCGGAGGAGGTTCAGTTGATGGACCCCGAGACGATCGTCGTGGGGTTCCTCGGGCCCGGCAAGAACCTCCCCACGGTTAGGGCGATGCTTGATCGCAAGCTCACGGCCTTCGCCCTGGAGCTCGTGCCGCGGATCACCCGGGCCCAAGGGATGGACGCCCTGTCCTCGCAGGCCACGGTGGCGGGGTACGCCTCGACGCTCCTGGCGGCCAGCGAATCTGCCAAGTTCTTTCCCATGCTCACGACCGCGGCGGGAACCATTCGACCCTCTCGGGTCCTCATCCTGGGCGCCGGGGTTGCCGGCCTCACGGCGATCGCGACCGCCCGTAGGCTGGGCGCGACGGTCGAAGCGTACGACGTCCGGCGGGCGGCCGGGGAACAAGTCCGAAGCTTGGGAGCGAAGTTCCTCGAGCTCGCCATTAACGCCGAAGGGACCGGAGGGTACGCTCGCGAGCTCACCCCCGAGGAGAAAGCGCAGGAGAGCGTCATGGTCTCGAAGGCCGTGGCGGAGGCGGACGTCGTGATCACGACGGCCAACGTGCCGGGACGGAGAGCGCCCCGGCTCGTCACGAAGGAGACGGTTGCCACCATGCGCCCGGGGGCGGTGATCGTGGATCTCGCCGCCGAGAGCGGTGGGAACTGCGAACTCACCCGTGCCGGCGAGACGATCATTGACCACGGGGTGAAGATCGTGGGTCCGCTCAACCTGCCCAGCCGCGTTCCGACGCACGCGAGCCAAATGTATGCGAAGAACCTCCAGTCATTCCTGGAACTGCTCATCAGCCGGGACGGAGCCCTCGTCACAGACTACACCGACGAGATCCTGGCGGCGAGCTGCCTCGTGAGGAACGGGGAAGTGCGGCACCAAGGCACGCGCGAAGCGCTGGATGCTCGGGCATGATCAGCGAACTCTGGACAGCCGTGTTCATCGCCATGCTCGCCGCGTTCACCGGCTACGAGGTGATCAGCCGGGTCCCGGTCATCCTTCATACGCCGCTCATGAGCGGCTCGAACTTCGTCCACGGCGTCGTCCTCGTCGGGGCCCTCGTGGCCCTCGGGTTCGCTTCCAACTGGCCCGAGAGGGCCCTCGGTTTCGTCGCGGTCGTCCTCGCCGCGGCCAACGTCACCGGCGGCTACGTGGTGACCGAGCGTATCCTCCAGATGTTCGACCGCTCCGGCAAGAAGCCGAAGGGGGGTTGAATGGTCGATGTCAACGACGCCATCGAGGCGGTCTACGTCGTCACCGCAGCGTTCTTCATCCTGGGACTCCACCGGATGAGCCACCCCACGACCGCGAGGAGCGGGATCGTGTGGGCCGGCTGCGCAATGTTCGCGGCAGTGGCCATCACCTTCCTCACCCCGGAACTGTTCGCGAACGGTTTCACGAACCTTGGCCTCATGGGCCTCGGAATCGCGCTGGGCGGGGGCCTCGGGTACCTCGCAGCGGTCCGGGTTGCGATGACCGACATGCCCCAGATGGTCGCCATCTACAACGGGATGGGCGGTGGCGCGGCGGCCGCGATCGCAGCGATTGCGCTGCTCGCCGGCGTTGGCACCGGTGAGGCATCGCTCGCCGTAACGGGTGGGCTCATCGGGGCGGTCTCTTTCGCCGGGAGCCTCATCGCGTTTCTGAAGCTCCAGGGCTGGATGCGCCAGAAGCCGATCACGTATCCTGGTCAGCAGCCGACCAACCTGTTGGTGCTCGCGCTCGCCCTTGCCTTCGGCGTGCTTCTCCTCTGGCGTCCCCTCGCGCTGCCGTTCCCCGGAGGAAGCTACCTCCCCGCGTTTTTCCTCTTCGCGCTCGGGTTCGGGTTTCTCATGACCCTCCCGATCGGGGGGGCCGACATGCCGGTGGTCATCTCGATGTACAACGCGCTCACGGGGCTCGCGGTGGGCCTCGACGGCTTCGCGCTGACGAACTACGCGATGGTCGTGGGGGGAGTGATCGTGGGTGCGGCCGGCACGCTGCTCACGGTCGTGATGGCGCGGGCCATGAATCGCTCGATCTCGAACGTCCTGTTCGGAGCCTTCGGCGCTACCGAAGAGGCGTCCGGGGCGGTTCAGGGTACGATGAAGTCGATTGACGCCGAGGACGCGGCGGTCCTCCTCGCCTACGCCAACAAGGTCGTGATCGCCCCCGGGTACGGGATGGCAGTCGCTCAGGCGCAACACAAGGTGAAGGAACTGATGGACCAACTCGAGGCGAAAGGGGTCCAAGTGAAGTTCGCGATCCACCCGGTCGCCGGGCGGATGCCCGGTCACATGAACGTCTTACTCGCGGAGGCGGGTGTGCCGTACGACCACCTCAACGATCGGGACGAGATCAACCCAGAGTTTGCCAGCTCGGACGTCGTGGTCGTCATCGGGGCGAACGATGTCGTCAATCCCGCGGCCCGACGCCAGGGGAGCCCCCTCTACGGCATGCCTATCCTCGACGTGGATGCCGCAAAGAATGTGCTCGTCCTTAAGCGGGGGCAAGGACGCGGGTTCGCGGGAGTCGAGAACGACCTGTTCTACAACGAGAACGCGCGCATGGTTTACGGCGATGCCCAGGAGACCGTAGGAAAGATAGTCCAGGCCCTCAAGAAGCTCTAAGCAGGGACCGGGTTAGCGAGCTACCCTCTCGGGCTCCGTCGCACCGCTCGATCCAAGACCATGCTCGCGAGGCCGATAGGGGAGGCTCCGAGCACGATGATCCGCATGGACAGCTGCCCCGTGTGTGGGTCCTCGGCGCGGAGTACGGTTTGCTACTGCCCCGATCCGAGGAATCCCCAGACGAGGCGCTTCACTCTTGTGCGCTGCGAAGCCTGTGGGGTCGGTTACCTTGCCGAAGTTCCTCCCCCCCGCGAGCTCCGTGGGTACTATCCGGTCGACTACCGCGCTTACTCTGCCGGTTCGAGCCTCTCCTCGAAGGTGCTTACCCGCCTCATCGGGTTGTCCCAAGGACGGGAGTTCGGTTCGACGCTCGGGTTACCCCTGTTGGACCCGGTCCGGGAGAAAACAGAGTTCCTCGACGTAGGCATCGGCGGTGGCGCGCTCGCGATGAAGATGCGAGGCCGGGGCTGGAGGGTGTTCGGGCTCGATTTCACTCCCTCGCTCACCGCGCCGGCCGCGAAAGATGAGATTAGGTTCGTCGTGGGGAACGCCGCTCGTACCCCGTTTCGGGACGGTTCCTTCGATCTGATACTCGCGAGCCATGTACTTGAGCACCTGCACGATCCGATCGCCGCCCTGAGGGAGTACGACCGCCTGCTCCGACCCGGGGGTAGGCTTGTGGTCGGGGTTCCCAACTTCGACTCGTACCCCTCTCGGGCCTTCGGCCGCGCTACGTACGCCTTTCTGGATGTCCCGCGACACCTCGTGTTCTTCAACCTCCCCGGCCTGCGCCGCGCGATCGGGAACGCCGGGCTCGGGGTGGACGGGATGCGTGCGGTCCCGTTCCCTGCGTTGCTGCCAACAGTCCTTCTCAAGCTGGGCGTTCGCCCGGAGCTCCTGGATCACGGTGCCCTGAGAGCGGCTGTAAGCTCGTTATCGCTCCCACTTGATCTCCTCACCCAGCGCGGAGATCAGGGATGCAACCTGGTCGCGATCGCGACGAAGCTCTGAGCGGACCGTCCCGACCTGTGTACTAGGGGAGGCGACGGACACCATCGCGTTGGAGTACCGGCGGAACGATCCGATTCGACGCAACCGCGGGACGCCCGAGGGCAGACGGAGGTCGGCCTACCGAGGAGATTCCCCGAACGGCTGGGGGTAGCTACCGGGCCAGAAGGAAGCAAGAAAGCCATGGAACGCGAATCGAATGCTCTGCCTGCGCGAGGTGCCTCCCAGGAGATTCATCATGACCAAGTAGCTCGCAACCAGAAGCGCCTTTGCTGTCCCGTAGCGCCGGAAAACGCGAATCCCGTTCCGACATACGAAGTAGAGTCGTGGCGGGTCCAGGTAGTGGAATGTCTGGGCACCGCGCAGGGTCTCCCTTCCCTCCTGGTGGTCGATGAACGCGTGACGAAGGATGTAGATCGGAAAGCCTAGCCGCCGAGACCGATGACAGAAGTCGACATCGACGTAGTAGAGAAACAGCTCCTCGTCGAACGGGACCCGCTCGAGTAGTCTTCGGCTGACGATGCTGCCGCTGGTGATGACGCTCTTGGCCAGCGCGGGACCTCGCGAATGGTTGTACGGCCGAGTCCGGTTGAACCGATGCTCGAGATAGTTGAACGCGATGATACCCGCCTCGGCGACGCGCGGGATCTGCTCGAGCTCTCCGGCCAGAGTCGAGAAGGCCCCCTCGGAGAACATGGTGTCCTGATCGAGGGTCAGTATCCATCGAGTGGAGGTGTTGCGGAGGCAGGCGGCAACTCCCTCGTTAAGCGCCCGGCCGATCCCGAAATTCGCACGTAGGGCGAGCAGCAGATGTGCCGGTGCTTCTTGGGGTTGGGACTCGATGATTTTCCTAATATAGTCGACGTTCGCACTCCCGTTGTCGACCACGACGTGAAGATCTACCTTGCCCCGGAGCTGTTCGAGCTGGGTTCTGAGTCTCCCGTCATCGAGGCTAGGATTGAAAGTTACGGTGACGGCGCACAGGCCCTCGAGGTGCATGGGGGAGAGCAAAGAAGATGAGGGGTTTGAGGTCGACGCAGGCCCGTGGGTACCCATTCGACCCGAGCCCGTTTGAATGATAGCGAGCCCCCGGCGTATCCCTCCAATGAACCGGTGGACTGGGAGAGGCGCCCCAGGTTCATTGTCCCGTCAACCCGCGTCCTGGTACCGATCCGGCGCGGGCCCATTGCGCCGCGCCTACCTCGCGGTACGATGCTTGTGGGACAGCCCCCCCAGACTACCGGGGAGATAGTTCCGTGAAGGTCATCGCGTTCTATTTACCGCAGTTCCACGAGATCCCCGAGAACGACCGGTGGTGGGGACAAGGCTTCACCGAGTGGACCAATACGCGGCGGTCCAAGCCCCTCTTTCCCGGGCACTATCAACCCCGCGAGCCTCTGGGAGACAACTACTACTCGCTGCTGGACCCGAACACCCAGGAGTGGCAGGCGCGGCTCGCGGCCGAGTACGGGGTGGATGCGTTCTGCTACTACCATTACTGGTTCAACGGCGAGCGGCTCCTGGAGCGTCCGTTCGAGACCATGCTCGAATCTGGCAGGCCCGACTTTCCCTTCTGCCTGAGCTGGGCAAATGAACCTTGGTCTCGGGCTTGGAACGGTCGACGGCGCGACATCATCGCGCCTCAGTCGTACGGTGGAGAAGCGGAGTGGGACCGTCATTTCGAGTACCTCGCTCGAGCGTTCCGCGACCCACGGTATGTCCGTGTAGAGGGGAAACCCCTGTTCATCATCTATCGGCCCTCCCATTTCCGACAATGCGCGGAGATGGTCGAACATTGGCGCAGGTTGGCGTCGAAGGACGGGTTCGAGGGCCTCTACCTCCTTCATGTCCTGAACACCTTTGAGCGCCGGGTCGTGAACGGCTTCGACGGCGTCATCGAGCTCGAACCGACGTACACCATCTCGCACGGCATGCCGATCGGCTGGAAGGTGCGACGCTACGCCCGTGCGATTGCCCGGGTCCTAACCCAGCGATCACCGCGGCTCGAGCGCCGGTTCCTGGACCGTGTGGATTACGATCAGGTGTGGCAGCGGATTCTCGCGCGGGATCCGACCCGGAACCGGGTACGGACCTACCTCGGAGCCTTTCCGGATTGGGACAACTCGCCCCGGCGCCAAGATCGGGGGACCGTCTTCGAGAATTCTAGTCCTTCCAGCTTCCAGAACTATGTGCGGTCCCAGCTGAAGCGAAGCGACAACGGCCGGGAGGATGACCTCCTCTTCGTCAACGCGTGGAACGAATGGGCCGAGGGCGCCTATCTCGAACCCGACAAGAAGCACGCTTACGGCTACCTCGAAGCTCTACGTCTCGCGAGGGGCGCACCACCGGCCGTTTCAGCACAGAGTTCTACTCCTCCCGGATGATGTCGGGAGGAACCGTTCCGGCAGCGCCTCCCGGAAACCCTCCGGGACAGCCCCCCGAAGTCACCCAACGATTCCTTCGCTGGTCCGAGATCGCCTTTGCCCTCGAGAATCTCCCCTTCCTGTTCCTCTTCTACGACGCCTTCAACCTCAACGACTCGCTCTACTCCACAAGCCTGCTCTACTTCGGCCTCACGCCGTACGACCCGAACCACGGGGCCACGATCCTCGTCGGCTACCCCCTTCTGCCGTACAACCTCGGCATGCTGGGCGCTTACTCTGCCTCAGCGTACAGTCTGCTCGCGACCGCTGTCTTCCTGAAGCTTCTCGCGCTCGCAGCCACCTACCTCGCAGCCCGCCTCTTGCTCCGGATCGCGCTGCGGGAACGCTGCACGAATTGGCGAGCGATCTATCTCACCTTCCTGCTGAACCCGTTCCTCCTTCTGGTCAACGTCATCTGGATCGAGACGGACATCTTCGTCATCCTTGCCCTGCTGGTCGCGTTCTACTTCTACCACTACGGATGGCATCGTTCCGGCGATCTTCTCGCCCTGGCGTGTGGACTCACCGCGCTCCTGTGGGCGGGGTTCAGCTACTTCGCTCCGCTCCTCCTAGTACCGACCCTCGTCGTCTACGGCTCGACGCTCAAGCGGCGGCTCTCCTCATTCGCGCTGGTGGCTGCGATGGGCGCACTGTTCGCCGTTCCATTTCTCGTGTTCCAGTTCAGCTCCTTCACGATCCTGGGGGTCACCGGCAAAGGAGCCACCAACCCATATTCGCTCCTCCAGCTGGTGGTCCCTCTCGGAGCTACGATTCCGGCGATCGTCTCGCGTGGAACCCTCGTCCTCGTTGGGATTGCCTCGGTGGCGTTGCCCTTCGTCCTTCAGCGACGGGGCATCCACGCGTCGGTCTGTCTCCTGACCGTCTTCGCCTTCGCCTTGCTGGCGACTCCCTCCGCGGTCCAAGGGGACAACTTTGTCATCCTCACCGGGCTCATTCCGCTAGCGTTGATTTTCACTCCCGGAGTGAGGATCTCGGTGGCGAGGATCTTCGCACTGGAGCTCTTCCTGCTCCCGCTCATGTGGATCGTCCAAATGTTCAACGGGCCCGGCCAGGTCACCGGGGTCTACTACTGGGCCTTCTTCGTCCTGCATCAGAACGTCGACCTCTTCCAGCCGCTCGGCGGGACCGTCGTCTGGCGGCTTTCCATCGTCCTCGTGGGCGTTCTCCTCACCGGCACGGTGGGCTATCTGCTGCGAAGCCAGGTGATCTCGAATCGGGCCGCGACCCCGGCCCCGGTCCCTGCGAGCTCGGCCGACGTGGGGCGGAGGCTCCGCTCCCCGCTCGAGTCCCTTGCCGTCTCAAGGCGGAGGGCGCTCGGAGTGTGCCTCATCGCGATACTGATCGCCGCCCCCGTGGTGGGTTGGGCCAGCACTCGTTCGGGATTCTCGTTCGACTCCGAGGGGGGCTTTCCCTCGCAGCTCTTCTTCACCCACGACTACGACGCGCCCTCCGACTATCTGCAACCCGCCGCGAACACCTTTTCGCTGGATCCCGGGACCGGCAGCCTGGTGATTGGCTCTTCCTCGCCGAGCCTGGGATTCATCCGCACGTTCCAGGGCCAACAGTTCGACCTCCGGATGACGGTACGCCTGCTCGATCCGAGCACCCTGAGCATTGGATCGCCCGTGACGGTCGTCAACGCCTCTGGCTTGGAGGCAGGATTCTCCAACGAACGGGACCTGCCCGCGAGCCTGAGCCCGCTCGTCCCGGTGGCGAGCACGGGGTTCACCTCCGTGGTGAACCCGAACCCGCTCCTCACCAACGTGACCACGGCGTACCAAACCAACGGAAGCGGCGTGTCCGTGTACACGCTCGTTCCGTCCGCAATGCCCGGCACCACCCTCGCGTTCGCCGGAGAATTGAGTCGCGACGCGAGTTCGCAGACCGTACTATGGACCGTCTCGAACCACGGCATCGTCGTGTTGGAGGCGTACTTGGTCGGTCAGGCGTTCTACCTGGGCGCGTTCACGCAGGGGAAATGGACCTTCGCCTCGAGGAACCTCGGTTTCAGTTTCGGGAGTTGGTTCTACTCGGGCTTCTCCGTCGACCCGGTCGGCAGCAGCCTGCACGCGTGGATCAACGGCGTGACGCTTGGCCTCACGGGGGTGTGGAACGCGACGGACGACACGACGCTCAATTATGGCAAGTTCTCCCCGAGCGCTGCGAACGATGGAAAGTTCGCCTTCATCGGAAACCTCACGGCACTCTACGCGCAGCCCACGGCCGACCTGAAGTACGCCACCACCGCCTTCATGGACCCGGCCCCGCTAGCGCCGCTCGCGACCCTCCTCCTAGGTTCCGTCGCCCAGATCAACTACTCGGGATCTCCCTTCTCCTCTGTCCTGAGCGTGGACGGTGTAGCGAGCCGCTCGACCGCTCCGGACCCGGAGATTCAGTTCGGCAAGATCACGGATAGTGGGGCTGCGTTGCAGTTCCAGTTCGAACGCGTCGATATCTCCTCAGCCCCTCCCGTCGGCGGGACCTTCTGGTTCCTCCTAGAGTTCGCCGTCTCCTTTCCCGCAGTCCCCTTTGTCCTGTTCGCGACACGCCCCTCGGCGCGTCCGACAGAGCTCGGCACCGGCCCGAGCGCGGTCGAGGACCACGGGGCCAACCCACCCGCGGTTCAGTAGAAGGTCGCGCCGCCTCGCGGGAAGGCGGTGGAGAAACTAGGGAACGGGTGGCGGGCCGCACCAGGGGGAAGCCGTCGTGGGTCAGGTCGCGAATCCCAAGGGGTAGTCAACCGAATCTTGGTGCGGAAAGGAGCTCCCTAGGCCTCCTAACTTTGTCGCGGGCACGGAGGAACTTGCAGCCGCTTGTCTCTGGTGCGGCAGGAGCCGCCCGGGCGAGGGGTTGGCGTTACGAGGGCGGCCGAAGGGACTCCCGGCTGCGTCGTCGTCCTCGAGGTACGGCGAATCCGACGGCGTAGGCGACGTCCGCCATCCAGCCGATTCCCCCCATCGTCGCTAGCTCCCGGCCCCGGAGTCGGTACGATTTCCTCTCCCGAATGCCTCGGAGGGTCAGCTGAGCCCATCTCGCTACAGGGGGAACTCCGATGACGAGTAGGGCGAAGGGGGCCCGAGTCCAGAGGTAGAGCCCAACTCCAACCAAGGCCAAGAAGATCCAGAGCACCCCGCTCATTCTATTCACGAACCGGGGATCCACAGAAGCTCCCGGGGCGCGGCGCAGCGCACCGAACCGAGTGGTCGCCAGGACCTGCCGCATCTGTCTCCCGTACGAGGCGTCCTTCCGAAGATGGGTTCGCAGTCCGCCGGACGCGCCCAACATGATGGTGAATCGGAGCTCCGGGTCGCGCACGACCCGGTACTGCGTTTGTCTTAGTCGCCAAGCCAACACCTGGTCCTCTCCACCCTCCTCGAGCCGAGTATCGAATCCGCCCAGCTGAAGAAGCGCGCTCCGGCGAAACATGTCGCACTTGTTCTCGGAGAAGAGCGTGTAGCGACCCCTACCCTGTTCGGCCGCCGTGGTGTCCATGGCGTGGTGCCGGAGCACCCAGAACTCGCGCTCGAGGGGGTCCATCCGCTCTACGTTGTGGATTGGCGAGCCGACCGCCGAGATCACCACCGGGTTGTCGAAATGACGGGCCGCACGGGCGAGCCAGTCGCTGCCCACGAGGGAGCAGTCCTGGTGCAGGACGAGCACAAGTTCCCCCTCCGCAGTTCGCACGCCTTCGTTGAGCGTCGAGGCTAGCCCCGCATTCTCACCGTGCGGGACGAGGCGAGCTCCCGGCGTCGACTTCGCGATCTCCACGAGAAGAGCCGAGCTTCCGTCGGTGCTGCCATCGTCGATGAGCAGGATCTCGCCGGGAGGTGGGAGTTGGGAGGCCACAGAGGCGACGGCGCGCCGGATGGAATGCTCTCCGTTGTAGACGGGTAGGAGGACCGAGACGCTTGGCGGGGCAGCTGCGGCGGCCCGTTCGGGGTGGGCGACAGAGGAGGAAACCGAGGCCGCTGGCGAGGAGGTGGGTGGGCTCATGGTTCGACGACCATCCTCCCTGGCTCAGGCGGGCCAACTGCCGCACGGACGTGGTCGGTATGGCGGAGAACCGCGCCCTTGCTGACGGCGAGGTTTGGCACGGTGGGGTTCAAGTCGGCGCGGTCATTCCTGGCGCTGGGAGCGCAGGGTGTCGGGCCGGCCGAGCCGGCCGAACTCCCGTTCGGGAGAGGGGAGCGCGTACTCTGGAGCTTGGAACAGACCCCGATTCCTGGACGGGATGCGGGCCTTGAGCCGAAGCAGCCCCGCCCCGTGGAGAAGTACGTCGGCCAGGAGCCGACCAAAGCTCGTGCGGGTCGCTTTCCTCTCCACCCATTCGACGGGAACCTCCTTGATGCCGAATCCGTCGGCGTGGGCGAGCACGAGGATCTCGGTGTCCCAGAACCAGGAGTCCTCCGTCGTCTGGTCGAGGAGTTGGCGAACCGCTCGCGCGTTGAAGGCCTTGAGTCCGCATTGATGGTCCCGGATCGACTCCGAGAACGCGACGCGGACGAGCCAGTTGTAGGCTCGAGAGACGAGGAAACGCAGCGGGGGGCGGTGCACGCGGCTGCCGTCCATGTATCGGGAACCCGTGACAACATCCCAACCGTTCGCCACCTCCCGGACGACCGTCGCGAGGGGCTCCGAGCCACTCGCGAGGTCGGCGTCCGTGAAGCAGTAGATGTCGGCCTCTTGGCGGGACCATAGCTCGCGTAACGCCTTGCCCCGGCCCAGAGCGTGCGGCCACTCCTGTACAATGATCTCCGGAAAGAGCGAAGGCAGCTCCTCCAACAGTGCCTTGGTTCCGTCAGTGGACCCGTCTTCGGCGATCGCGAGCTGATAGCTGAATCCGGAGGAGTCGAACGCTGCCTTCAGCGCCCGGATTGTCGGGACAAGTCGGGCGGCCTCGTTCCGGACAGGGATGGTGACGAGAACCCGCGGAGCGCTGGCCCGGGGCATCCCTCTGGCTCTGTGGGGTTCCTCGGAAACAGACTCCGCGGCCCCCGTATCCATGCCGGTCCAGTGCCCTAGGGAGGTCGGCGTGTCGGAAACCAGAGAACCCGCCGACACTGCCTGAACTCCGCTCCGGAACCGAGCGGC
Organism: Thermoplasmata archaeon; assembly: GCA_022749845.1. Classification (GTDB taxonomy): domain Archaea; phylum Thermoplasmatota; class Thermoplasmata; order Lutacidiplasmatales; family UBA184; genus JAKIVR01. The sequence continues at coordinate 40,831 of JAKIWX010000004.1, forward strand.
TGACGAGCCCGGAAAAGACACTGGCCACGCCCGTGTCGTTCCGTCCGCCATTGAACCCGGCTACGCAACAATGGACTTGACACCCCTCATATGACTTGTGGTTCACACGACTGAGGGTGGAGCGTTCGAAGACCCTCCATCTCCGCCGTCACCGGGGACCCCCTCGTGGATGCACCGAGACTCGGCGAGCTGGGGCAGATTCGATCCGTTGCGCCTCGCTGGGCAAGGGGATCACCTCCACGGTGTCTCAGTTGCGCCGCGGCGCGACTGCTCCGGAAGGCTTTTCCACCGGTTCTCGCCTCGGCGCTCAGTGACTCACGCTCCTCGAGTCCGCTCCGATCGGACGCGCGGCGGTCCCCGGAGAGAGCTTCAAATCCTAGCCATCTCCGGCGGCCCTCCCTGATGGCCACTGGGAGCACTCCGACCGACCCTGCGCCGCCGCTCCGCAGCGAGGGTAGGCGGCGACGGCTGCTCCGGGCGATGCGCGAGGGGGTCCAGCTTTCCCTGCTGCTTGGTCCCCTCGAACGACTGGCACGAACCTCGCACCGCCGCTGGCTCCTGGTCGTACTCCTCACCGGAACGGGGCTACGCCTACTTCTCGCACCGCTCACGAGCCAATACGACCCCGCGATCTTCGGCGAGAGCTCGGCCACGATGGCGATGGGTGGGGGACCGTACACCTATCTCATCGTCTATCCGACCGATTGGGTCCTCGTCCTGAATCTGATCGGGAGGACCGCCGCCCTCTTCCTACCCGCGAACGCACTCGTGGCGGCCCCCGCCGCCGTCCTCACGCTCGGATTGACGCTCGGCGGGCTCGAGCCCACCTCCTATCCGGTACCTCTCGTCGCGCTGCTCGAGAAGGGCATCGTACTCCTCTTTGACGTCGCGATGGCGGGGCTCCTCTACAGCATCGTCCAGGAGTGGAGCGGGGACCGCCTCAAAGCGCGCCTCGTGTTCGCCGCTTGGTTCCTCAACCCGTTTGTCGTCATCGAGAGCGGAATACACGGCGCCTTCGACGTGATCCCGACGTTTTTCGTGGTCGCCGCGTTCTATCTCTGGTACCACGACCGCCCACTTTCTGCCGGGGCGGCGTTCGGGCTCGGGGTGATGGTGAAGGTCTACCCGCTGCTTCTCCTACCTTTGTTCGTCGCGGCGCTCCTCGCGCGCCGCGACCTAGCCCCGGTGCGGCGGGCGATGAGCGCGTTGTGGTTCGGGCTCGGCACGGCGGGGATCGTCGCCCTCTCGCTCTGGCCACCCGGGATACTCCAACAGTACCTGCAGATCGTGGGGACCGGCCCCTCGGTGGGCGAGTCGCACGGGGGCTTCGGCCCTTGGTCCCTGTCCGCGTTTCCCGGGCTCGGGGGATGGAGACGCTGGCTGTTCCTAAACACGGCCCCCGTCGCGCTCATCTCGGCCGCGATCGCCTTCGGCCTCGTGACTCTCTTCGCGATCTACTATGCACGGCGGGCAGGGGCCGGGAACTGGCACGCGCCCCTCACATACGCAGCGGTCGGCTCCGTTTTCGCGATCCTTCTCAGCTTCTCGGTCACCCAGCCCCAATACCTGCTCTGGATCCTGCCGTGGCTCCTCCTCGCGGCGGTCGTGGAACGGAGGTTTCGCACGGTCGCGGCTGCCCTCACGCTCGGCGGCTCCACGTTCTACGTCGTGGGTTTGGCGGGGCCGCTCTACCTAGCGCAGCCCACGGCGATTTTCACCCATTGGATCTCCTTCTCCCTCATCGACGCCGCTGTGCTGGGCTCTCCGATCTACGCGCCGTGGGTCGAGCTCGTCACCACGGTGAGCGTCTTCCTGCTCCTCACCTACGCGGCGCTCCAAGCCCTGCGACGACTGCGCAGGCCGACCGCTGGAGGTGTCCGCGTTGCGGCTTGAGCCGGTCCGGCTCCTCCAGGCGGTGATCGTCGTCTTCGTAGCAGCGCTCCTCCTTTCGGAAGGGCTTCTGTACGCGCCGGGCGCGCGCCCGCGGCTGACCGTCGAGCAGAGCTTCCACGACCTGGGCAGCGGCCGCGTGGCGCTGTTCACGAACGCTACCGGGAGCTTCGACGCGAACCTCGCCCAGTCGGTGTTCGCCGTGGCGCAGCCCACTCCACCGACGGATGTGTACTACTACTACGACGCGAACTACCCGGTCTCCTTCTCCTCCATTGCCGACTGGTTCGGCCTCACCCAGCACCTGAGCGTCGTCGCTTCGGCGCGAGGCCTCCCGTTCAACCTCACCCTGGTGGACGCGGTGGGACTCGCGGGAGTGCTCCGTCAACCCCCCCGAGCGAACACCGTGCTGATTGTCGCCTCGGGGGTGCTGCCCGACACCGTCTACACGGCGCAGAGCGACCTCCTCGCTCCCTGGATCCGGCTTGGCGGAACCCTGGTCTGGGCGGGCGACACGGTGGGAAGGTACGAAGGAACCCCCATCGCGCCGGGCGCGACCTTCGGGAAGCTTCTCCCGGTGCCCAACGGCTCAGCCCGGTTCCTGTCGGGGATCCATCTTGGGGGAACGGGGATTGTCTACTCGAACCGTTCGGTGTTCTCGGACGCCGTCTACCTCGCCTACCCATACGCAATTGCCGGCGGAGCGTTCCGGACGAGCGACGTCCTGGCGGCGAACGGTCGGGTGCTCGGCTTCCTCGATGGCGCCTGGACGAACTGGGCGGCGTTCCCGATCGGCCAAGGAACGCTGGTCGACCTCGCGGCGCCGGGCTACGACGTCGTGCGCCTCTCCTTCTCGCTCGTGAACTTGCTCCAGTCGGGAGCGTGGTCTCCGACGAACACGCTCGAGGGCGCCTCGGCGTTCAGCGTTGCCTCGAACTCACCGTTCTCCTCGGTCGCGCTCCTCGCTGCCCCCGGAGCGGGCTTGCATCTCTGCGCTTTTTCGGTCGAGGTCGATTATCTCGCCCCGTTCGCCGCGCGCAGCTGCGCCTAGCGGAGGGGGGTGGCTCACGCGGCGAGTTGCTTCGCCGTGCGATAGAGTCGCACCGCCAGGCTCGGGGAGGCCACGTACAGGCCCGCAAGCGGAACGACCGCTGGATAGGTACGCACTTCGAGGGTCGAGGAGAGCCTTAGGAGATCGAGCCAGAGACGTGCGACTCGAGCTCGCCCGCGGCTAGCACCGCGGAGCTCGGCGATCGCCTCCTCGAGCGCGATGGACCCCTGCACGTACCGAACGACCGAGGCGTCCTCCGACCTCCGCGCGACGTCGAGGAGCACGCGGCGGACGGCGAGATTGCGTTCCGAGAGTCGGCGCAGCCGTTCGAACTCCTCGGCGGTCGGTCGCGAGGCGCTCGACGCACTCTCGGGGTGCAGCCGGAGCTCGGTGAGGGGGCGGTCGTCAAGGAGGAGGGAACCGGAGGAGCTGAGCGCGGCCACGAAGAGAAACTGGTCGACGAGGAGGTCCGTTTGCGCGAGCGCCGCGGCCCACGGTTCGAGCATGGTCCGGCGAACCGAGATCGAGCTGTTGTTGTACCCGGGAAAGAGGCCACGTAGGTTCGAGAGGTCTCCACGCGGGGTCCGGGGGGGCACGAGCACCCGCCCGACCCGCGAGGTCCGGACCACGGCGTCCCGACGGAAGTAGGGTGGCTCGAGCGGTCGGCCCGCCTCGTCGATCGCCCGGAAACTGTTGTGGTAGTAGTTGAGATCGGGGTCGGAATCGAACCGATCCAACACCTCGGCGAGCTTGGTGGGAGCGAACCGGTCGTCGTCCTCGAGGAACACCAGGACCTCGCCACGGGCCGCTGCGAGGCCCGTCGCGGCCTTCCGACCGAGCTCGGGGCCCTCGCTTTCGAGGAACCGCGCCGACCTCCCCTCCAGGAGCCGAGATCGTTCGGGCTCGGGAAGTGATCCCAC
>JAKIWX010000040.1 GCA_022749845.1 Thermoplasmata archaeon
ACTTCGCTCCCCACCTCGAATGCCGGGGAGTCCGCGAGCAGGGCCATCCGGAGTCTCCGGGGTGGCGTTCGAGTGTATATGGCTGAGGTAGGAATCGGCTTCGGTTTTGGTGCGAACTAGGAACGAGGAGCGGAGGCGACCAGAGCCGCGTCCCGCGGAGGGGGTGGCTACGGTGGGGGGGGCGGCTTCTTCCGCGGATCCGGGGTCGGTCCACTCTCCGTGGAAGGCGACCCGCCGGGCAAGCTCGGTGCGCTCGAGGACGCGGCCGGGGGCGTCGGGGTAGCCGCGCCGGTGGGTCCTGCGCCGGAGAAGATGGGGGCCCGTGGGCCGGGCGTGCCTCCCTGGCTCTGAGCCGCCTTGCGCGCCGCAGCAGCGGCTGCGACCGCCGCCGGGTCCGCGTCGTCGTCCCCGCTTGTCGCGCCCACTATCGCGGCGGAGGAGTCGCTCTCCGCCTTGATCTCGTCCTCGATGCTCTGGATCTCGGTCATGAGCTCCGTCTGCTTGGGGATGGGGCCTAGGACATCGTCCATCGACCCGACCTGCCGCTGGAGTTCGTCGAGGGTGTTGAGGCTCCGGTCGGGGACGGTGCGGGAGACACCAAGGTACTCGGCCGCCCCTTCCATGAGCCGGGAGATCTCGAACGGGAAGATGATCTTCGTCGCCTGGCCATCGGCGACCTTGCTGAGGGTGTCGAGCGAGAGGACGGTGAGGGCTTTCGAGTCGAGGGGACCGGCGCCGAGTGAGATGATCCGCAGTCGTTGCGCCTCTCCCTGGGCCGACAGGATCGTTGCCATCCGGCCGCCCTGGGCCTCGAGGATCTGCGACTGCCGAATCCCCTCCGCCTGCAGGATGCGCGAGCGCTTCTGCCCCTCGGCAACAAGTATGGCGGAGCGCTTCTCGCCGTCGGCACGGAGCACGGCGGCGCGCCGCTGCCGTTCGGCGGAGGTCTGCTCCTCCATGGCGGCCTTGACGGGACCGACCGGGTCCACCTCCTTGATCTCGACCGCCTCGACACGGACGCCCCAGCGGTCCGTGGCTTCGTCGAGGATGTCCCGGAGCCGGGTGTTGATCCGCTCGCGGTTGTAGAGCACTTCGTCGAGATCCATGTCGCCGATGATCGACCGGAGCGTCGTCTGGGCGAGCGCGACCGTGGCGATGTGGTAGTCCTGGACCTGGAAGATGGCGCGGGGCGTGTCGACGACCTTGATGAAGATGATCGCGTCGACGTTCGTGGGGGAGTTGTCCTTGGTGATGACCTCCTGGCGGGGCACCTCGAGCACCTGCGTCCGGAGATCGACCCGTACGACGTTCGCGAGCGGGTTCACGAAGTTGAGTCCCGAATTGAGCACGCGCTTGTAGGATCCGAAGATAGTGACGATACCCTGCTGGTACGGTTGGATGCCGTGCGCCATCCGCACGAGGACGAGGAGGAAGGCGAGGATGATCACGACGGCAATGGCGCCGAAGACGGAAGGGTCGACCATCGAAATCAGTACGGCCTAGCTGGCCGCCTCCGACTCAATCGGCTCGACGTTCACCGCGACGCCTTCTCCCCCGAGCACGCGGACGCGTGTCCCAAGCGGGATGGTCATGCGCGAGCGCGCGGACCAGATCTCCGAGCCGACGCGGACCTTACCCCTGAGGGAGTCGGGAATCACCTCGGTGACAACGAGTCCTTGCTCGCCGGCGAGCGTTTGGGGGGTGGTGGTCAAGGGTCGATGGATCTTGCCGAGGTGCTGGTAGAGGGGGATGGTCACGAGCATCGCAGCGACGGTGACCGCGGCCACGATGAGGGGACCCCAGATCGTGTCGAGCAGGAAGTTCGGTACGAGGATGTAGAGGGCGCCGACCACGAGCAGGACGGTGCCAGGAATCAGGAGGAACGCGCCGGGGTGGATGATCTCGAAGGTGAGGACCGCAATCCCCACAATCAGCATCAGCAGCCCGACGGTCAGGTTCGCGTCGGTCACGTCCCGAGGTGAGGGGAGCGCACATGATTAAGGATTCCACCCCGCCGACTGTTTTCGGGCACCGGACACCACGGGCTGCCCTTGGCGGGACCGAGGCCCGCTCCGAACTAGCCCGCGGGGGGGCCTTCCACCGCTCCAAAAAGGTCTTAGGAGATGGAGCGCGATTCCTCCCCATGTCGGGAAGCCCATACGTAGGGAGGCTACCGCTCGGCGTTGCCATCCTGGCCATCCTGATCGGGATTTTCGGATTCTTCATCCTGCTCGCCGGGGTGCTGATCCTGGCGCTTTCGCTGGGGGTCGCGCTCGGAAGCGCAGGTGCGTTGGCGGGGGGCAGTACGGTCTTCGGGCTCACGGGAGCCATCGCCGGTCTGATCATCGTCATCGTAGGGATCGTCGTTCTGGCGGTGGCGTTCGGGCTGTGGAACCAGGAGTTGTGGGCGCTCGTCCTCGCGATCCTCGTCCTCCTATTCTACGCAGCCGTCGAGTTTGCCTCCGGCTCGTTCGTCGCGTTGCTCATCGTGATCCTCCTGCTCGTGTATCTGGTAGCGGTTCACCGCCACTTCGACTGAGTCGACAGCGGGACCCCTCTCCCCGCCGTCGAAGGTCGACCGGCTCGGCTGGTGGATAGTAGCGTACAGGTGAGCAAGCTCCTTCAATACCCCCGTGCTAGCAGTATCTGGGCGTCGGGTGGTGCCGCAATGTTGATGTGGAGCCCGGGTGCATCCAAGGAGCGGTAGCTACCATATCCATGCGCATCGCCGGGTCCCTCCTCCTCACGCTCGTCCTCGTTGCGGGACCGCTCCTAGTGTTCTCTCCTGCCGCGGCGCCGCCCCCCCCTCCGCTCTCCTCGCACCACCTGGACCCGGGGCTCCCCTCCCCGGGCCACGTGATCATGCTGCCGCCCAACCACCGGATCGCCCACGTACCAGTACACCACGGGACCGGCGTCGACCCCTACGGCTTCTACACCGCCGAACCCGCACCGATGGGGATCGCCGATTTCGGCGTGGACGCGAACGGCAACAACCCGATCATCTACTCCACGAACGAGTTCCAAGCGACGACGGTGCTCCGCTCCCTCATCACCTACAACGCCAACATCTCCGCCGCGTCGTCCATGACGATCCAGCTGAACGTCGTCCTCCAGTTCTTCAGCGGCAGCAGCGAGTTCTTCTACTGGGTCCAGGATGTCGCCTTCCTCGACACGAGCACCAACACGGTTAGCTTCGAGAACAACATCTGGAACATGTCCTCGCCCGGGAATTCGATCGCCTCCGGCTCCATCACGGGGAACGGAACGATCTTCTCGAACGCGGTCTACATCGCGGGCGCTTCCGGAGCGCTCCCCGGCAACAACGTGGCCCTCACCTACCCCGCCTCCGTCGTCCTTCGGGTGTTCTCCATCGTCGTGAGCGGGACTCCCGAGGCGGTCTTCGAGTACAACGACGGCTACGGGTGGGTGACCTACGACACGGCGAGCTTCGTGTTCACGAACTCCGTGAGCGCCGCGCGGTACACGGTCGACGGGACCACGACAACGCCGATCGGCCTGTACGAGAACGCCGAGCTCACCCTCGGGGGACCGGGCAACGGCGACGGCACCACGGCGACGGCCGCGAACCTCTCCATGAGCCTCTCCTACAACAACGGTCACAACCTTCAGCAGGTCGTGAACGCCTACAACTTCGGTAGCGACACCGCGGAGGCGATCAACGGGATCGTGGAAGCCCGCGCGACCGACGCCACGAACGGCAGCCTCTCCGCCCATGTGACACACGGGGGCGGCAGCCTCGCGAACCTCTACGACCGCTCCTATGCTGCGATCGTGAACATCACTTCCCCCCAGCCCTCCGGGACTCTCGGCGTCTCCGGAACCACTCCGCTACCGTTCGTCGGCTCCCGGATCAATCTCACCGTCGGGCCCGGGAACTACCAGTTCGTGGGGTTCGTGAGTGGGATTCCGTTCGGGAACGCGAGCGCCGGGCTCATCCCGGGGGAGTACATCGAACTCACGCTCGGAGCCGGGGGCGGCATCTCGAACGTGACCTTCTCAGAATCCGGACTCCCCCCGACCACGCACTGGAGCGTTAAGGTCGGGTTCGTGACGCACAGCTCGAACGGACGGAGCATCCTCTTCGTCCTCTCCACCGGGAACTTCCACTACGCCGTGGGCCTCGTGCCGGGGTACGTCGCGACACCCGTATCGGGTACGACCTACGCGCACCCGGGGAACATGACGATCTCCATCATCTGGAGCCTCGCCGTTTACTCCGTAAGCTTCACCGAGCAAGGGCTACCTGCGGGGACGAGTTGGGGAGTTCGACTCAACGGAACGCCGCTCACCTCGACGGTCGCGACGGTCAACATGGCAGAGCCGAACGGCTCGTACTTCTGGTCGGCCCTGCTGGTCCCGGGCTACACCCCGCTTCCGAAAGGTGGTACGGCTCAGGTGCTCGGCGCCGCCTACGCGGTCGACATCCACTGGACGCGCGTCACCTACCCGATCCACGTCACGGAATCCGGGCTTCCCGCCGGGACCAGCTGGTCGGCCGTGGTCAACTCGACCCTCGTCTCGGGTAGCACGGCAACTCTCACGGTCAGCCTCCCGAACGGGACCTACCCGTACATGGTGCCGGCTACCGGGAGCTACGTCCCCAACCCTGGCTCGGGGCACGTCACGGTGGCGGGGAGCGCGTCCCCGCTCTCGGTCACCTTCACGCAACTCCCCGGACGGATCACGGGGCTCGTGGCGCCCGGTACGGCGGTGCTCACCGTGAACGGGACCGCGGTCCCGGTCGTGAACGGGAGCTACGAGCTCGAACTCGTTCCCGGTACGTACAACATTACGGTCACGCTCCCCGGTTACGAGACCTACTCGAACGCCACGGTGCGCGTGGACTCCGGTACGGTGGTGTTCCTCAACGTCACGCTCACCGCCATCCCGCCGGCGCCCATCTCGAAGCACGGAGCCTCGGCCGGGCTGTTCGGGCTGCCATGGGTCGACCTCGCTCTCCTGCTGGCGGCCCTGGCCGCCCTGGGGGCGGGGATCGCGCTAGCCGCCCGCCGACGCGGTAAGCCTTCGCCGTAGGGGTACCTCGGCCGGCGACCGGCGAAGGAGGGTCTCCCTCCTATCTACTCAAGACGGGCCGTAACCTCGATGGGAACGTTGTTCTTCAGCGCACCCGAGATCGGGCAGCCCTCACCGGCTTTCTTGGCCGCCTCTTCGAACGTCTTGGCATCGATCCCGGGGACCTTCCCGCGAACATCCAGGACCATCTTCGCGACCTTCCAGGCATCCCCAATCTTGTCGAACGTGCACGTTGCGGTGACGTGAAGCCGCTCCGGGGGCTTGCCCAGTCGGCCAAGTCCCCCCGAGAACGCCATCGCGAAACAGCTCGCGTGCGCGGCCGCCAGCAACTCTTCGGGGCTCGTCTTGCCGCCGGAGCTCTCGGTACGCGCCGCCCAGCTTACCGGGGATTCCGGGATCGCCCCGCTGCCCACCTTGAACCGGCCGCTCCCGTGCAGAAGGTCGTGCTCCCAGACCGCCTCGGCCGTTCGAATCGCCGCCATGGCGGCAGCATCCGGTGTCCGGGACTTAAGCTCCGCTCCCGGCCGGGTCGTCGACCGGTCGCGTTATCCCCGAGGTGGCCTCGCCGGCTCGTGACCCCTCCTCCCCTCACGCTCCGGCCAACCTCCGAGCTCCCGGCCGAGACCGCCGAGCTCCTCGAGCAGCTGCGCTGCGAATCCCCGCGCGGCCCCGCCGACGATTGGGCGCTCGCTGGCCTGACGAAGCATCTCAGCGAAGGGACGCAGGGCGGCTTCCTGCTCCTCGGACCCAACGACGAGGCGATCTGCATCCTTCTCGACCGGATCACTCCGATCGGGCACCGGGTCTCCTTTCTCATGGCCCCGGGGTTTCGTTCCGAGGCGAGCACCCAATCGGCCCTCGTCGCGCTCGATTCGGCCCCCGAACTGCATCCGGTGGTCGGCCTCAGGGTCATGGCCCGCTCTCCTCCGCCCGAAACGATCGCAGAACGGATCGAGCTGCGGGGATTCCGGTACTTCGGCCGGGTCGACCTCGAGCTTCCCGAGGGGACGGCGTTTCCCGCGCAACCGCCCGGCAATCCGCTCGGACTGCGGCCCGTCCAGCTGGCGGACACCGAAGCGCTCGCGCGACTCATGCGCGCGGCCTACTCGACCGATCCCTACGATGTGGCGATCTTCCTCGAGCGCGCGGACCTCTTGGAAGACGCCCGGGTGAGCGTCGACGCGATCCTCTCGGGCAAGTTCGGTCCATGGATACCTACCGGGTCGTTCGCGCAGGAGATCGAGGGGGAGTTGCGCGGGGCGGTGCTTACCGTACGGAACGACGGAGGCCTCATCGCCGAGCTGCTGGTGGATCCTCGCTCCCGCCGTGTGGGACTCGGCCGGGCCCTTCTCGAGGCCAGCGTTCGGGGCCTGCGTGAGGCGGGCGAACGGCCCGTTCGCCTCGTCTACACGAGGCCGAACCGGCAAGCTGAGTCGCTCTACGTTGCGATGGGATTCCGGCCGCCCGTGCCGGAGTTCGTCGGCGGCGATTGGGTGAACCTGGCCTGCATCGGCCACCCGGAGCTCGCCGATGAGCTTCGACTGACCGCATCCGGCGGCGCGATGGGGAGCGCGAGCCACCTCCCAGCGGGGGCGAGCGAGTGACCACGAACGACATCGCCTTCGCCGGCGCCGTCATCGCGAGCGTCTTCGCCCTCGTCGACCCGATCGGCACGCTTCCTTTCTACGCCGCGCTGACGCACGGCTATTCGGAGGCCGACCGCGCGTTCGTCCGCGACCGGGCGGTCGTCGTAGCCGGCGCGATCCTCGTCCTGTTCGCGATCGCCGGCCGGTTCCTGTTCGCGGCGTTCGGGTTCACGCTCGAGGCGTTCCAGATCGCGGGCGGGATCATCGTGTTCATCGTCGGCTTCGAGATGATCCAGGGCCAGGTGGGGGGAAGCCGCCTCACCGCCCAGGACGAGGCGGACGCCCTCGCGCGGCGGGAGGAGATCTCCGTCGTTCCGCTCGGCATCCCGCTGCTCGCCGGCCCCGGGGCGATCTCGACCGTGATGATCTACGAGGGGAGCGCCGGGTCCGACCCGTGGGCGATCCTCGCGACGTTCCTCGCGATCGGCGTCGCCGCGGCGGCCACCTGGGTCGTGCTTCGCTTCGGAGAACGGATTCTGCGCAAGCTCGGCCGGGTCGGCGTCATGGCGGTGGCGCGGGTCATGGGGCTCCTCCTCGCCGCCGTGGGGATCCAGTTCGTCCTCGACGGGGTGCGGGCGCTCGTCCCGGGCCTGTAGCGGCACCGCTGCCGCCATATCCCGCGCCCGGCCTGAGGAGCCGGACCGGGCGGTGAACTCCGCATCGGACCACGGAAACCGGGCGAATGTCGGAGAAGACCGACGCACAGGAGCCGGCGATCCTCGTGCTCGGGGCGGGGTACGCGGGACTCGAGCTCTGGCACGCCCTCGAACGACAGTCTCACGGGAAGTATCCGATCCGCCTCGTCGACCGCCACCCAGTCCATGTGATGCGGACCGAGCTGTACGAACTCGCCCGCCTCTCGGAGGCCGAGGGAGGCGTCTCTCCCTGGGTCGTACCGCTCCGGGGACTCCTCGCGGGCCGGACCGACGCGTTGCTCACCGGGACCGTCGAAGAGATCGACCTCGCGCACCGCGTCATCCACCTCGATGGCCAGCGCGTCTCGTTCCGCTCGCTCGCCATCTGTCTCGGGAGCGTACCCGCCTACTACGGCGTCCCGGGGGCCGACACGTACTGCCATTCGGTGTACCGATTGAGCGGCGCGCAGAAGCTCGCCCAGGCGATCCGCGACGCGCTGGGGAGGCGCTCGAGCGGCGTCCCCGTCGGTCAACTCCGCATCGTTGTGGTAGGGGGAGGTTCTACCGGAACGGAGGTCGCGGGGGAGATCGCCACCGCGGATTGGTCCCGGAGCGTTGGTCGAACGGTCCGAGCGCCCCAGGTTCGCCTCGTCATCGGCGCGCTCCCGTTCCTCGCCGGGCTTGACCCGAACCTCATCGCCCGGGCGAGGAAGCTCCTCGGCACGGCAGGCGTCGAGCTGCTCGAAGGCGTGAACGTCCGCCGCGTGGAGCGGGACGAGCTCGAACTCGCTAGTGGCGCGCGGATCCCGTTCGACCTTGCCGTCTGGGCCGCGGGCGTGCAGGCACCGCCCGTCGTACGCGCGATTCCCGTGGAGCACGGCCGGTCCGGACGGATCCGGGTCGACGAGCACCTCGAGGTGCCCGGTCACCCCGGCGTCTTCTGCGTCGGCGACGTCGCGGAGTTCATCGACTCTCGCACCCACCTGCCCATCCCCGCCACGGCCCAGGCCGCCGTCGCGGAGGCACCGGTCGCGGCTCGGAACATCCTCCTACGGCTACGCGGGCGTCCGCTCCAGCCGTTCGTCTACCGTGAGCGGGGCGTCATCGTGGCCGTCGGGACACGCACGGCCGTCGGACGGGTCGGCGGGCTGACGTTGGGCGGCCGGCCCGTGCTGGTCCTGAAGAATCTCGTCGAATCCGCGGAGCGCAGGTCCGCGAGAACCCACGCTCGGGGCAAGCGAAGCTAGCCGCCCCGCCATCTAGGATATTCCAAGTACCGGCGCTCGTATCTTTGCGCGGTCACGGTGGCGGAGCGTCAGTACAAGGGATATCGGGTCTATGCGTACATCGCGCTGGCACGCCTGTTCGCGGTCCTCGACCTGGACCTCGGGCAACCGGACCTCCTCGACCAGACCCCCGCCCGGATCCTCTCCGCGCGGGAGCGGGTGAGCAAGGAGGAGATCCTGCACGCCATTCGCTCGAACTCGCACATGACCGACAAGGTGCTCGAGTTCCTCCTCGCGGAGAAGTTCGTCACCCTCGCCCGGGACGAGCGCGGCTACGACATCCGGATCACCACGGCCGGCGTGGAGCACCTTCGCAGGTACCGGCAGCTCTACCGCGAGCTCTACGCGCGCGAGCTCCAGGAGCACTATCGGTACACGGGCTCGCCCGACTGGATCCGCTAGCGTTCGTCGCTACGGAACGCCGAGGACGTGCGGCACGAAGTCGTAGCTCCCGTCCGCGTTCTCGGTGATGATCTCGATCGCGACGTGGCTACCGCGGAGGTCGACGGGGTGGCCGACCGCGTACTCGTACACGGGCTCACCGAGGGGGGCCGGGTTCGCGCGCAGGAGGATGGCCCGGACGAGGCGCCCGCCGAGCCTCGGGGCGACCGTCCGGAGCTCTCCGGCGAAGCGCTCGAGGTCGGCCACGCCGAGCGTCTCGGGTGCCAGGCGGGCCACGATCGCGAAGCCGGGCTCGCCCCAGCGGAGGACGGAGTACGCCCGGTCGGCGGGGGCCACGAGGAGCAGGTCGAACGGAACGCCGCCCGCCTCCGCGCGGTAGCGGAGCGCGTCCGGGTGATCGCGAACGAGCGCCTCCACGCGGGGGTTCGCCTGGGCGAGATGGCGGGCGAGCCGCTCCACGGGCGTCCGCCCTTCCGGGATCCGGGCGCGGGGCTCGGCGTCCCGTAGGAGCCGGATCGAGCGGTGGCGCAGCACGAAGGACCGGAAGAATCGGTCCGTCTCGCGTAGGAGGCTGAGCGCGACGACGGAAACGGCGATCGCGATGAACGCGAGGATGGCGAGGAATCCGTTCGTGCGGACTGTGATGAGGAGCAGGACGAGCATGATGACGAGGAAGAGGACGACGACGACCGCCGTGTAGCGGTACATCCTCCGGACCGTGGGGGCCATCTGCGCGACACGGTCGGAGAGGTCGAACAGCGCGGAGATCGGGTCCTCCACACCCGGCGGGGAGAACATCGTGCAAGCTCCTCGCGGCGCTACATAAACCCCTCCGAAAGATACCGACGGAACTCTCCTCCGCGGGGAGGGATGGCACGGCATCCGCTCAGGAGGAGCAAGGAGAGCCATGCCGAACCCCGAGCGCCCAAGCGTCGCCACCGCCGACCTGCCCGCCGAGCGTCCTCGCGGCTTCCGACGGCCGCTCGTCCTCGCGGCAGCGCTCGCCTTCCTCACCCTCGCCGCGTTCCCGTTGGCTGGCGCGACGGCGCTCGGGAGCGTAGCGCCCGAGTTCGGGACCGCGGCCGGCACGACCCCTACGGCGAGCTGGGCGTGGGGAGCGGCGGAGAACGCGAGCGCTCACGTCGCCTACGTCGGCGCCTACACCGCGTCGCTGAACCTCTCCGGCGGGAACCTCACCAAGATCGGGGCGTACGTCGCCGTGAACGAATCGTTCTCGGCGGGCTACCTCGCCTACGCGATGGTGAACGTGACTTCGCCCTCCTCAAGCGCGCGCAGTGTCGAGGCGGCGGCGGTCGAGCTACGCTCGGTGCAGGGGGCCATCGGGATTGCCGGGACCCTCCCCGTAGCAGGGACGTACGCCCCGGGCGCCTACGTACCGCTCGCCCCGACCACCTCGGCACTGTGGCTCTCCGAGGGGGTCGCGAACGCCTACCTCGCCTTCGCGAACTACACGGTAGGCCCGAACGGCTCCCTCTCGCTCGCGAACGAGCACGTCGAAGTCTGGGAGGCGATCAACGTGAGCCTCGTGGCCTCGAACTTCCCGAACAGCACGCTCGACGCGAACGGCTCGACGACGGTGAAGTACGTGACGGCGTCGGTGAACGAGGCGGGCTGGGTCGGCGAGAACCTGACGGCCAGCTTCAGCCCCGCGCTCCTCGTCTCCGAGGCGCCGCTCTCGGTAGGCGAGAGCTGGAACGCGAGCACCCAGGCGACCTTCGTGGGGACCGCCGCGTATGCGAGCGCGATCACGGGGTCCTCGAACGGCACCACCATCTCCGTGAAGAATGCCGGAGCGGCGAGCCTGAACGCGAGCGTTCCGCTCACCTTCGAGTTCACGGTGACGGGAAAGGAGACGCTCGGCCTCCCCAACGGAACGACCGAGACCGGCTACACCGTGGCGTACAGCCAGGGTGGCTCCTCATGCAGCTACCGCGTGTTCGACGGGCTCGTCGTCCTACCCAGCTCGGACGGGACGAAGGCCGGCGGACTTCAGCCCGAGACTCCGGTGCGCCCGGCCTCGGCCCCGCTCGAGCCCTCCGCGGCGCCGGTGACCCGAGCAGTCGTGGCGCGAAGCGAACCCCTACCGATCGCGTCGGAGAGCCACCCGTCGAACGGCCCCGCCCTGCTCGCCGCGCCGGTGAGCACCGCGACCGCCCAGGCGGAGATCCACCACACCGGAACCCCGAGCCTGCCCGCGCTGCCCACCCCGAGCACGGGGCGTGCGTCGGGAGCCTCCGCGCTCCTGCCGCTCCTCCTCCTCGGGGGGCTCGTCGTCGTGGTCGGTGGCTTCTTCGTGCTCGAGGCGAGGAGGGCTCGCCCCCGCGCGTAGCGACCGCCTGCGCGAACCCCTTCCCCTCCGCGGGATGGCGTCCCGCGGGGGGAGACCCCCTAGAGGATCGAGCCCAGCGTAGGACGGTCGAGGAGGTCGTTGTCCATCGCCCGTATCCCCCGAGCGACCTCCTCCGGTCCGAGCCGTTCTCCGGTCTCTCCCAGCAACCGGGCACGCACCGAGGCTCGGGCGAGGACCTCGCCTCGGACCGCGGCGAGGGTTCCGAGATACTCCTCCGCGAAGGAGCCCGAGGAGGAGGTTGCCCCCTCGGCGAGCACGCTCCAGAGGAAATGGTCCCTCGCGCCGAGGTAGGCGAGGTAACCGCTCAGGAGCTCCTCCGCCGGTGGCGTAAGCCGGGGAAGTTGTTCCGGAGGTGGGAACTCGCCGAGCGAGGCGGCGATGCCTCCGCCTTCCCTCACGCCGCTAGCCTCGTAGAGTCCTTCCTCGGAGGTAGAGAGCAGCACGAGGCCGAGGCGCGCATCCCAGAAGATCGGCTCCTCGTCGAGGGGTCCCCCGGAGGTCGGCGGTTCGAAGTCGGCGAGGCGCTCCGGCTCCGGCGACGGAAGAGCCTCCCTCGTCCTTGCCCGGAGGTTCTCGAGCCCTCCTCGGTCGATGCCCCGGCGCCGTAGCTCGCGGGTGAGCCGTGCGGTCGAATCGTTCTGGAGGAGTTCCACGGGGCTATCCTCGAACTCCTCGCGAACTGCGGCCAGCTCGAGCTCGAGCCCCTTGGGTCCCGGTTTTCGCCCTTCGCGTGTCCAGCCTGCGAGCGAAGCGAGTTCCACGCCTGGACAGGAGAGGACGAGCGAGGCCTGCACCCTCTCGCCGATGTGGACGTGGACGGGGAAGGCGCGGCAAGGATGGGGTCGGGCTGGGTGGGCGCGACAGCGGTTCGCGGAGAGGAGCGAGCATGCCCCTCCGTCCGGTCGGGAAACGATCCGGGAGTACTCCCGGCTCTCCGGTCGAAAGGGTAACTCGGGCTCGATCTGGAGGAGGCGGGTGCGCTCGGAGGGAGTGGCCGCCGGCTCGGCGTAGCAGCACAGGCCGCAGTCCGGGCGGCAGGAGAACTGGAATCCCTCGAGCAGGCGAAGGTCGATCGCGACGTCCTCTGCAGGGACTCGAGCCATCACCGCGGGAGCCGCGCGGCCCCCATGGGCGTTGCCTCTAGCGGATGTAGCTCGCCGTGGCGCCCCGGTCGAACCCCGAAACGATGCGCAGGCGGCCGGACCCGTCGGAAGGGGCATCCCGCAGGAACGGGAGCATCCGCCAGAGGTCGCCCGACGCTAGCTTCGTCGCCGGGTGCTCCGGACCGAAGGCGGCGAGCGCCACCTCGGCGGTGAGCTTGCGCGTCGAACGCTCGTCGAGGTAGCCGAGCGCGTGGATGTACTCGTGGGCGAGGAGGACGAACAGGAAACCGTTCAGCTCGCGGGGCGAGCGCGCGTGCGCCCGGACCGATTCGACCAGGCTCTCGTTCAGCACGAGGAGGTTGCCGGTCACGGGCCAGAATCCGCCGAGGTACGGGGGAAGCTGCGCGAGCCCGAGGCCGAGGCCGCTCCGTTCCCGCCGCAGGTGGCGCCAGACGGCGTCCCGGACCACGGCGAACACCTGGTCGTACTCTCCGGCCCGGTCGAGGCGGTCGGCCATCCCTGCGGGCGCAGGTACGGGAATCGGTGACGCGGGAGCGATCGGAACGGTGGGAACCATGCGCTAGAAAGCCCCGCACGGGGGATAATCCCTAGCTTTCGCCGGCGCCACTCCCTCCTTGGGGTGGACGGCTTCCCTCGGCCGCGGCCAACCCTTTAGAGGGGAGCGACGGCTCGGGGGCGCATGCCCCGTCCCGAGACCATACTCTTCCCCCGCGGCGAGCGGGTGGAGGAGCGGCGTCGCAACGCCGAGGACCGGAAGCTTCGGGACGAGTTTTTCGACCACCCCACGCTCCTCGCCATCTCCCGCCTCGTGAGCCGGGGCCTGTTCGAATCGCTCGACTACCCGATCTCCACCGGGAAGGAGGGGGGCGTCTTTCGGGCGAGCGGCGCCGGCGGGTTCCGCGCGGTCAAGGTCTACCGCATCGGGAACGCCGTCTTCCGCACGCTCCCCCCGTACGTGCTCGAGGAGTTCCGACGCGAGGCGGGGGCTCGGGGATTCGCCCACCTCGTCGCAGATTGGACGCGACGCGAGCA
>JAKIWX010000041.1 GCA_022749845.1 Thermoplasmata archaeon
AACCGCTCCTTCCCGCGATGCTCCTGGTAGTGCAGGGTTAGGCCGATACCGATGGAACTGTCGATGAGGGCCGGGGAAAAGACGGGGACGCCGAGGCGGGCCGCCGTCCCCAGGATGGATTCCCGGTCGCCGAAGCGCTTGCCGAGAAATGCGAGGTACTCTCGGGAGGATGCGGGACGCGCCGGGAACTCTGCCGTCGCCGCGCCGATGGCCCGGTCCGTCTCCTCGAACTTGAGCTCGTCGACGTAGGTGTCGTAGATGCGGTCGATGGCGAGCGACCTTAGCTGTACGTCGTCGGCGGTCGGGCTCCCTCGGTAGTGCTTGCCTCCGATCGACTGGTAGAGGTCCTGGTAGAGGACCGCGCCGGTCGAGACCACAACATCGACCACGCCCCAGGCGACGAAGTCACGCAGGACCTTTCGCAAGCCCGCGGCGATGAGCGGGCCTGCGAGGCCCAGGAAGATCGTCGGCCGCTTCGGATCGGTGAGGGCATTCTCCCACACTTCGAGGCACCGCGCGAGATTGCGCGCCTGAATCGACGTGTCCCCGAACTGTTCGAGCAACGCGCCCGCGCTCCGGAGCCGGCTCACATCGATAGGAACAATCGGGCGGCGGAGGTGGGCACGGCGGGCCCTCTCGAATGCCTTCGTCACGACCGAGCCACCCCGAGCTTCGATAAAAGCGGATGGACGAAGGCCTCCACCGCAGGGCGCATTTATCTCCTCGCGCGGCCGTTTCTGCCGCTGTAGCCGTGGAGACTTCCGGGTCGGTGATCCTCCGCGCTCTTGCGGGGTTGAGCGAGGGGTGCGGTCGGACGATCGTGATCGCGGGGCCGCCGGAGTCCGGCAAGACCGAGCTACTGACCCTACTCCGGGACCGGTTCGCCGAGGCGGGCTCGCGCATCATCGAAGTGGCGGGGAGCTACCGCGAACGGACCGTCTCATCGGCGCTCTCTTCCCGGATCCTTGCGGAGTACGAGCACGTCGCGTCTGCGGACCCGGGTGGGTCGTCGGAGATGGAGGGGCGGGAGGTGACGCCCTGGGCGATGAGCTACGCGCCTCTCGTCCCGCTCCCCGCCTCGAGCGTTTCCCGCCACCACGCCGCGGGCCGTGGACTCCAGAGCGTGTCGGCAGACAGTTTCTGGGCGCGGCTCACCGAGGACCAACGGGCCTCGCCCCGACCCGCGATCGCGCTCGTCGTCGACGACGGCAGCCTTGTCGACAACGACAGCCGCGAGTTCCTGACGGAGCTGTCCTCGCGCACACGCTACGGGCCTCTCCTCCTGCTGATCGCGCTGGACAGCTCAAACCCCGCGCAAGCGTTGTGGGAGGAGGCGTTCACCGGCCGCCCGGACGTCGACTGGCTCCGCACCCTGCACACACCCACGGACCTGCGCGATACCCAGCGGGTCCGCAGCCTCCTCAAGGGGCTTCCGCCCGCGGGCACCGCTCTCGTGCGCTACACAGCGCTCCTCGGAGGCTCTGCCTCGCAGGTGACGCTGGGCCGCATCGGCAGGATGGGGCTCACGCAGGTGGCGGACGCCCTCGTAGCTCCCGCCGAAGCGGGCCTCCTCAGGACCCGGGGCGACCGGGTCTCGCTCATCGGAGAGGCGGGGCCCGGTGTCATCCTGGGGACGGTGCCCGAAGAGGAGCGCCGCGAGCTTCACGGTCGGGTCGCCGACGCGCTCCTCGCCCTCCATCCCGAGCCCACCCTCGAACAGCGTCTCGAGATCTCGGAACACATCGCCGAGCGAGACCGTGGCCCCACCACGATCCGGTTCCTCGCCGAGGTGGCTCAGGAACTAGAGCGCCTGCAGCGGTACGACCTCGCCGAGCTCCACCTGTCGCGGGCGATTGCGTGTGCCTCGGGACTCGCCTCCGACGCGCGCATCCTGCTCGAGGCTCCACTCCGTGTGGCTCGAACAAGGGTGCTCGTCTTCGCCGGCCGCCTGCCTGAGGCGGAGCGGGAGTTGCGGGAGAGTCTTGGCCTTGCAGTCCTGGGCCAACTCCCTGCCGAGCAGCTCGAAGAGCTCGCCGAGTCGCTGTTCCCCGCGCTCAGGGTGGCGGGGCCTCGCCCCGCGCTCATCACCGAGCTCACCGAGCTTGCCGAGCGCCTGCACCAGCGAGAGGCGTACGCCGCCGAGATGTACCTACTGGCCGCGCTCACCGAGGCGCATCTCGCGCGCACCCGCTCCGACAAGGCCCGCGAGGAGGGCGCGCGGGTGAGCCGGCTCGCGCGGCTCGTGCCCGGCGCGCCGGTGCAGGCGCTCGCGCTGCTCACCGTGGCGGCGCCCCTCCTGGAGGGCACGGAGGACGAGCGCCGCATTGCGACGAAATGCCTTCGCTCGGCCCGAGCCATCTTGGCGGCCTCCCGGCGCCCGGTCCTGCAGCTCTACGCGGACGAGGTGCACGCCCGACGGCTTCTGCTTCGGGGGGAACGCGCAGCCGCCCTCACCTTGCACGAACGCGCCGCGCCGGTGGGGCAGCGGGCCCATCTCCCGGCGTTGGAGCTGTTCCATCAGCTCGGGATTGCCTCGATCCTGATCGAGGACCGGCCGGACCCCCGGACGCCGAAGGCGCTCCAGGCCTCCCGCTTGCTAGCCGAGCAGCTCCACCTGATCCCCCCGTCCCCGGCGCTCCTTCGCCTTTCGCTCGTGGAGGGGATCGGGTTCGCCCGCGCCGATTCGGCCACGGCGGCCCGGCTCCGCTGGTCGTTCGTGAGCGAGCTGCCCCCCACCGTCCCCGTTCCGTACAAGGCGGAGGCCTGGCTTCGCCTCGCCGACCTCGAGCTTCGCGAGGGGAACCATGAGCGCGCGCACGCCTACCTCGAACGGCTCGAACATCCGGCGACCCTTCGTGAGCTCCGCCTCGATTGGGCTCCGTGGCTCGCCGAGCTCCGCACCCGCGTCGACCGGGAGCTCGGCCAGGCGGAGTCGAGCTAGCGGCGCCCTCGCCTTCCCCGCTAGAGGAAGGAAGGGAAGAGGCCGGGCTCGAGCGCGAACAGGACCGTGAGGCTCCCGATCAGGACGAGGACCGCGGCGAGGACCCGCTCGAGCCGTTCCGCGGGCACACGCGTACGCAGGAACTCCCCGCTTCGGGCTCCGATGCCGGCGACCGTGACGAGGGCAAGCGTCGCCGCGACAAAGACGAGGAGCGGGTTGCGGGTCGAGGCGACGAACAGGATGGTGAGGATCTGGGTGTTGTCTCCCATCTCGAGGAAGAGAATGAGGCTGAAGGCTAGGAGGCGCACCTGCGAGTGCCCGAGCGGCCCGGACGAACGTTCGCTGGGCTCGTGCTCCTCGGTGCCCCTAGCCCTCGCGAGTCCCCTCAGCCCGAACCCCACGAGAAGCAGGCCGCCCGCGACCTTGACCCAAACGAGGTATGGGGCGAGGAAAGCGATCGCAACGATCCCTATCCCGACGGCGATGGTAGTGGACACGACGAAGGCGAGCGCCGCCCCGAGCCAAACGTCCCCGGGAGAATGCCTCGCCGAGAGTGCAACGACCCCGAAGTTCGTCCGGTCGACGAGCTCGAAGGCGAAGATGACCGCAAAGACGCCCGCTGCCTGGAGGAGGAGCGCGTCGATCACGGCGCTATCCTTCGGGGGATCGGGGAGCGGGGCTCGGTCGGGTCCTGGGCAAGCTCCGCACCCTAGCGCAGGAGCTTGAGGAACTCATCGACGAGGCGCTCGCAGTAGATGCATCGCAGCGTGACCGGCCGGCGCCGGTAGACGTCGAACTCGCTCTCCACGGGCTCGCCGTGGTTGGTGATGCAGTTCGGGTTCGGGCAGCGCAGCACCCCCGCGATCCGGTCGGGGAGGCTTACGCTCCTCTTCTCGCGCACCTTCGAGTCCCGAATGATGGAGATGGTGGCGGTGGGAGCGATCAGGGCGATCGCGTTCACCTTCCGGGGCGATAGCTCCATGTTCTCAACCTTGACGATGTCCTTCCAGCCGAGCTTCGAGCTCCGAACATGGAGCGCCACGGAGACGGTGGAGTCTTTGTCGAGCTCGTGCACCTCGAGGATGCGGAGCACTTCGAGCGCGAGGCCGTTGCCGATGTGGTCGATCACGGTGCCGTTCTTGATCGGGGTGACCTTGAGCTCGCGCATCGAACGCCTCTACGGGGCCTTCCCCGTCAGAATCAGGGAAAGGAGCGCCATCCTGACCGGGACGGCGAGCGAGGCTTGACGGAAGTACGCGGCGTGCGGCGTCCCGTCGACCTCGGGGGCGATCTCGACGGTCCTCGGCAGGGGATGGAGCACGATGAGGCGACTCTTCGCCGCCGCGAGGACGTTCGTGTCGACGCGGTAGGAGTCCGCGATGCGGGCGAATTCGAGGTCGTCCCCGAACCGCTCCCGCTGCATTCGAGTCACGTACAGGACGTCGGCGTCCCGGAGCGCTCGGTGGAGCTGCTCCTCCTCCTCAACCTTCGCCCCCGCGTGGTCGAGCTGCTCTCGGACTTCCTCGGGGAGACGGAGCTGGGGCGGGCTCACGAGCACCATCTGGCTCCCGAAGAGCGCGAGAGCGTGGGCGAGGGAGTGCACGGTGCGCCCGAACCGAAGGTCGCCGAGCAGCACTACCTTGAGCCCGCTCAACGTCCCGAAGGCCTCCTGCATCGTGGCGAGGTCGAGGAGCGTCTGGGTCGGATGCTGGCCTGCGCCGTCCCCCGCGTTGATCACCGGGCGGTCGGAGACCGTGGCCGCGAGTCGGGCCGCGCCCTCGTTAGGGTGGCGCAGCACGATCGCGTCGCCGTACGCGGAGAGCATCCGGACGGTGTCGGAGAGGGACTCACCTTTCCGGATGGAGCTAGAACCCGGGTCGGCGATGGTGACGCAACGTCCCCCCAGCCGCTGCATCGCCGTGTCGAAGGAGAGTCGCGTCCGAGTCGAGGGTTCGAAGAACGCGAGCACCAGGATCTGGTCCTCCAGCGCGTGACCTCTCTTGCGTCCCTCTGCGTAGGGGATCATGCGTCGCGCGGCGGCGAGAAGCTCGTCGATCTCCTCGCGCGCGAGGTCGCGGATGGAGATCACGTCCCGACCCTTGAGCCCCATCGCCGCGTCGACACAGGAGGGCGGTCTTAATCGTTCCGGCGAGAGCTCCCTCCTTCCGAAACCGCTAAGCGGAGAAGCTGGCCCGGGGCGGTGTGACCCCCGCCCGGAGCACCGTGGTGGCGGCTCTTCTGTACGCCGGCATGGTGTTCGCCTGGGCGTTCAACTACCTCGCAGTACGCTGGGGCCTTGAGTTCGCGGCACCGCTCTTGCTCGCCTCGCTTCGGGCGGTGGTCGGTGCGATCGTCGTGTACCTCGGGTTGACGTGGCGCGGCGGGTTGGGCCGTCTCGACGCGAACGATCGCCGCGATGCCGCCTTGATCGGGGTCCCTACGACCGCCGTGTTCTACGGCTTGTGGTTCACAGCGGCCGGTTCCGTTCCTCCGGGGGTGGCGTCGGTCCTCGTCTACACTTTTCCTCTCTGGGTCACGCTCCTCTCCGCCCCGGTGCTCGGGACGGCAACTCGGCCCAGGGAGCTGGTCGCAATCGCGGCTGGGTTCGCAGGGGTCGCACTTGCGGCGGAGCCGTGGCAGGCGAGCGGTGTACCCGTGATCCCCGCTTTCGAACTCGTGGGAGGAGCCGCTGCGTGGGCGCTGGGAACGGTGCTGTTCAAGCGACGGTTCTCGGGCGGAAAGGTGCAAGAAGCGAACTTCTACCAACTCGCGGGTGGGTCGATCGGCCTCGCGTTCGCGACAGGAGCCACCGCCTCGTTTCGGATCGAACCAACCGTTTCGCTCCTCCTCGTCGTACTGTGGGTCGGCATCGTCGGAACCGCCTTCGGGTATGCGACTTGGTTCTTCCTCCTCAACAAGTTCGCCGCCTCGACGGTGAGCTCGTTTCTGTTCCTAGTTCCAGTCACCGCCCTTCTCCTATCGGCGGCGCTGCTCGGGGAACGACTGAACCTGCTCCAAGTAGCAGGGGTCGGGCTCGTGGTCGCCTCGATCGTGGCGACCGCGGGCGCCCTCTCGCGTTCGCCGGAGAGGCCGGTTGGGACCGGCGCGCGGCCCGGTGAAGAGGCCGCAGGCTAGGCGTTTGGCCCCGGTGCGTTGTGAAACCGACGCCCTCCAACCCCAGGGAGCGAGTGGGGATCGGACGAGGAAAACCGAGTCGTCACGGCCCGCGCCCGACTCAAAACTCGGTGCGCATCCGTGCGCATCGAAATACTCCTGCTAGGATTTATCAACCAGTTATACGTCCCCCCGCCACTATGTCGCGACTCAGTCGTGCCGCAGGTCTCCTTCTCGTAGCCATGACCGCGATTGTCCTCATGCCGACGGCAGCGGCGATCGGGAGCGCAGCTCCGGCGCAGCACCAAATTGCCCCATCGAGCCACTCGGTAGCCCTCGTGCGGGCTGGCCCACTTCCGGGCGGTACCGCGCTCATCAATCGCGCCCTCGCCGCCGAGAAGAGCGACCACATTCCCTCCACAGCGGTCCTCCTTCCCAACTTCAATCTCCCTCCGCGGGTCTCGAACGGCCTCGTCCAGCCCGGCTACATCTCCGCGCCGGCGCCCATGGGCCTCGGATACTTCGGAATCCAGGCGAAGGGCGGCGTAAACGTCGGTACGGTATCGTATACGAGCAGCGTCGAAGCCTCGATCACGCTCAATTCGGTCTATCCGTTCTACCTCGCCTCCTCCTCCCCGGACATCTTCACCATGCAGCTCAACACGGTTCTGACGCACGTGACCGTGCTGGGAAACCAGACGGGTCAGTTCTGGATCCAGAACGTTCCCGTCTACACGGCGAGCACCCAGACGCTGAGCTTTGAGGATAACATCTGGAACTTCAGCTCGCAGGGTGCCGGCATGCAGACGCACACCCTGTTCAGCGATAGCGGCACGCTCGTGCCGGGGGTCTTCTACTTCGCCATCGGGCCGGCGTTCCACATGCCGACCCCGTTCACGGTCCGCCTGTACAACAACGCGACCCTCTCCGACCTCCGCCCGACGATGTACTTCAACTACTCCGTGACCGCCTCCAACGGGAGCGTCGTTTCCGGCTCGTACGACAAGGTCGAGTTCAACTCCTCCGCGGTCAACCCGCCGCTCTCCTCGGCGCCCTCCCCCACCTTCCAGATCGACGGAAAGCAGACGAACCCGATCGGGCTCCTCAACGACGCCGAGGTCATGATCGGCGGTCCCGGCGGCGGGTCGACCACCACGCTCCTCGGCATTAGCGCGGCGATGAGCCTGTACACGCTGGCGAACGGCTCCGCGACCTACAAGCCCGTGCCGGCTGCCTACGATTTCGCGGCGGACACGGGAGAGACCTCCGAAGGGATTGCGGAGTCGGCGCATACGGGCCTCAACCCTGCCGCAGTCCTCGGGGGGGGTCCGTCCTTCCTCGTCCCGCTCTGGGGCCTCGTAGGAGCCGCCACGAGCACGCTCACGCAAACGGTCCACCTCACGCCCTCGAACGCGTGGATCTTCGTCTCCCCCACGAGCAGCTGGAACACGAGCAAGGCCGCGTGGGCGCCCTCCTCCCCCTCGGGCACCACGGTCATCACGCTCCCCTCCGGGACGTACTCCTTCCGGTTCCTGCTGAGCGACTTCAAGCCGGTCGTCCTGACGGTAACCGGCTCTGGGAGCCACACGTGGACCGTGTCGCTCGTCTCGAACACGGCCTACGGGGTCTACACACCGCTCTGGGCCTGGAACAACGGTCAGCTGGCGGCCATCTCCCAACCGGGCGGGGCGGGTACGCCCGCAAACCCGTTCTTCCTACAGAACATCGCCTTCGGGCCCATCGACCCGCTCTTCGGCGAGTTCAACGACTTCTACTTCCCGGTGTTCACGGGCGTGTTCCTTTCCCACACGAACCTGTCGGTCGCCGTCGACCACATGCCGACCTTCGCGGTCAACTACGTGCTCCCCATGGAGTCCCAGTTCAGCGCCTTCTTCGGGACGCCGTTCGAGAACAACCTAGGGATGCAGTTCTACCACGCGAGATACGTCTCCGTCGTGAACACCGCCCAGGTGACCGGGTGGGTGTTCAACGGGGACTCGTTCATCTCGAACCTCCTGTTCTGGGACTCGAGCTACGACCTGATCGCCGGGAATACCTTCCAAGTCCAGAGCGCAGCGATCATCGTCGCGGGCGGCGGGCACACGGTGATCTGGGGCAACACCTTCACAGCGGCCACAACGACCGCCGCGAACCCTGGGACCATCCAGTACGGCTCGACCCAGGTCGCGATCCAGAGCTACGAGAGCAAGGACCTGATCTACAACAACAAATTCTCCGTCCCGGTCCCCGCGTGGACCCCCAACTTCAATCTGTACACGGGGGCTCCCACGATCTACACGGACCGGTGGAACGTCTCGGTGCAGCCGGCGAGCAACGTGCGAGTCGTGAACGGCTGGCACTTGACGGGAAGCATCCTGGGACTCTCCTGGCAGGGCGGGAACTTCTGGAGCAACTACGGCCAGCTCGGCAACCCGTTCGGGGTGCTGCCCTACAACGACTTCGGGCTCATCACCGTCGGCGGGGACCACCACCCGCTCCTCACCTTCGCGATCCACCGGATCGTGTTCAAGGAGTCGGGCCTTTCCGGCAACGCTAGCTGGTCCGTTACGATCAACGGCTACACCCAAAGCGTGGCGGCCGGCACGTCCATAACCTTCTGGGAGGCGAGCGGGCTCTACGCCTTCGCTGTGGGCGTACCTTTGACGTTCGTGGCCCACCCGGCGATTGGTGCCGTTTCGCTTGGCAGTACGGTCGTGACCGTCCACATACACATCACCTAGACAGGAGGGGGTCGGCCCTGAGCCCCGGGGGGCACCCCGCGGCCAGCTGCTGCGGCGTCGGCTCGCCCGGAGGTGGGGTCCCGCTAACGGCCGGGGCTCGCGCCCCGACCGGCCAGGTGGCAGCCGTAAGCCACGTCCTGTTCTAGCAGCATTCGACTACGCGCCCTCCTCGACGGTCGGGGGACCGCTTCATCCCGTCACTCAGGGCTTGCTCCAGGGGAGTCGGCCGTTTCACCATCTCCCGGGGGATCCTCCGGCGCGGCGCCATCCCCGTACCCCCAGGCTGTGTCGTTTCTGCTCCGTAGCTCGGACTCTCGCCCGGCGGGCTTGCGCCCACCCCCACGGTCCCCGGAGCGTGGACTTTCCTCAGCCGAGGGCGGTTGCCCGCCAGCTCTACCGTCAGCTGCCCACTGCCTCCTGGCGGGGGGAGGGAGCGCTCGGGGGGCGATAGCCGTTGCGAGGTCGGCGGGCTCGCTCTGAGGTCAATGCAATTCGTACGGAGCGCGGCGCGCCGGGAGAACGATGCCGGTCCGGGAATCGTTTGCAGCACCCCGTAGAGGGAGGGCGGCGGAGGAAAAGGCGAATACCCGGGGAAGGTGACGCCGCAACGTGGCCCCTCTGTCGCGCGCAGCACCGGAAGGCACCCGCCTGATCCCCGCGTTGTGGCTCGGACCCTCGGGCCAGATCCAGCAGTGGTCGAGCGGCGAATCCGGGCCCGCGCTAGGCGAGGACGGGAAACCTCTCGACCTGTTCGAGACGGCCGACCGGCTCACCGAAGAGTACGGGCGGCTCTACATCTACGACCTGGAAGGGATCCGGCACGGCACCGCGCAGCTCGACTACCTCGCGGAGATCTCCCGAGAGGCGGAGCTGTGGGTCGACGCGGGGATCGAGGATGCGGGGGATGCCACCGACATCATCATCGCAGGGGCGAGCCGCGCCGTTCTCAGTACCGCACGGTTGCGTAGCGCCTCCGAACTGGGGCGCGCCTGGAAGCTGACGCCCGAGATCGTTCTCGAGATCCGTTACCAGAACGGGGAGCTCAAGGCTCCTGCCGGCGACTGGGGGGCCACGCCATCGCAGATCGCTGAGTCGGCGCGGAGCCTGGGCGTGAAGGACCTCATCCTCCAGTTCCGCGGTGGGCCGGTCGGATGGGACTCGGTGCGCCAGCTCGCCGGCGGCGGGCCTACCTGGGTCGCTGGGGAACTGACGCTGGAAGAGACGGGCTCTCTCGAAGGGACCGGCGCTTCCGGTGCGATCTTCAGCTACCCGCCCGAGGGATAGCGCGCTACGCCCTTCGGGGGGAGAGCCAGCCGAGACGCTCGAGCCCCCCGATGAGCTCCTTGGCCGCCTCGGCGGGTCCCTGCGACCGAGTGTCAACGAGCAGCTCGGGTTTCTCGGGCGGCTCGTACGGGTCGTCGATCCCCGTCATCTCCTTGATCTCGCCTGCCCGCGCCTTCTTGTACAGCCCCTTCACATCGCGCTGCTCGCAGATCTCGAGCGGCGTCGTCACGTACACCTCGACGAACGCCCCGATCTCTTGGCGTGCCTTGGCGCGGGAGCTACGGTACGGGGAGATGAGGGCCACGATGGGGATGATGCCGTTGCGAGCCAGTACCTTCGCGACGAAGGTGACTCGCCGCGCGTGCGTCTCCCGGCTCGCGCGGTCGAAGCCGAGGTCGGCGCTCAGTCCGAGACGCACCTCGTCCCCGTCGAGCAACTCGACTCGGTAACCGCGCTCCTCGAGGAGCGGGGTGACCGCCTTGGCAAGCGTCGTCTTGCCAGCGGAGGGAAGGCCGGTGAACCACAGGCAGAACCCAGGCGGGCTCACGGGGCGCTCGGACATGGCCCCGCGAACAGCCGAGCGCTATGAGCCTTCCGGAGTGGTCAGGTAGGGGCGGAAGGGCGATGAGCATCGTCGACTCGCACGCGGCGGAAGGGTGCTGTTGACCGCACGTGCCATTCACCACGTCCAGCTCGCAATCCCCGAAGGCGGCGAGGCCGCGGCACGCAGGTTCTACGGCGGGCTGCTCGGGCTCGAAGAGCTCCAGAAACCTCCCCGGCTCGCGGCGCGGGGAGGGGTGTGGTACAAGATTGGGCTGCAGGAGCTCCACCTCGGCGTAGAAACGAACTTTGTCCCCGCGCGGAAGGCGCACCCGGCACTCCAGTGGTCGGGGCTCGCCGCGCTTCGAGAGGAGCTCACGGAGGGGGGCGCACTCGTCCGCGAGGAGGAGCCGCTCCCCGGGTTCCGTCGGCTGTATGTCGACGACCCGTTCGGGAATCGGCTCGAGTTCCTCGAGCCGGACCGCGCCTAACCCGGGCTGCCATCGAACGGCGGCTCAGCGTCTTGTTCGATGAACTGGAGTGGTACGCCCAGGCGCTGACGGCTCAACGACAGGCGACCCGGCCTCCGTCCCCGAACTAGCTCTGGACGCGCACCGCCTCAAAGACGAGGTGCAACGGGATCACCCGAATCCAATCGGCCTGCGTGGCACCCGGCCCCACCATCTCGGGGGTCGGGGCGGGCTCTCGAAGCCGGCGGAGGAGAAGCCCCGAAGTCACGAGCTCCTCGGCGTACCACGCGAGAGGGCGATGGAAGAACGGAGTCCGCACAATGGTCCCGTCGTCGAGGCGCCACGGTCCCGAGCACCGCGTTGATTCTCGGTAGGCAGAGACCTTGCGGTAGACGGTCGTGGTGTACTCGAACCGCTCGATCGCCCAGCCCGCTTGCCCCGTGTCGAAGCAAGGATGCGAGACGGAAGCCACGAAGCGGCCACCGGGACGGAGCACGCGTCCCACCTCCCGCAGCGCCCCCGAAGCGTCCTCGATGTCCATGAGCGACATGTTCGCGACCACCACATCGAAGGTCGCTCCCCCGATCCCGTCGAGGTGGGCCGCATCGAGCCCCAGGTAGGTGATTCCAAGTGGATCCGCCGCCTCCCTGGCCCTTGCGAGCTCGAGAATGCGCTTCCCTAGGTCGACCCCGACCACGCTCGCTCCGGCTCGGGCAAGCCGTCGCGAGATGTACCCGTTCCCGCAGGCGAGGTCGAGCACCCGGCATCCTGTTGGAAGTTCGCCCAGGAGGTCGAAGAGTCCGGGGTCGATCAGAGCCCGGTGCCAGAGATCTCCCGTCTCCCCTTGTTTCCCATCGTAGTACTCTGCGAGCGTTTCCCACTCGGTCGTCTCCGTCCTCGCCGCCCCCCTCTCAGTGCATTCCCGCGGTGAGATACGCGTGCCGGTGACGGTGAGGACCGCTCTTCCCGTCCACCGCGCGCTTTCATACGGGCCGCGGGTGGGAGCACGCATCAATCGCGGCGAGGTGGATGGTACAGTACAAGTGGGTCGCGCTCTCGAACACGACGCTCGGGACGCTCATGGCCGCGCTCGACGCGAACATCGTGCTCATCGCCCTCCCGACCATCGGGCGGGAGTTGCCGGGGACGTCGCTCCTCGGCCTCCTGTGGATCCTGATCGGCTACCAGCTCGTCACGGCCACGATCCTCGTCAGCTTCGGACGGCTCGCGGATATGTTTGGCCGGGTGCGTCTTTACACCGTTGGGTTCGCACTCTTCACGGCCGGCTCGGCGCTCTGCTCGCTCTCGCAGACCGGCTCGGAGCTCATCGGCTTTCGAACGGTCCAAGCCGTCGGCGCCGCGTTCCTGTTCTCCAACAGCGCGGCCATCCTTACCGACGCCTTTCCCGTGGGGGAGCGGGGACGGGCGCTCGGGATCAATCAAGTCTCTCTCGTCGTGGGAAGTGTCTTGGGGCTCCTCGTGGGCGGGGTGCTCACCGCCGTCGCCGGCTGGCGATCGATCTTCTGGATCAACGTCCCCATCGGACTGTTCGCAACTGTGTGGGCTCACTACGAGCTCCGCGAGCAGCACGCACCACTCCGGCGAGAGAAGCTCGACCTCATCGGGAACACGACCTTTGGGCTCGGGCTCGCAGCGCTGCTGCTCGGGATTACGGCGTACGCTCTCGATGTCTTCCCGTTCGCAGTTACGGTGATCCTCATCGTGGGCGGAATCGCGCTCCTCGTGGCGTTCCTCGAGATCGAGCGACTCGTACCGAATCCGATGCTTGACCTGAGCCTTTTCAGGATTCGCGCCTTTGCCGCCGGCAACCTCGCGATCCTCCTCAACGCCCTCGCGCGCGGCGCCTTCACGCTCGTGCTGGTGTTCTACCTCCAAGGTCCAACGATGCACCTCTCCGCCTTCGCCGCGGGGATCTTTCTCGTGCCGAGCTCGGCCGCGCTTGCCGTGCTGGGTCCGATAAGCGGAGCGCTCTCGGACCGCTACTCGGCGCGGCTGCTCACGTCCCTGGGCCTCGTCGTCTCGGCCGCCGGATTCCTCATGCTAACGGGGCTGGGGCCGACGACGACGTTCGACGCGCTGCTCTTGCCGCTCACCTTGATCGGAGCCGGCATGGGGCTCTTCGCCGCGCCCAATCGGGCGGCCATCATGAACAGCGTTCCGAAGGACCGCCGAGGGGTTGCCTCCGGAACGAGCATCACGCTCACGAACGCTGGAGCGACGATGAGCCTCGGTCTCGCGTTTCTGATCATGACCGCCTCCACTCCGCTCGGGACCCTCGAGGCGATCTTTGCCGGTGGCTCCGCTTCGGGGGGCGCCGCGCTTTCGATCGGGCATTTTATCGACTCCGTCCACGTCGTCTACTACCTCGCCACCGCACTAGTGCTCGCGGCCCTCGTCCCTTCGCTACTCCGAGAGGGAACCCCT
>JAKIWX010000042.1 GCA_022749845.1 Thermoplasmata archaeon
GCTCGCCAGGAGGCGGAGGTCGTTCGAGATGCGAAGCAGCTCGACCGCGAGTCCGCGGAGCCACCCCGAGGCACCCCCGAGCGAGCTCCGGCTCTGCATCGCCTCGAACGGGTCCCGCGCGGGCCGGAGCCGTAGGCCCGTCACCCGGGCGTACTCCGCCACGACCCGGCTGCGGTACCCAGGCGCCGAGTTGATGCCGGTGCCGACCGCGGTTCCTCCCAGCGGAAGCTCGCCGAGCGCGGCCTCCACGGTAGGAAGCAACTCGAGCTGGCGGTCGAGGGCACTCGCGTACGCCCCGAACTCCTGCCCGAGGGTGACCGGCAGTGCGTCCTTGAGATGCGTCCGGCCGGCCTTCGGCATCCGCGCAAACTCCGTTCCCTTGCGTCGCAGGCTCGCCGCGAGGGTGGAGAGCGAGGTCCGGAGCTCCGCGAACGCGAACAGCGTCGCCGTCTGGGCCGCGGAGGGGAAGGTGTCGTTCGTGGACTGGCCGCGGTTCACGTGGTCGTTCGGGGAGAGCCGGGCGTACGCGCCCCGTGGCTCCCCGAGGAGCTCGAGCGCCCGATTCGCGATCACCTCGTTCACGTTCATGTGGAGCGAGGTCCCCGCGCCGGCCTGGAACACGTCGACGCGGATCTCCCCGTCGAGGGAGCCGTCCGCGAGCTGCTGCGTGGCCCGCTCGATCACGGAGGCTCGTTCCTGGTCCACCACGCCAAGCTCTCGGTTCGTGCGCGCGGCCGCGAGCTTGAGGAGCCCGTAGGCGCGGATGAGGTGACGCGAGGTCGTGAGCCCGCTCACGGGGAAGTTTTCCACGGCGCGAAGCGTCTGGATCCCGTAGTATGCCTCCGCCGGAACCTCTCGCTCCCCGAGCGAGTCCCGCTCGAGCCGATGTCCGCTCACGAGGGTGCGACCGTCGGGCCGAATAAACGGTTATAGGCGGGGGCGGGCACTCGGGACGAGGGACCCGGTCCCCTCGCACCCCGTGATCGATCCTGGCGCGCTCACGGCGGACATCACGGGCACGGTGCTGTCCGCGATGCTCCCGTGGGCCCTCTGGCTTCTCCTGTTCCTCTGGGCCTGGGAGCGCCCCGAGGAGGCGCGAAGCGCGGGGTTCGGCCGACGGACTTTCTGGCTACTTCTGCCCGCAGCGCTCCTCGCCTCCATTGCGAACACCCCGATCCTAACGTGGGCGGGCAGCGTCCTCGCGATGAACGCGGGCGGCGCGCTCATTCCGCTCCTCCTTTCGGCGCTCCTCCTCCACCACGTCGTCCGGGGCCGGAACCTGCAGCTCGTCGCGGGGTTCTTCCTGGGGTCCGCGGCCGTGACCGCCGCGCTCTTCGGTCTCCTCTTCCTTCCCGTCGGCGCGTTCGGGGCCGCCGGTCCCGCCGCCGGTTGGCTCTTCGCCCCGACCGTCCCGGGCGGAGCCGCGAACTGGCTCCTGCTCGCGGTCGCGCTCTCCCTTCCGCTGCTCCTAGCCGCTGCCGCCACGCTGGGAGCGACGGAGGAGTCGCGGCTCCTTGCCCGAAGGCTCGCGGGGCTCTCGCTCCTCACCGTCCTCGCGCTTCTTGCGACCTACTACAGCTCCATGGCGGTGCCGAACCAGGGGATCGAGTCCACCTTCCCCGCGTACCTCGTCGGGCCGCTCGCCGTGGGGGCGCTCGCGGCGCCCCTCGCCCGTCCGCTGTTCCGGCTCCCACTCGGGGCGGCGCTCTCCCTCGCGTACGCGAGCGCTACGGTCGGAGTCCTCGTCGGGGCCGACGTGCTCCGGGAGCCTCCGCTCTACAACGGGACACCGGCGATCCTCTCGATCGGCGGCGCCGGGATCGGCGACCTCGTCTACCTGACGGGGCTCCTGGCCGCTGGCGCGGCGTTCCTCCTGGTGCTCCTCCTCAACCGAAGCGGTGGCGCGGCGTGGGGCGCGCCACCCGCTCCGGAAGCTTCGACCCCCCTGGGACTGTGGCGGGAGGCGCTGCGCCTGCACGCCCAAGGGAGGTACAGGGAGGCGCTCGTCCGAGCTGAGGGATCGACGCACGCCGCGGGAAGGGAGCTCGAGCTGCTCACCGGCGCGCCCCCTGAGGAGAGCGCCGGGGCTTGGGCCGCCGTCGGGCCCGCGTGGCTCGAGGTGGACCGCCGCAACCTCGCGCACCTCGCCTCGCTCGGGAGCGATGACCCTAAGGAGTCCGCGCGCGGCCTGCTCGCGGCGCGGCTCTTCGTCGACCGGGCCGGCTCCACGATCCGGAGCCGGTTCGCGACCGTCCCACGGCGCTCTGCCGCCTTCGCGCTCGACCTTCTCGTCCTCACCGTACCGGCCGTCCTCCTCTGGACGGCGCTCATCCTGCGCAGCGGGAGCTCCTCCACCCTCCTGACGGGACTGCCGTTCAGCGTCGCGGTGTTCGGGTACCTCGGCTTCGGCTTCCTCTACTTCCTTCTCTCCGACGCCCTGTGGGGAAGCTCCGTGGGGAAGCAGCTGCTCGGGCTTCGGGTGCGCGACCGGGCGCTCGCCCGGCCGGGTCTCGTGCCTGCGCTCCTCCGTTCCGCGCCGAAGCTCCTCCCGTTGAGCCTGCTCGGGGAGGGCGGCGCGGTGTCGCTCGTGCTCCTCCTCACCCCCGCCTCCTCGCCCCTCGGGCCGCTCGGTCCCAACTTCGGGTTTGCGACGGGAGTTCTCCTGCTGGGAGCCACGGCGGTCGGACTGCTCCTCGTCGGGCTCGTGAGCGCCGTCACGATCCTCTCCACCTTCGAGCGCCAGCGGATCGGGGACCTGTGGGCCGGGACCTGGGTGCTGCGGGTCGAGGCGGTTAGCGTGCCGCCGGGGCGGGCGGCGCCGGCCCCGGCCGGCTGAGCGAGATAGCGATGAAGGAGACGTTCGCCTCGCGTCGGTCCCGGTTCACCAGACGCTCGGTGCCGATCCGTATGGCGGCGATCTCCACCTGGCCCTCGAGGAAGCGGCGGCGGACCACCTCGACGACGTCGACCGCCTTCGCGATCGCGTTCCCACGCGCCTTGACGAGGACGACGCCGGGTCCCGCGTTGAGCTGGGCCACGACCTGGAAGACGTAGGTCATCGTGGGACGGATGCCGATGAACACGACCCCGTCCGGCGCGGCGCGGGCGGGCGGGGGCACGACATCGACCGCGACCACGGCGCTCGGTACGCTCCTGCATAAATCTCTTTTTCTTCGCCGGCCTCGCCGGAACGATGCCGCACCGCCGTCCGCGCATCTCGTCGGGGCAAGTCTTATGCGAATGCCGACGTGGAGCCACCGTCACGCAGGGGTGGCCCAGCTTGGTCAAAGGCGCCAGGTTGAGGTCCTGGTCTCGTAGGAGTTCGTGAGTTCAAATCTCACCCCCTGCACAGCGCCCATCGAGCGTCGGCCGCGGCGGCGGCGCGTTTCGGTGCCGGCCCTCCGCGCCGCGTGCGCGGGCGCACGCCCCCCGGCCCCGGGGACGGCGGTTGGCCGGACGGAGCTCTCCCGCTTCCCGTGACGAACCCTCCCGCCGACCCGGCGAGCGAGCTCGAGCGGCGGGCGGCTCGGCTCGCGCAATGGGCGGAGGTCGCCCGGCCGCTCGGCGTGAATCTTCCGGAGCTGCCCCGGTGGGCGGCGGGCTTCGCGCGCACCGGGGAGGACGCTAGCGCCTGGGCGGAGGTGCTCCGCGGGATCGAGCGGGTCGCCCAGCGCCGCATCCTCCTGGCGCTCGAGGGATGGGGCGAGCGCACCCGCCAGCGGCTCGCTCGGCTCGAGGCCTACTCGGTCGACAGCCGGCTCGAACGGGAGGAGATCGACGACGTGCTCCACGCGGCGCGCCTCGGCGAAGTTCCGCGGGCTGTAGCCTCGTACCTGCAGGTGGACCGCGTCGTCGCGCTCAAGGAGCGCCACCTGGACCAGGCGCGCGAGGAGCTCGAGCGGCTCGTGGGGTTGCTGCGGGACATGGCGACGCTCGGCCTACCGGTGCCGGACGAGCTCGAGCCGCTCGAGGGCGAGCTCGAGCGGGAGTTGCGACGCGGCCGGCTCGCTCCGTTGAAGTCGCGCCTGCGCGAGCTCCGCGCGAGCGCCACGACGACGCTCAAGCGCGAGCTACCGGGGATCGTGGGTCGGTACGGCGACCGGCTCGTCAAGGAGCGCGCCGAGGGAGGCCGGATCGACAACCAGGCCGGGGAGCTTGCGAAGGCCGCGCGGGAGTTCTCGCGGGGCCGGCTCGAGGAGGCGCTGCGCCACCTTCGGCTTGCCGGCTACACCCCAGGGCGGGCGGGGCACGGCTCGCGCGCCCCGGGCGGTCCGTCGGGAGGCTCCGCTACAGGAGCCGTTCGAACTGCTTGACGTCCTCGCCCCAGAAGTGCCGGTGCAAGATTCCCGCCTCGGTGAACCCTTCGCCCGCGAAGAGCATCCCCGCGTCCCCGAACCTGGGCAAGAGGTCCGCCCAGAGGGAACGCGCTCCGGCGTGACGGGCCCACTCGAGCGCGGCCTGGAGGAGCGCGGTGCCGATACCCTGGCGACGATGGTCGGATTCCACGCAGAGGTTGACGAGGTGGCAGGCGCCGTCGACGAGTTCGCATCCAACGACCCCGACGAGCTTGCCGTCCCGGCGCGCGGAGAAGTACGTGACCCCTTCCATCCCGCTCGTGAACTCCAGCGGCGTCGGCTGCCAGGCGCGCTGCACCTCTGCCGGAAGTCCCGCGAGGTACGGCTCCCAGACTCGGCGGAACAGGCCGCAGATCTCCGGAACGTCCTGGTGCGTGAGTCGCTCGACAATGATAGGCCGGGGGGCCGGGGGGGGAGAGGGCTCCGCCATTTTCTCCCCCTTCTCCGGTCGATGGTTCGTGGCCACGGCTAGTCCGGCTCGCCCTCCGTACGCTCTGCCAGTGCGTCAGGCAACTTGAACGTTGCCCTCGTGAAGGGGCTTCACGGCGTGAGCCGGGCGGGCGTGCGCGGAAACGGCGTCGTGTCGCGGATGTGCTCGCTCCGCGTGATCCACCTGAGGAGCCGTTCCACCCCGAGACCGAAGCCGGCGTGCGGGACGCTCCCGTACCGTCGGAGGTCGAGGTACCACGCATACTCCTCGACGTTCACGCCGCTCGCCGTGAGACGGTGCGTGAGCCGTTCGAGGTCGGTTTCGCGGCAGCTGCCCCCAATGATCTCTCCGTACCCCTCTGGGGCGAGCACGTCGACCGCCTCCACCGTCCGCGGGTCGGTCGGCGTCTCGAGCATGTAGAACGCCTTGATCTCCTTCGGGAACCGCGTGAGGAAAATCGGCGCGCGTTCCTCGAGGGTGAGCGCTCGCTCCTCGGCGGTACCGATGTCGGTGCCCCAGTGGACGTCGAACTGTTTCGCCTTGAGGCGCTCGAGCGAGTCGGCGTACCCCAACCGCGGGAACGGGCCGGCGAGCTCGGCGAGCTCCGCGGGTTCCCGTCCGAGCTGGCGGAGCTCCTCGGGAGATCGACGCGCGAGCTCGTGGAGTACGTCGAGGAGCATCCGCTCGATGAACTCCATGAGCCCGTCGAGGTCGCACCAGGCGAGCTCAACCTCGAGATGCAAGTACTCGGTGAGGTGGCGGGGGGTGCGGGACTTCTCCGCGCGGAAGGAGGTGGTGAGGGAGTACACGCGTTCGTGCGGGGCGAGGAGCGCCTCGAGGTACAGCTGCGCGGTCTGGCCGAGGTAGCCCGGGCGCCCGAAGTAGTCGAGAGTGAACGCCTCCGTCCCGCCTTCCGCGGCGTTGCCCGAGAGGATGGGCGGGGTGGTCTCCAGCACCTCCTCGCGGTCGAGGAACTCGCGCAGGGCGCGCAGGAGCGTAGCCTTGAGCCGCACCATCGCCACCAGCTCCTGCGTGCGGACCGTGAGGTGGCGGTGGTCGAGCCGGAACTCCTCGGTCTGCTCGGACCAGAGCGGGAACGGCTCGCCGGCCGCCAGCACCCGGATCGATTCCGCCCGGAGCTCGCGCCCCCGGCTCGCGCGGTGGTCGGCGTAGACGGTTCCCTCGACCTCCACCACGCCTTCGACCTGCACGTGCTCCGCGGCGCGGAACGCCTCCTCGCCGACGACGTCCCGCTTCGCCGTCACCTGGAGCGCGCCCGTGCGGTCGCGCAAGAGGAGGAACAGGATGCCGCCGCTCGAACGGGAGCGCAGCACCCAGCCGCGCACGTGCACGCGCGTCTCGAGCGCGTCCGGCGCGTAGCTGCGGGAGATCGGTACGACGCTCACTGGTATTCGCGCCACTTGTGGCCGCAGGAGGTGCACTCGAAGATGCGCGTCTCGGGCTCGTCCGCGCCGCGGGTCTGGCGGAGCACGTAGTACGCCTTCGGGTTGCCGCACTTCGGGCACTGTTCGTCGGCGGTAGGGAGGGTTGGGGTGCGGCCCTCTTCGAGCACCGCCATGCTGCGGCCTGTCGGGGCGGTGCGGCCGACCTCGTGGCCCGCCGCCATGCGGGTGCGGGTCCCGCAGCTGGGACAGAGCCAGGCGCCCGTCGCTTTCTCGGGGCGCATGAGTCGTTTGCACTTCGGACAGAACATGGCTTCGTTGGAAGTTGGCGCGGAGTATTAGACCGTTCGCGGCGGGAAGGAAACCAACTAGACGACCTGCGCCGCGTTAGCGTGGCTCGTTGCGGGAGCGGTAGGTGAGGCGACGCTGAGCGGCAGGGGGGAAGGACGAGCGCCAGGGGCGAGGAGCTGGCGCATGTGTTCCACCCTCCGCGTGAGGTCCTCGCGCGTCGCGATGTCGTGCCGGACGTAGAACGGTCCCTTGAGCGCCTTGAGCGCCTCCTCGACGCGCTCCCCCGCTTCCCAGATGGCGCTCGCTTCCCCGACGAGGGCGAGCCCCCGGGAAGAACCGAAGCGGACCCGGGCAGGTCCCGCGGGCGACACGGAGCCGAACAGGAGATGCACGCCGGCGCGTTCGATCGCCACCGGGTCGTACTCGACCACCGCGCCCACCTGCGGGGCGACGCCGTACCCGACCGGCACGGCGTACTTCACCACGGTCGCGCGAAGCCGGAAGAGGGGTCCGCTTCCCGAGACCCGACCGTTCGCGATGTCGAGGAGCAGCTCGGCGAAGTTGCCGGGCTCGTAGAGGGTGATCGCGTTCAGCGACTCGGGATCCCCGAACCGCGCGTTGAACTCGACGAGCTTTGGGCCGGCCGCCGTGAGCATGAACCCGCCGTAGAGCACACCACGGAAGCTCACCCCGTCCGACGCGAGTGCCCGCGCGGTCGAGCGAAGCACGTTCACCGCGACCTGGTGCTGCGCCTCAGAGAGGAAAGGGAGAAGGTGGTCACGCTGGGAGTACGAACCCATTCCGCCCGTGTTCGGACCGAGGCCGCCCTCGAGGGCGCGCTTGTAGTCCTGGACGGCGGGCATCGGATAGACCGCGCCGTCGGCGACGAACGCCATCAGGCTGAACTCCTCCCCCTCGAGCTTCTCCTCGACGAGAAGACCGCCCCGTGCGCCCCCCTCCGAGACGAGGAGGCGCTTCGCGAGGGTCGCCCCCTCCTCGGGGGTCGCGAAGTCGGAGCCCTGGACGAGCACCCCTTTGCCCGACGTGAGCGAGACCGGCTTTACAACAAACGGGCTCCCAATCTGCTGGACAGCCCGATCGACCTCCTCGGGGGTTGTCGCCGAGACCCAGCGGGGGGAGGCCGGGATGCCGTGGCGCTCGAGGAGCTCCCGGCAGTACCGCTTCGAGCTCTCGATCCGTGCTGCCTCCCGCGAAGGGCCGAAGACAGGCACGCCGACCCCGCGCAGGGCGTCCGCGACCCCGGCCTCCAGCGCCGCCTCGGGCCCGATGACCGCGAGATCCACCGCGCGCGCCCGAGCCACATCGACGATCGGGCCGGGCTCCTCGAGCGCGCCGCGGTAGGCGTGCGTCGCAATCGCCGCGAGCCCAGGGTTCTCGTTCGGGGAGAGGACGACGAGCTCGGCGGGGGAGCGCGCGATCGCTTCCCCGAGCGCGTGCTCGCGTGCGCCGCCGCCCACGAGGAGAACGCGCATCGTCGAGCCGCGGGACGGGCGCCGGAATATATCCGTGGCGCCGGCGTCGAAAAAATCCGCCGCCACCGTTAAAAGGTGAACCGGGGTGGCCGGCCGGAGCGCCGATGGAGATCCGGGTGGTCGAGAAGGAGAGCGACTCGCTCCGGGTCGAGCTGCCCCGGGGCGAGGAGACGCTCCTCATCCCGCTCGTCGAGCTCCTGCAGGCGGAGGAGAAGGTCGTGGAGGCTCGCTACTTCCTGGGTCATGCGCTCCTCGACCGGCCTACCCTCTTTCTCCGGACGAAGGGCGAGAAGCCGCAGCAAGTGCTGAAGCGGGTCCTCAAGGACCTCGCGGACGCCTACGGCGACGCGCTCGTCGAGTTCGACCGGAAGGCCGAGAAGGCGAAGGCCTAGACCGGAGGCACCCTAGCGATGCTCAAGGAATGCGCCCAGCACGGATATTTCCGTGGCGAGACCTGCGTCGTCTGCTCCCAGCCCGGCCGGTTCCTGATGAACGACCGGGAGCTCGATCACCTGGGCCGGGTGATGACGGGCGTCCTCCGGCATTTCCCGGAGAAGTACGGACTCTCGCTCGATACGAACGGCTGGGTCTCCTTGCCGGGTATCGCGAAGGCGATCTCCACCCAGCACCGCGGCTACCACTGGCTCCGCGTCCACCATCTCGTCGCCATTGCCGAGAGCGACCCCAAGGGGCGGTACGAGGTGCGGGACGACCGGATCCGCGCCACCTACGGGCACACGGTCGACGTGGAGCTCGACCTCCCGACCGAGAACGTCCCCGGGGAGCTGTACTTCCCCGTCACCGAGGAGGAGGCGCCCGTCGTTCTCGAGGTGGGACTGAAGCCCACCGACCGCCGAAAGGTGCACCTCTCCCGGACCGCCGAGGACGCGCGTGCGGCGGGTTCCGTGCGGACCCCGAACCCCGTCATCCTGACCATCGACGCGGGCGCGGCGCGCAAGGCAGGGATCGTGATCATGCAGGCGGGGCGGACCGTGTTCCTCGTCGACAAGGTACCGGCGGAGTACCTCCGGCGCCTCCCCGAGACCGCCGCCTCGACGCCCGCCTAACGCTCACTGCACGGCGACGTTGCTCTGGTACTGGGTGCTCGCGTAGAGCGTCTCGTGGATCCCCGTGCTGGGGGCGTACGGGTTCTGCCAGACGAAGTAGTAGGTGTCGGAGTACGGGGCGTTGAAGACAATCCGCGAGGCGCTCTCGTTGAGCGGGGGTTGGGCGGAGGAGCTCGCGCGGTGCTCCGCGAAGGCGGTGAACTCGCTCGAGTTGAAGACGGAGAAGACGGCGAGCGCCCCGGGCGGGCTCACCACCGTGTAGTTCCCGATGATGTAGTCCTCGCCGACGATCTGGCCGGAGAGGACGGCGTACTGGCCGGGGGCCACCGAGTAGCTCCAGGTGCCGCTCAGCGGGTCGGCCACCTGCGGAGGGCCTGTGAACGCCGCCTGCACCATCACGACGGTGAGACCCCCGGCGATGCCCACGACGACGATCACCCGGAGCCACTTGTGGAGGGCGAGTCGGCGGCGCAGCTGCGGCGTGCCGGTCGCGGAACTCCGCGTCCGGGTCGGGTCCGCCTTCCCGCAGGTCGGGCACGTCAGCGCGCCCGGAGGCGTTGCGTCCCCGCAGGTGGCGCACGTGCCCCAGGTAAGTGGCTCCCCCATCTCCGAGCGTTCGACCCGGGCCCTTTCTTGGGCGCTTCGTACGAACCGCGGGCTAGCTGGCCTTGGGCGCGCTCAGGTTCACGAGGACGTTCTTGCGGCGTGTGTACGCCTCGGGCGCCCTCGAGCCCTGCTCGAAACCGGCCCCGCTTCCCTTCATTCCCGCGAACGGGGACTGGGGGAAGGTGAGCGGCGGGTCGTTGATGCCCACCATCCCGCACTCGAGCGCCCGTGCGACCGAGTGCGCCGTCGCGAGGTCCCGCGTCCAAACGGTTCCGAGGAGGCCGAACTCGCTCCCGTTCGCGAGGCGTATCCCCTCCTCCGCCGTCGTGAACGGCAGGACGGAGAGGACGGGACCGAACACCTCCTCGCGCACGAGCCGGTGCTCGGGCGGGACGCCCGAGACGATCGTCGGACCGAGGAAGTTGCCGCGGGCCCGGGGGGCGTCGCTGAGCCGTTCTCCACCGGTCAGGATGCGCGCGCCGTCGGAGCGCGCCTCCTCGAGGAAGCCGAGGACGCGGGCGAGCTGCGCGGGGGAGACGAGAGGTCCCATCTCCATCCCCGGCTCGAGGCCGGGTCCCACCTTGAGCTTCTCCGCGAGCGCGCGCAGCTTCGCGACGAACGCCTCCTCGATCGATGCCTGGACCAGGAGGCGGGAGCCAGCCCAGCACATCTGGCCCGCGTTGCCGAAGATCCCCCAGAGGACGCCCTTCGCGGCCCGGTCGAGGTCCGCGTCGGCGAACACGAGCACCGGCCCCTTCCCGCCGAGCTCGAGCGTGGTCGGCAGGTGGCGCGCGGCCGCGAGCGCTCCCACCCGCGCGCCTACTTCGATGCTGCCGGTGAACGAGACGGCCCGCGTACGAGGGTCGGTGAGGAGCGCCTCCCCCACCTCGGCGCCGGGGCCGACGACGACGTTCAGGATACCGGGGGGGATGCCCGCGGCCGTTGCGAGCCGGGCGAGGGCGAGCGCGCTCAGCGGGGTGAGGCTCGCCGGCTTCAGTACGACCGCGTTACCGGCCGCGAGGGCGGGGGCCACGGACCGGATCGCAAGGACGAGCGGGAAGTTCCAGGGCGCGATGTGCACCGTAACACCTAGCGGTTCGCGGACCGTGTAATCGAGTCGCCCGCCGGGAACGGGGATCGTCTCCCCCTCGATCTTGTCCGCGAGGCCGGCCATGTACTCGAGCGTCCGGACCGTGAACTGCATGTCGCCCCGAGCCTCGCGGAGCGTCTTGCCCATGTTGCGCGTCTCGAGCTCGGCGAACCGGCCGAGATCCGCCTCGAGAAGGGAGGCGAGCTTCTGGAGCGCTTTCGTCCGCTGCGCACCATCACCGGTCGCCCACGGGGATTCGCGGAACGCCTTCTCGGCAACCTCCATCGCCCGGCGGGCGTCCTCGGCGGAGGCGATGGCCACCTCCGCGAACGGCTCGTTCGTGGCGGGGTCGAGCACACGAGCGTGCTCGCCGGCCATCCCCGGCGCCTCCTCCCCCCCGATGTGGAGCCCGTACCGGCTCGGCGAAGATGCGGCCATTCGTTCCGTTCCGTCCGAGCCCGGCCCGCCGCTTAACCGTTCCGGCCGCGAGCGCTCACGTCGGTTCGAGGGGGTAGTTCCGGCCCTTCCACCGGAGCGGCCGACCCGCCAGACCGCGCACGAGAGAGGTGGACACGGCGACGAGGTAGAAGCCGGCCGCAAGAGGGAACAAGGCCCCGTAGGCGCCGCGCTCCCGAACTCCTAACGCGAATCCGATGTGCTTTCCGAACAGCGAGATGTAGAGGACGGCCCCGGCGACCACGAGGGG
This sequence comes from Thermoplasmata archaeon, assembly GCA_022749845.1. GTDB lineage: Archaea > Thermoplasmatota > Thermoplasmata > Lutacidiplasmatales > UBA184 > JAKIVR01. The sequence goes on from JAKIWX010000042.1 coordinate 11,442, forward strand.
GAGGGAACCGGCGAGAAGACCGGCCGGAAGGAGGGCGAGCGGGACCACGAAGAACAGGAGGAGCCCTGCGAGGAATCCGACCTGACGGAGGGCAGAGAAGCGCGTGCCGTGGATGTTCTTGAGGATCCCTTCGAACATCTCCCTCCGGTCCCGGTACATTCGGGTCGATAGGAGGTCCGGCGCCCACGCGATCCGGAGCCGCGCGCCCCGCTCGCGGAGCTCGCGGGCGAGCTGGATGTCCTCGAGCACGTAGCCCCGGACGCTCGCGTGCCCGCCCAGCGCTTCGTACACCCTCCTGCGCACCAACCAGTACTGGCCGTTCAGTAGCGCCGCGCGGGAACCGGGCCGGTTCATCCGGGGCGCGCGAAAGTAGGTGAGCACCATCTGCGTGTAGAACGGCAGCACGACCCGTTCCCAGAACCCGTCGGTCTCCACCCTTGGGGCGAGCGTCACGGCGTCCGCCTCCTCCCGCTCCATCCATCCGAGCGTGGCCACCAGCGCGCGCGGATGGTAGCGCACGTCGGCATCGGTGAAGAGGAGCAACTCGCCCGTGGCGGCCCGCGCCCCGTTCGCGCAGGCCCAGTTCTTGCCGACCCATCCGGCCGGCAACGGCGGTTCCTCGAGCAGGCGGACGCGAGAGCCCCGTGCTCGAACAATCTCGCGCGTCCCGTCCGTGGAACCTCCGTCCACGACGATGATTTCGAGGTCCGGGTACTCCTGGGCGAGCAGCGAATCGAGGCACGCGCCGAGGTCCGCCTCCTCGTTCCGGGCCGCAACCACCGCGCTCACGCGAGGCGTGGCTCGGGGGGGAGGAGCGTCGGGGCCAAGAGTCGGCATGATCGCGGCGAGGTAGATCGCCACCCCTTGGACGACGAGCACGGCCCCGGTGTAACCGAGGAGGAGAAGCAGCGGCCCGAAGGCGAGGCCCATCTCCCCGGCGAGCGCACCGTGAGATTAAGGTCGCGGGCCGGTTCGCGCCAACGTCCGTGTCGACCGTCGAGCATCCGCGCATCCGGCCCGGGGTTCTCGAGGACCGGGAGTATCAGCGCAGCATCGCCGAGACCGTCCTTGCCGCGAACACCCTCGTCGTGCTACCCACGGGGCTTGGGAAGACCGCGATCGCGCTCCGGGCGATCGCTGAGGCCCTGCTCGCGCGCCCCACCTCCTCCGTCCTCTTCCTTGCCCCGACGAGACCCCTCGTCGTCCAGCATGGACGGGAGGTCGAGCGGACCCTCCTCGCTCCGAAGCCTGTCGTCCTCACCGGAGCAATCGCCCCCGCACGAAGGCCCGGGCTGCTGCATCCGCCGCAGGTGATCGTCGCCACCCCGCAGGTGATCGCTCGGGACCTCGCCGGGGGGAGCTTCCCCCTCTCCACGATCTCTTTCGCCGTGTTCGATGAGGCGCATCGGGCCGCAGGGGACTATCCGTACGTGGCCATCGCGGCCGCCCTGCGAGCCCAGGGCACGCGCATCCTCGCCCTCACCGCCTCCCCCGGTTCTCGCCGTGAGCGGATCCTCGAGGTCTGGCGGAATCTCGGGATCGAACGGTTCGAGCTCCGGACGCCGGCGGACGCGGATGTTGCCCCCTACTTCGCCGGCATCTCCGTCGAGCCGGAGGAGATCCCGCTCCCTCCCGAGGTGCAGAAGCTCGTCTTCCAGCTGAGGACGGTCGTGGCGCGCCAGGGCCAAGCGCTCCAGCGGATGGGGTTCTCTCCGCCCGGAGGGCTCTCCCGCAGGGAGCTCCTCGAACTCGGCGAGCGTCTCGACCGCTCCATCGCCGCCGCGCGGGCTCGAGGGGAGCGGGATGTCGGCAGCCTCTGGGCGGCGCGCACGCTCCAGGCGATCGCCCTCAAGGCCTCCCACGGCGTCGAGCTCATCGAATCGCAAGGGGTCGATGCGCTCCGGCAGTATCTCGCACGCCAGCGCGCCGAGTCC
>JAKIWX010000043.1 GCA_022749845.1 Thermoplasmata archaeon
CGATCGTATCGGCGGGTGGTGGTGTGCTGCTCATCGATGTGCTCCTTCCGTGCGGGTTACGCTCGCGCGTCCCCCGGCACAAGGACAGGCGTGTTCGGCGTCGGCGTCCGGTTTTGCTTCGCGTTCATTCGTTCTCCTCTTTCGTTGGTTTGGTGGGTGTCGTGGAAGGTGGAAGGCGCCGGTCCGTGGCGCGCTTCCTCGGGGCGGGACCGAGCGCCGAGGCCGCGCGCCAGGGCGACCTCGCTCAGGTCCTGAGTGTACGAGATCACTCGGTCGATCGACTGGAGCAGCCGCCCGAGTAGCACCGCAACGGCGGGCGACAGCGCCTCACTCCCGGTGGTCGGGAAGAGACGGTCGTTGAGCGTCTGGCAAGTCGCGTGCAGCGCTTCGCCGGTGTCGAGGAGCTCGTTCGCAGCCTCCGCATCTCCTCGCTCCACCGCGAGGAAGGCGTTCCGGAGGAGCTCCTCCGCTTGACGATGGAACGCCTCAATCGCCCGCAGCTGCATCGCGGGCGTAGGGAGTTCGGCGAGCCGGGTCCCGGTCTCGCCGATCAACACGGCGTGGTCCGCGATCCGTTCGAGGCTCCGAGCGAGCGTGAGCCAGTCGAGGGGGCTTAGCCCGTCCTCTTCGACGGACCCTCCGGCTCCGCCGCTCGCGCCCCGTCGGGTGAGAAGACGCTGGACGAGCCAGGCGTGCCGGTCCGCCTCGTCGTCCCGAGCGCTCCAGTTCTGAATGGACGCGGTCCGACCCGGCTTCCACGAGGCACCCGCGAGCTCGAGTAGCTCGGCGACGACCTGGTGCATGCGGTGGAGCAGCTTCGGCAGAGGAAGTGGCGCGCCGGCCGCGATGTCCCGTATGGTGAGGCGCTCCCGTTCTTCGGAGAGAATCTCCGACCCGCCGGTCCGGCGTAGGTACGTCTGGAGGACCCCTCGGGTCTCCTCCCGGATCCCGCCCGCTTCCCAGATCTCGATCTCGGAAGCTCCGCCAACGTAGGCGGCGATCAGCCGTCGGAAGAGGTGCTCAGGGAACTCCCCGCGTACCGCGTCGATGCTCCGACGCAGCTCGGGAGAACGGCCGGTATCCAAGCGGAGGAGGAGGGACCCGTCCCTCATCGACTCGGCGCGGAGCCGGCTCCCGACACCGACACCGTTCGATGCGACCCAAGAGCGGGGGAGCGAGACCCCGACCGTCACCGTGCCCATTCTCTGCACAACTCGGCTTCCCTCGCCGAGGTCTCGGCTCGGGGGGCTGCCACGCTCGGACGCCGGGGGGAAGCGGCCCTCCACTCTCCCACCACGCGCCGGTTCCATGAGTCACCCGACTCGAAGACGGCATATATACAAATTCCATTTAGACTATAGTTTACATGATAGCTCTATATTGTGGCTAGGTGCCACACCAGGTCATGCGTTTTCTACGTAGCTCACGCCGTCGGTCGGAGGGGATCCACGCTCGGGCAGGAACGCTCCGCGCACCGCGCGAATGTTGAAGGCCGCGCAACGCCCTCTAGTACCGTGTACTGTCCGGTCTGCGGCCGCTCGATGAAGGGCCCCCCCGAGCCCGCCACGGTGCCGTTTCCCATGTTTCTTTGCACGGTGGACGGGATCGTCTACGACCTGCGCCGGACGGGCTGGTACGGGATGCCCGAAGTGGAGGGGAAGCTACACTGCCCAGGCTGCGGCCATCCGATGGAGGTAGAGCCGAAGGCCGGCACACCCCAGCTGTTCCTCTGCTATCAGTGCGGGACGACCTACGACCGGAATCGGTCGAAGTGGTACGGGGTCACCTACCATCACCCGCCCCTCGGCTGACCCGCCCTGCGCTTGGAAGGAAACACTTAACGGGCCGTCCTCCCGGTTCCGACAGTGGGTGGGTGGCGATGGATTCGGTCGACCCGAAGTACCTGGACCCGCTGCTCGGCGTGGTCTTTGACCTCGACGGCACGCTTGTCCTGAGCCCGCACCCGTTCGACAAGATGCGCCACGAGGTGATTCGGCTCGCCGAGCTTCACGGCGTCACGCCGGGGCACCTCTCCGTCAAGCAGACTATTCCGAGCCTCATGGAGGCCGCGGCGAGCGAGATCGACCACAGCACACTCCCCGAGGGGACTCGGTTCCGCTTCGAGGCCTCCGTCAACCGCCGCCTCGACGAGATCGAGGTAGAGGGACTCGAGAAGACCGTCGCCCGCCCCGGAGCCCGCGAGCTCCTCGACGCGCTCACAGAGAAGGGCTACCGCATCGGACTCCTCACGCGGAGCTGCCAAGCCTTCGCCCAAGGTGCGCTGCGGCGCACGCAGCTCGCCCATTTCATCCGAAGCTCGCGGACACGCTCCTCCCCTGGTCCTGTGAAACCGGACCCCGAGGCGCTCCTCGCCGTCTTGCGCGAGATCGAAGTCCCGCCGAACCGAGCGGTGTTCGTCGGCGACCACAGGATCGACGCCGACTGTGCTCATGGGGCGAGGGTGCGCTTCTACGGTCTCTTGCCGGTCGAGCTCGGCCCGCTCGGGACCGAGACGGACCGGTTCAAGGCTGCCGGCGCGGTCGCTGTGGCCCGCGACCTAGCCCAACTCGGACGCCAGCTGGGCCTGAAACCCCAGGCTACGGCCGTTCCTGCAGGCTAGCTCGCGCGAACGCGTGGGCTACAGGTACTCCGCGTAGGCGTGGATGACCGCGCGTTCCGCGGTCGCCCACGCCTCGGGGATCTGGTTCCATCCCGAGGCAAGATCCCCGATGCAGTAGAGACCCGGAATGGGTGTCCCGCTCTCGGAGGAGAGGACGCGGCTGTCCGCGTCGATCGCGACATAGCCTTCCGAGTCGAATCGCGCGCCGAGCGAACGCGGGATCTCGGAGTTCATCGAGTACCACCCGAGACCCGAGAACCCCCGGTCGTAGCTCCGCTCGGTCCCGTCGGCGAACCGGACGGTCCAGCGCTTCTCCCGGATTCCATCGAACCCGGCGATCTCACCGGTGTGGACAGGGATCTTGGCCTTCTCGAGCTCCGCGAGCAGCGCGGCACGCGTCCCGGCGTCCGTCTCCTCGAGAAATGGCCGACCGTTCGTGAGGAGCTCGAGCGAGCTGGGTCGGAAATGCAGCAGGTCGAGCGCCACCCGTGCAGCGAACACGTCGTCCCCGAGTACGCCGACCGACCGGCCCGGGAGGTCGTGGCCGTCGCACAGGACGCAGAAGTCAACGATGGCGAAATTCGCCCATGGGAAGATCGGCTCGATGGAACCCCCCACAACGGGCATGCGGTCGACCACCCCCATCGCGAGCAGTAGCGCCTTGCTTCGAACCGTGTGCCGGCGCGCGAGCCACTCGAGATCGACCTCGAATCCCCCGGCGTCCCGACGCGCTGCGAGCACACGGGCTGGCGTGATGTACCCCACCCGTTCCCCCCATCGCCCGAGCGCCCGTATCTGGAGGTCGAGGAGCGCGTGGCCGCTCACTCCGTCCGGGAACCCAGGGATGTTGTCCATGCGGGGAGCGTAGTACGAGCGGCCGTACTTCGGGCCGCGCGATAGTACGACCGCACGGTATTCGAGGAGCGCCGCCTTGAGCCCGGCGTGCAGGCCGGCGTGCCCGCCTCCGATTATCACGAGGTCGTAGGCAGGCTCGAGCTTCGGGAATCCAGGCACGATTCCGGCGACGGTGGGGTCGCTCTTGAGCGCTTGGAGAGCTCGCCGAGCGATCCTCTCCGGCCTGCGACACAAGGGTTAAACCTCGTTCGAGGTCTGGCCCGCGTTGGGTCACTCCTGAAGCCGGCGCAGGACCCATCCGTCCCCGAGCGGAAGGGGACTCTTTTGCTCGAAGACGGCACCCGTTTCGACGGCGCCGGCATCGGCGCCGATGGGCGTCGCGTCGGGGAGGTCGTGTTCACGACCGGAATGGTCGGCTACCCGGAATCGCTCACCGACCCGTCCTACCGGGGCCAGATCCTCGTCTTCACCTACCCGCTCCTCGGGAACTACGGGATACCGGACACCTCCGCCCGGGACGAGTGGGGCCTGCCCACGTACTTCGAGTCCGCCGAGGTGCAGGTGCGGGGGATGGTCGCACGCGGCATCACCCGGCCAAACCACTGGGGGAGCCGCCGGAGCCTCGAGAGCTGGCTCGCCGGGGAGACGGTCCCGGGGGTCGTGGGGATCGACACACGTCGCCTCACGCAGCACCTCCGCTCGAAGGGGGTTCTACGCGGGGTGATCGTCGTATCCCCGCCGGGGGATGAGGCGCCGTCGACGGCGGAGCTTCGCGGAACGTTGAAGCGCGCCCCGACGTACGCGAAGGAGAAGTTCCTCCCGGAGGTTGCGCCGAAGAAGGCCACGCTCTATCGCGCCGGGCGAGGTCCGGTCGTTGCGGTCCCGGACTGCGGGGTGAAGGCGAGCATCCTGCGCGCCCTCCTCACGCGGGGGCTCTCCGTGCTACGGCTCCCTCCGGAGGAGACCATCCCCGAGCGATGGGAGGGCCGCCGGGTCGCCGGTCTGCTGGTGGGCAACGGCCCCGGCGACCCCTCCACGCTCTCGGGACCGATCGCGGCGCTTGAACAGGCACGGCACTCCTCCCTGCCGACGCTCGGGATCTGCCTCGGGCAGCAGCTGCTCGCCCTCTCGAGGGGGGCGCGCACGTACAAGCTCAAGTACGGCCACCGGGGCCAGAACAAGACCGTCCTCTTCGACGACGGCCACGCGATCATCGCGAGCGAGAACCACGGCTACGCCGTGGACCGGCGCTCGCTAGCACGGACCGGGCTCAAGCCCTGGGCCACGAACCCCGACGACGACACGCTCGAAGCGGTCCGCGATGCCCGCGGGCTCGTGCTCGCCTTCCAGGGTCACCCCGAAGGTCATCCGGGCCCGCAGGAGGCGGGGTTCCTGTTCGACCGGTTCGCGGCCAAGGTGCGCCAAAGGAGCCCATGACCCCCGAGAAGTTCGAGAAGGTGCTCCTGCTCGGTTCGGGAGCCCTCAAGATCGGAGAGGCGGGGGAGTTCGACTACTCGGGGAGCCAGTGCCTCAAGGCGCTCGAGGAGGAGGGGGTCTACACCATCGTCGTGAACCCGAACATCGCGACGCTGCAGACCGACCCACCGCGGCACGGCCGCGTCTACTTCCAGCCGCTCACGCCCGAGTTCGTCGAGCCGATCCTCGAGGCGGAACGACCAGACGGGGTGCTCCTCAGCTTCGGTGGTCAGACCGCCCTCAACTGCGGTGTCCAGCTCGCGGACCGCGGGTCGTTCCGTCGGAACAAGACGCGGGTTCTCGGCACTCCGCTCGCCGGCATTCGGGGGACCGAGGACCGAGCGAAGTTCATGGAGCTCATGCGACGCGCGAAGGTCCCGGTCCTGCCGGCGCGCGCCGTCTACACCCTCAAAGAGGCGCGCGAGGTCGCGAAGGAGATCGGCTATCCCGCCATGGTCCGGGTCGCCTACACCCTCGGCGGCAAGGGCGGCGGGGTCGCCTGGGACGCGGAGCACCTCGAGGAAGTGGTGGGCCGGGGCCTGCGAATCTCCCCCGTTGGGCAGGTGCTGCTCGAGCGGTACGTTGGCCAGTTCAAGCAGATCGAGTACGAGGTGGTGCGCGACCGGCTCGGGACGGCGATCACCGTCTGCAACATGGAGAACCTGCTCGGCATGCGCGTGCATACCGGCGACAACGTCGTGATCGCCCCCTCGCAGACCCTCTCCGATGCCGAGTACCAGCTCCTGCGTCGCGCCGCCTTGCGCGCCGCCGAAGTCTGCGGCATCGTGGGGGAGTGCAACATCCAATTCGCCCTCGACCCGGCGAGCGAGGAGTACTTCGCGATCGAGATCAACGCCCGGCTCTCGCGTTCGAGCGCGCTCGCGAGCAAGGCGACCGGCTATCCGCTCGCCTACGTGGCGGCGAAGCTCGCCCTCGGCTACACCCTCTCGGAGCTCAAGAACCGGGTGACCGGGGTGACCACGGCCTGCTTCGAGCCGGCCCTCGACTACGTCGTGGTCAAGCTCCCCCGTTGGGACCTGCAGAAGTTCGCCCACTCCGACACCGCGCTCGGTCCCTCGATGAAGAGCGTCGGCGAGGTGATGGGGATCGGCGCCACCTTCCCCGAGGCGCTCAGCAAGGCGGTCCGGATGTCGGACCCGCGCTCGGACCTCGTGCCGCCCCCGACCGCCCGTCCGGTCGGGGAGGTGCTCCAGGACCTCCTCCCGATCCGACCCGAGTTTCTGACGACGGTCCTCGAGGCGCTCCGGGCGGGCGCGGACCCTGAGGAGATCGCACGGCGGACCTGGATCGACCGGTGGTTCGTCGACGAGCTCGCCGAGCTCGAACGGGTCCACCGCGCGTTCGGCGCCCTCGAGGGAGGGGCGCTGCCGAACGCGCTGCTGCGCAAGGCGAAGGAGTTCGGGCTCTCCGACCGCGCGATCGGCCGCGCGGCGCGCATCGACGAGGAGGAGGTGCGCCGCCGCCGGCTCGAGGCCGGGATACGGCCCCGCATGCGCATGATCGACACCCTGGCGGGCGAGTGGCCCGCCCGCACGAACTACCTGTACGTCACCTACCGCGCGGACGCCGACGACGTGACGCGCGTTCCCGCGGGGTCGGTGCTCGTGCTCGGCGCGGGACCCTACCGCATCGGCTCGAGCGTGGAGTTCGACTGGTCGACGATGAACCTCGTCGACGGGCTCAAGGCGGAAGGGGTACCCACGGTGGCCGTCCTCAACTCGAACCCCGAGACCGTCTCGACCGACTACGACCGGTCGGACCGGCTCTACTTCGAGGAGATCACGCTCGAACGGGTGCGCGACCTCGTCGAGTTCGAGCGGTTCCGAGGCGTCGTCACGTGCGTGGGGAGCCAGCTCGCGCAGAACCTGACCCCGCTCCTAGCCGCCTGCGGCATCCCCGTCCTGGGCACGGCACCGGCCTCGATCAACACGGCCGAGGACCGCTCCCGGTTCGGCGCGCTCCTCGAGCGGCTCGAACTCCCCCAACCCGCGTGGCGGGCGTTCACGACCCCGGAGGCGGCGGAGCTGTTCGCCTCGGAGGTGGGCTACCCCGTCCTCGTCCGTCCGTCGTACGTCCTGTCGGGAGCCGCGATGCGGGTCATCGCGGGGCGCCAGGACCTCGCCCGGTTCCTGTCGGAGGCGGCGCGGCTCTCCCCCGAGTACCCGGTCGTCATCTCGAAGTTCGTCGAGGGGGCGGACGAGGTCGAGCTGGACGGCGTCTCGGACGGGAAGAAGGTGCTGGTCGCCGGAATCCTCGAGCACGTCGAGCGGGCCGGCATCCACTCGGGGGATGCGATCTTCTGCCTCCCGCCGCGGCACACCTCGGCCGCCGTCCAGGCGGACCTGCGCCGTGCGGCCGAGCGGCTCGCGCGGGAGCTCAAGATCCGCGGCCCGTTCAACATCCAGTTCCTGGTGAAGGCCGGGGCGTTCCAGATCATCGAGCTCAACCTGCGCGCGAGCCGCTCCCTCCCGTTCCTCGCGAAGGCCACCGGCGTGCCGCTCCTCAGGGAGGCGGCCCGGGCGATGCTGGGCCGGCCGCTCTCCCAGGAGGGGGTCGCTCCGCTACCGCCGCACCGCTGGGGGGTGAAGGTGCCGCAGTTCTCCTTCCTGCAGGTGTCGGGCTCCGACCCGCTCCTCGGCGTCGAGATGCAGTCGACGGGGGAAGTGGCCTGCTTCGGCCCCACCTTCGCGGACGCGCTCGTCAAGGCGCTCCTGGCGACCGGCGTGAAGCTCGCGGAGCCGGGCGGGACCGTGCTCCTCTCGGTGGGCGGGCTCGAGCTCAAGGAGGCGCTCCTTCCGACCGCGCGGTGGCTCGCCGAGCTCGGGTTCGTGCTCGCCGGCACCGAGGACACGGCGGCGTTCCTCGGCGGACGAGGGGTCCGGGGGGTGCAGGTGCTCCACAAGGTCTCGGAGCCGGACCGGCACCCGAACGTGCTCGAAGCGCTCGACCGGGGCGAGGTCGCGCTCATCCTGAACGTCCCCTCCTCGCTCACGCAGGAGAAGTTCGAACGGATGCTCGAGGATGAGTACACCATCCGACGGCGTGCGGTCGAGCTCGGCCTCCCGCTCTTCACGAGCCTCGAGTCGTTTGCGGCGTACGTCGAGGGGATCGCCTGGCTCACGAACCACCCGATCACCGTCGAGCCGCTCTACGGTAGTCCCGAGCCCGGCGGCAAGGTGCGGGCCGCCCCCCGATCGGTCCCGCTGCGGGGACGCAAGCGCCGTTAGAACGGGAACTTCGTCACCGAGTACTCGGGCACGAGCGTGCTCGAGTCGACGACCTCGGGGAGTCCCCGAATCTTCGTCGTGACGAAGTCGAGGATGGTGCGCTTCGTGGGGGAGCCCTGGCCCTCGAACTCGAGCACCAGGAAAGCGTCCCAGTCCCCCGTGAGGAGGTGCAGTTCGCGCACCTGCGGGAAGGCGAGCAGTCCCTCGCGGAAGGCGTCCACGTCGCCGCCCTTGATCTTGAGGTAGGTGAAGGCGCGGAGCACGGGCATCTCGGCCGGCATGATCGAGCAGAGCTTCTCCGAGGTGAACGACTCGACCCCTTCTAGGCGCATCCCCCTCGGACCGATAAGGACCGGGAAGTTCTGCACCCCGCGCAGCTGTTCCGTGACGATCCGCTCGAGGCGGCCCGACTTCGCGAGGTCCTTCACCTCGACCGTGTAGCCGCGCTTCGCGGCGATCTCTTCGGTAAGGGCGAGCGCGTGGGCCTGGTCGTCCGAGAGGAAGTAGGCGGCTTCGCCGGGCTCGATGCGGTCGTCCGGACCGGCGAGCGTGGCACCGGTCACATCGGCCCCCTCCATCCTCGGAGGGCGGTAGAAGCTCGTCAGGGCCTTCCGGCTCTCTACGTACATCTGCAGCCAGCGCCCGGCCGTCTCCGCCATCGGGCCGCGGAGGTCGCTGCGTCTATTAAACAGGTGCTTGGAAAAGGGGGGGTCCGGGCGGCTTTCGCCGCCCGGGAAAGGGTGCTGGACTAGTAGCGCTTGTAGCTCTCGGAGCGCTCGCGGCCGCCCGGTTGGCTGCCGCCACCGCCGCCACCGCCGCCGCCCGAGCCGCGGTCACCGCCGCCCCCGCCGCCGTAGCCGCGCCCGCCGCCGCCGCCGTAGCCGCCCGAGCCACGGTCACGGTAGCCGCCGCCCCCGAAGGAGCGCCGCTCGGACTCGAACTCTTGCTGGCTCATGTCGAGCGTCTGGTTGACCTCGCTCACGGGGTCGCTCGACTTCGTCATGGTGCCGTACCGGCCCACGTTGAGGCGCATGTGGCCCCGCACGAGGGACACGTAGCCGTTGTCGATCGTGATCACATCGTCCTTCGCGATCGAACCGATCTGCTCGTTCCAGAGCGACAAGGTGATGACGGCCGTCTCGTCGCCGATCACGGCCTCGGCCACCTTTCGCGGGTCGCCGTACTTGCCCATCACTTCCTTCGCCTCTCCAACGTTCACCACCTTAGCGTGGACGTTTACTTGCTTCGAGCTCGGTGTCAGGTCGCGCACTTTCGTCATGGTCTTCTCCATTGGTCGTCGCCTCTCTTTCGCTTGTTGCGTTGTTGAGGGAATCCGTTGCACTCGGGCCGTTCCAAGCTGGGACCGTCAAAACTAAGTCTGACGAGACTGGCTCGAGAGGGCCGGGCGGTTCGAATACCTTCGGCGCTCGGACGGAACCCCACCTATTTAAGCGACCGGCAACCGCGCGAGGGTGGCTCACGCCGCGGGTTCCCGGAAGCTGCCCGACGAACGGAGCATTTTTCCGTCCTCCCACCTCCGGGGTTCCGGGTCTCTGGGTGACCCAGCAGTTCGACATCGGGGTCCACCACTTCCTCCGGGAGGAGTGGCGGTTGGGAGCGACGGCGTTCCGGGAGGTGCTACGAGAGGTGCCGCACGAGGCGAAGGCCTGGACCTACCTCGGGATGTGCCTCTCTCACTTGGGCGAGGGGTCGGAGGCGGAGTTCGCCCTCTCCCGCGCCGTGGCCCTCTCCCCGCAGGACGGGGAAGCGTGGTTCCACCTCGGCGTGGCCCGGTCGCTCCGCGAGGAGTGGGGGGACGCCGCGAGCGCCTACCGCCGCGCGGTCGCCCTGCTGCCTACCGACCTTGTCGCCTGGCACCGTCTCGGCGTGGCGCTCGCGGAGGCCGGCGACCGCGAGAGCGCCGAGACCGCTTTCGAGCGGGCGCTCGTCCTCTCCCGCGAGACGGGCGAGCCCGTCCCCGAGATCCCCCTCGTCGTTCCCGTGGGCTCCGACATCCACCTGGCGGAAGCCGCCGAACGGGAGGACTCCCGCGAGAGCGACAGCTGGCTCCGCCTCGCTCTCTCTCTCCTGAGCCTCGGCGAGGAGGAGGAGGCGATGGCCGCCTTCGAGCGGGCGTACACGATCGACCCCGAGCGGGCGGAGCGCTCCCTTTTCCGGCCGATGCTCCGGCTCCTCACCGTGGCGGGCGGCATGCCCATCGACGAGGAACCCGAGGCGGAGGAGTTCGAGCCTCCGCGGCCCCCTACCCCGCTTCCGCGGCCGCAGCGCCGGCCCGAAGTCGCCTAGGTCAGGGCGGCGGGATCGGCGGCCCGCCCGAGCTCGAGGTGGAACCCGGTGCGCTCTCGAGGATCAACGACTCCGCCGTAGGCCGGAGCTTCTCCCGCCGGGCCGCGTGCGCGGCGAGGAACGGCAGCACCCGCTCGGTGAGCTTGCCCTTGCACTCCCCGCACAGCATCGCACCCGAGCGGCAGTCGCGGGTCACCGTCTGGAACTCCGCCTCGTCCTTCGCGAAGGTGGCGCGCCAGAGCGCCCACACGGAGCACACCTCGGGCGTCGCCCCGAGGCGGCGCTGCTCCTCGACGGTCGCGCGGCCGCCGGTGAAGGCGTTCTTGAGCTTCCGCGTGGCCCCCTCCGGCGGATCGTTGAGGTAGAGCGCGTTCTCCTTCTCCGGTCCGGAGCTCGACATCTTGCCGCCGAGGAGGCCCGGCAGGATCTGGCTGTGCAGGAGCGCCGGCTTCGGGTAGCCGAGCGCCTCGGCGAGGTCCCGCGTGATACGGAAATGGGGGTCCTGGTCGATGCCGCAGGGGATGAGGCAGGGCACGGGGCCGCCGGTCCTCCAGGAGGGGTAGAAGCAGGGCACGCTCTGGAGCGCCGTGTAGAACACGAGCCCGATGTTCGTGCTCGTGGGGAAACCGAACACCGCCTTCACGGTCGAGTAGGGGATGCGTTTTGCGACATCCACGGCGAGCGAGTACATCGTGCCGATGCTCCGGGTATCGAAGAACACGCGGGTCCGGGCCGGGTCGAAGCCGACCGCGAGGATGTCGAGAAGGTTCTCGATCCCCCAGGCGTACGTCTCCTCTCGGCGGTACTGGGGGCGGAGCCAGAACTTCTCGTCGTCCGTGATCTGGATGTACATCGAGGCGTGGAACCGCTCCTGGAACCACCGGCAGAGCTCGAACGGCGCGAGGTGGGCGGTGTGCATCGGGCCCGAGGGCCCGCGGCCCGAGTAGAGAAAGAACGGCTTCTTTCCCTCGGCGGCCTCGAGGATCCCCGCGAGGTCGCGGTGCGAGTAGTAGACGCCCCGGGAGAGGAGCGGTGGGAGCGGCGCGCCGGCAGCCTTCTCGAGACGCGCTAGCAGCTCCGGCCCTAGGTCCTGGGTGCCGAACAGCTCGCGCAGGCGATCGTAGTCGATCGCCCCCCGCACCTCGTAGGGAGTGACAACGAACTTCTCGGCCGGCACCGAGCTAGCCCTCGGGGAAGGAGATCTTCTGCAGGAGCGCGCTCCGCTCGGTAGGGGGAACCCCGATCGCCGCGAGGTACTCGGCGACGCAGCTGCGCGAGTGAAGGTGGTGCACGAGGTTCCCGCAGATCGCGCAACGGGCGGTGCCCTCGATGAGCCGCCGCAACCCTTCCCGGCCGGCGGCCGAGTCGCGGCGGGCGAACCGCTCGACCATGAGCGCTCCGCCGCTCGAACTCTCGAGGTTCGAAAGCGGAACCTTGAGCGGCGTGTTGCACACGCCGCACCGGGCCGGCAGCCGGCAGGTGCAGGCCATCTACGGTACTCACGACGCCGTCCTGTCGCAAAAGCTCATCGCTCGCGAAGCGCGGGCCGCGGAGTCTATGTACCGGGGCCGCACCTAGAACGGATGCGAGGTGCCCCATGCCGAGCGAAGACCCCACGCGAGCGACGATGCTCGAGCTCCTGCGGCAGCTGAACCGCAGCGAGGCGCAGTACTCGGAGGAATCCCCCGACCAGGCCAAGGAGCTCGCCGAGCTCGAGGGAACCTTGGGGGCGTTCTGGGCCGTGAAGGACGGACAAGTCTCGGTGCGGTTCGCCCTCGGGCTCCTCCTCAAGAATCAGATGATCCGCGCGAACTCGGATCGGGAGTTCTCGTGGGAGAAGGGCCGGGCGGTGGGAACGCGATTCGCGATCACGTCGGAAGGCAAGCGGTTCCTCGTCGACTCCATCGAGACCTCCGACCGCGTGAAGTAGCCCTTCGCACCCCGTACCGCGAAGGTTCCGAAGCACCACCTTCGCCTTCTCCCGGCCCCCTTCCGGTGCTGCCGCTTTCGCCCTGCCGCCAACCGTTAAGTAGCCACCCTCCGTCGCATCGTCGTGTCCCGAATTCACTCCGGGCGGAAGGGCCGCTCGGGCTCGCACCGGCCGTTTCCGCTGACGAAACCGGCCTGGGTTACGGCCGAGCCGGACGAGACCCGCGAGCAGGCGGTCCGGCTCGCAAAGACGGGCCTCTCTCCCGCGCAGGTGGGCGCCACCTTGCGCGACAGCTACGGTGTACCCTCCATCCGGGCGGTCACCGGAAAGCGCATGCAACCTCTCCTGCGCGACTCGGGGGTCCGCGCCGACCTGCCGGAGGACATGCAGGCCCTCCTGAAGCGGGTCGTCCACCTTCAGCGCCACCTTGCGACGCACCCGAGCGACAACTCCAACCGACGCGGCCTCAACCTCATGGAATCCCGCATCCGGCGGCTCGCGCGCTACTACCGACGGCGCCGGATCCTCCCCGACGACTGGAGCTACACCTCGGCGCGCGCGGTGCTCCAGGTGGAGTGATGGCCTCCGGGCCGGAACGGTTCGTCGAAGCGCCCCAGTACTCCGAGGAGTTCACCCGCGCCCGCGAGCTCCTGCTCGCGCACCCGGGCCGCTGGCGCGTTATCTATCACTACGACGGCGACGGGATTGCAAGCGCGACGAGCGCCGTCCGGGCGCTCCGCCGGCTCGGCTACGGGATGCAGGCGACCCCGCTCGTGGGCGTGGACGGGCGTCGCATGAAGGAGCTCTTGCACGCGACCCGTGGACCGGTCTGGGTCGTGGACACGGGGGCGAGCTGGCTCGATGCGTTCGCCGAGCACACCTATCCCGTGATCATCCTGGACCACCACAC
>JAKIWX010000044.1 GCA_022749845.1 Thermoplasmata archaeon
ACCCAGACGCTGTCGACGTGGCGAACCCGCCCCGCGACGAGCCCTGCCCCAAACGCCAGGTACAAGTAGAGGTCGAGCGCCACGTTCGCCCCACCGAGGGGCTAGGCGGCCCAGTTCTCCAGGCCCCGGCTCGCTTGGGCGGTCGCACCCCGTCCTAACCAGAGCGTCTCCTCCCGCCGGGGACCGTAGCTGAGCCACTCGACCGGCACTCCGGTGTTTTCGGTCACGTAATCAAGATACCGGCGAAGGGTGGAGGGTAGCGCGTGAACGCCTTCCCGTTCGATCCTTGCCTTGAGACGGGTGGTGAGTTCGGGCCACCCGGGAAGGCGACGGTAGACCGGTCTCAGGCTATCGAATTCCTCGGCGACGGTCGGCGGCCAATCGACCCGAGCCCCGGACGGGTCTTCGTAGCCCACCCCTACCGGAACTTCATCGAGACCTCCAAGCACGTCGACCTTGGTGACCGCGAGCGAGGTGAATCCATTGAGGCGCGAGGCGTACCTAAGGAGAACGAGGTCGAGCCAACCGCATCGACGGGGCCGACCGGTGGTCGCCCCGCGCTCCCCCCCTCCCTCTCGAAGATACTCCTGCTCGCTCGCCGAGCCTTCGGTGGGGTACGGTCCCTCCCCGACCCGGGTCGAGTACGCCTTGAGCACCCCCACGACCTCATCCAAGTCCGAGGGTGGAATGCCGCTCCCCATGAGCGCACCCGCAGCGGTAGGATGCGAGCTCGTCACGTAGGGATACGTCCCATAGTCGACGTCGAGGAGCGCGCTCTGGGCACCCTCGAGCAACACCACCTCACCCCGGCGGATCGCTTCCCACAGTAGCGGCTCGGTCGAGGCGATCCGCGGCGCGAGCCGGCTTCCGAGCTCGGACAGATTCGCGCGAAGCTCCTCCTGCGGGGGGAGCCCAGGAAGGTGGGCCTTTCGCACGTAAAGCATGCTCAATCGCGAGGAGAGAAGGGCTGGGCGCGTGAGATCCACTACGCGAAGCCCCCAGCGCCCGTACCGGTCGGCGTAGCTCGGCCCGATGCCGCGGAGGGTGGTCCCCATCGCCTTCCCGCCCGGCTGCTTCGCGCGGAGCTCCTCCTCCCAGGCATCCTCGATCCGGTGGAGCGGGAGGATGAGGTGCGCCCGGTCGCTGATGAGAACCTCTCCCTTCAGCAGATGACGCCGGTCCAGCTCGAGGATCTCCTCCTCGAGGGCGAACGGGTCGAGGCTCATCCCCGGGCCGCTCACCCCGACCAATCCGGGACGGAGCACGCCACACGCAAGTTGGTGCAGGACGGTCTTCTCCTCCCCGATCTGGATCGAGTGGCCGGCGTTCGGGCCGCCGCCCGTCCGGACCACGTACCGGGCGTTGGCGGCGAGGAAATCCGTGATCTTCCCTTTCGCCTCGTCCCCGAACTGGGCCCCGACGACGACCGTGACCGGCATGAAGCAACCGGTCGCACCGTGGGCGTTCACCTACAAGGGGGTTTCGTCGAGCCCCCGCGCCTCGACGGGAGGTGTCCCATCGACGACGAATCGGGCTTGTCGGGAAAACCGTTATCACGCCACCTCCGGTTCCAACCGAGATGGTTTCGCAGCGGGTGCGCGACATCGAAATCTCGGGCATCCGGAAGATGTTCGAGGCCGCCCCGCCCGACGCGATCAACCTCGGGCTCGGAGAGCCGGACTTCGACCCACCGAAGTCGGTCGTCGACGCGCTCTGCGAGGCCGTCCGAGGCGGCAAGAACCATTACGGGCCGTCGGCGGGACTGCCGGCGCTCCGGGATGCGATCGCGGCGCGCTATCACGGAATCGACCCCGAGGTGAATCGGGACAACATCATCGTCACCGCCGGGGGTTCGCAGGGTCTCTTTGCCACTGCCCTTGCGCTCTACGAGAACGGGGACGAGGTGCTGATCCCCGACCCGGGCTTCGTCCTGTACGCGCCGCACGCCCGCCTCGCGGGAGCGACGGCCGTACCGTACCCGCTCGACGAGGGGCACGGATACCAGCCGGACTTCGACGAGCTCGAAAAGAAGGTCACATCGCGCACGCGGGCGATTGTGGTGAACTCCCCTTCCAATCCCACGGGGGCCGTTTTCTCGCCCACCACCGTGGATCGCCTCGTGACCTTCGCCGAGGCGAACGGACTCGCGATCGTCTCGGACGAAGTCTACGAGGAGATGGTCTACGACGGGCGATTCACCTCCTTCTGGGGCAAGAGCGATCGTGTGGTCGTGGTGCACTCCTTCTCCAAGATGTTCGCCATGACAGGCTGGCGGCTCGGCTTCCTCGTCGCCCCTCGCGCCCTCACTCCCGACCTGAACAAGGTGAGCTACCACCTCATCGCCTGCCCCTCGACCCCGGCTCAGGTGGCCGCCCTCGCCGGACTCGCGGACGCGGGCGAGGCGATGCGCGCCATGGTGAAGGAGTTCCGAATCCGTCGAGCGCTGATCGTCCGGGAGCTCAACCGGATCCCGGGGCTTTCGTGCGTGCCTCCCTCGGGGGCCTTCTACGCGTTCCCGAAGGTCGATTGGCCCGGGACCGCACCGGAGATCGCCGGGGCGCTTCTCAAGCGCGGCCTCATCAGCACCCCGGGGGACGCGTTCGGAGCGCTCGGCGCGGGCCACCTCCGGCTCTCCTTCGCCGCCTCTCGTCCGAATCTTCGCCGGGCCATGGCCATCCTCCGCCGGTACGCCTCGGACGTCGGGGCCGGTTAGTGTTGCGGCTCCTCTCCATGCTGTTGAAACCGCTCGCGCTGCTCCACAGGGATCCCGAGGAACGGTACGGTCTCAGCCGTCTCTCGGCCGAGCTCAAGAGAGCCGCGACGGGTCCGGTCCGCTCGAGAACCGCTCCGCCGCCTAGCTCCCGACCTGGTTGATCCCGACCGCGTGACGATACGCCTCGCGGTGCCGCTCGACCATCTTCGTCGTGGAGAACTCCCTCGCCCGAGCACGGTTGTGCTCGAGTACCTGCTGTGGCAGCGGCTGAGGGGCGAACAGTCGTGTGAGGGCGGTCGCTAGCGCCTCAGCGTTCCCGTAGGGTAGAAGGATTCCGTCCTTCCCCTGCTCCAACACCTCGGGGACTCCACCGACGGAGGTGGCGGCGATGGGCAGCCCGGCCGCCATCGCCTCGAGCAGCACGAGCCCGAACGCCTCGTACTCGCTTGGCAGGACGAATCCTGCCGCATGTCGGAAGAACTCGCGGTAGAGGGCTCGGTCCTCGACGTGCCCTGCCCAAACTAGGCTCGAATCGACTCCGAGCTCCTTCGCCCGGGCGACAAGCCGCGCCTGCTCTCCCCAATCCCTTCCCAGTAGGACCACCGGCACTCGGTTCGAGGGTGGGAGCCGAGCGAGGGCGTTGATGAGGAAATCCAACCCCTTGTTCGAGGCGATTCGCCCCGCGAAAAGGAGATAGCGGTCCGGCAGGCCCTCGGGGAGGGCGGCGCCCTTCGGCGCATCCGCTTCCCAGTCCAACAAGTTCACCCCAGGCGGGAGCACCATCACCTTCGCCGCAGGAGCGAACTCTCGGAGTTGAGAAGCCTCGTGTTCGGTTTCGACGAGAATGCGGTTCGCGACCCGGTAGGCGGTCACGCCGAAGAGGAAGTCTTGCCCTCGGAGCAACATGCGCTTGGAGGGGGGTTCTCGAAGGTCGGCGGGATGGTAGTGGGGACTGACCACGAACGGGATGCCGCATCCGTGGGCCGCCGCGGCAGCCTCGAGGACATGGCCGTAGCGGTGGGAGTGGGCGTGGATCACATCGGGAGCGTCCTCCCGGAGCGCGTCGATCAGCCCGACCCAGAGCGGGAGGGTGATTCCTGGGAGGAGCTTCTTGAAGACCGGAAACCAGCGGACGGGGATTCCGGAGACCGTAGGAGGAAAATCGCGGTGCTTCTCCCACCTTCCCTCGTCGTAAAGCTCGCTTGCGTACACGGTGACCTCCTCACCGGCCGCTTGCAGTCCGAGGGCGAGCTCCCGGACGGTGGATTCGACACCCCCCGGGGCGTTGAAGCGGAGGGTGATGAGCGCGATCTTCACGAGCCAACGACCTCCTGGAATAGCGAACGGATCGACCGCGTGACCTCTGGCCAAGAGTACCGGGGCAGCACTGTTCTCTGTCCGTACTCGACCAGGCGGGCGCGCTCATTCGCGTCCTGCCAGAGGGCGAGGAGTGCCTCCGAGAGCGGCCCAACTTCGAGAGGCGGGACCAGGCGGCCCGCCTTGCCGTTGTCGAGCACCTCCGGGATCCCCCCGACCCTCGAGGCGACGATGGCCGTCCCCTGGGAGAGCGCTTCCAGAAGAACGAGGCCGAACGCTTCGTACTCGCTCGGTAGGACGAGAAGGCGGGCCTCCCGGATCCCGGACGCGAGCAATCGCTCGTCCTCGATGTATCCGGTGAGTTTCACCCGAGATCCGAGGCCTGCGCGGCGTACTCGATCCTCGACGCGGGCTTGCATGCCCCCGTCCGCGCCAGCCAGCACGAGCGAGGCTGTAGGATCGCTCCGTGCTAGCGACGCGAAAGCGTCCACGAGCGGTTCGAGTCCCTTGTTGGAGGCGAGACGACCGACGAAGAGGAGGAATGGGCCGGGTAACGCAAACTTCCTCTGGAAGGCGTCGGGCGACTCCAGCGGAGGGGGCAACGGAGTACGCCCGGGAGGGATTCGAACGACCTTGGGCAGATCCGGGTGCCCAATTCGGAGAAGCCGCTCCTCCTCCGCTCCTTGGACTATGACTCGAGCGGCCTCCTCGAGGGTCGCGCCCGAAAGTCGACGGTCGTAGAACGCTCGCAGACGATGGCGGGCCCAACCTCCGTGGATGGACCAGATGGGATGGAAGTGGGCGGTAAGGACGTAGGGTGTGCCGGTGCGGCGGTGATACCGTCGAGCGACGGTGGTCTGGTGGGTCCCGTACGTGTGGGCGTGCACGATCTCGGGCTCGGTCGTCTCGAGAGAGGCGAACAACTTCCGAAAGAAGGTGTAGTGGAGTTCGCCCGGAAGCGACCAGACCGGGAGCCGGTGTACGCGGTATCCCTCCAGCGTTTCCTCGCGCTGCACCTCGGGAGGTAGTCGATGCCACGGAAACTCGGTCAGGAGGTCGCTCGTGAACACCTGGACCGACTCCCCCTGAACGACGAGCTCGCGGGAGAGCGCCTCGACGTGCCGCTCGACTCCCCCGGGCCCGGGCGGGAAGCGGGTCGCTAGCTCGGCGATCCGCACTGCCCCTAGCTGGCGCGGGACTGGACAAGTCGGAGAGCGTACTTCTTGAACACCTCGCTCGCCCGCGCGACTGCCTCGACCTTTACGTACTCGTTCGCCTGGTGCGAGAGTTCCTCCTCTCCCGCGCCGAAGATCACCACGCGCGGGTTCACCTGCGTGTAGTAGACCGCCTCGGAGGCGTGCACGAGGACGGCGGTCTCGGAGGCTGCGACCTCCTTCAAGAGTCGCACATGGTCGAGCGTCGGGTCAATCTGCACCGAGGGCATGGAGAGGATCCGGCGAAGTGTGAACGGCGTCTTGATCCGGCGAAGGTGCTCCTCAATCTCCGTGTAGAGCTGGTCGGGCGAGTAGGGCGGTGGGAATCGAATATCCACCTCCGCGGTGCACTTGTTGGGGACCACATTGAGGCGTGTACCTCCGTTGAAGGTACCCACGTTGACCGTGACGGACCCGAGCTCCGGGTGGGCGATACGGCCCTTGAACCCTTCCAGTCCCCGAAGGAGTCGCATCATCTTCGAGATCGCGTTCTCCCCGAGGTGAGGCATCGCCCCGTGGGCCGCCTTTCCACGCGTCTCGATGGCGAGGTCGAGCACACCCTTTTCGGCGTAGGCAACGCGAAGGCCGGTCGGCTCTCCGACCACGATCGCCTTCGCACGGCGAATGGGAAGCGTCTTCGAGAGCGCGACCGCGCCCTGCATCGCCGTCTCCTCGTCCGTGGTAAGGGCGAGGGCCACTGGGATTTTCCGCGCGACCAGGTCCTGGGCCGCTTGGAGCATGGCGATGACGGTGCCCTTCATGTCCGCCGCGCCGCGGCCGTACATGCGTCCGCTCGCGAGCTGGCTCTGGGAGAAGCTCCAGTAGTCCCCGATCGGTGGGGTGTCGAGGTGCCCCGAGAAGACCACTCCCGCCTGGCCGTACTCGGCAAGGAGCGCCGGGGCCGAGGAGTCTCCGAACAAGGTGTTCCGCATGTGGATCTGGTCGGTGAACGACTGGACATAGTCCAGCACCTCCTGCTTGTCCGCGAGCGAATCGCTCGGGATCTTCACGAGGTCGGCCAGCATATCCACCATCTGTCGCTTCAATTGAGCTTCCTTCCCTCGTCCTACGGGGGGAGACCCCCCGGAGGTAGACTAGCACGCCGAAAGTCTACCCGCTCTTAATCTGTTGTAGGAACGTGTTTCGCCACCGCGAGCTGGGCGCCGGCAGTTCCGCCCGGACTATCGCCAACCGTCCGTGCGGTTGCGGCAGCGTGGCGCGACCACCCTAGGGGGTGACTTCACCAAGCGACCCCGATCGCCGCGGCTAGGAACTGGTTGAGCGGGTCGAGCTCCCTGCAGGTGGCTTCGAACGTCTTTCCAAATACCGGGCTGGTCACCACGCGGTCCGGGAAGGTTCGGAACGAGTAAAAATCCTTCCGACGCAGGTCCTCTCGGAACTTGTGGTCGGGATTGTAGCCGGCCGGTGCCCGAACGTACGACTCCCCACCGATCTTGATCCCCTTCCTTACGACCCGTCCCCAGTCGGCCGGGTGGGCAACGATGTGGTCCCGGATCTTCCGAAGGGCCGGCAGGTCGGGATGCCAGATACCCGCGGCCACCGTGCTCTCGCCGGGCGCCATGTGGAAGTATAGGCCCGGAAGGTGCTCCTCCTTCCCTCCCCGGTCGTGGAAGAAATGAATCCCGACGTTCGCGCGGTAGGGACTCTTGTCCGTGGAGAACCGTGTGTCCCGGTAGATTCGCGTGAGCGATCCTCTCGAAGTGCGCGCAGAAGCCACGAGGTGCGGACTCAGCTTCGCGAGCCGGGGCCCCATTGCTTCGATGAAGCGGAGAGCGGGAGCTTGGACCGAGCGCTCGTAACGCACCTTGTTCGCCTGGAACCATTCGCGGTCGTTGTTCGTCCTCAAGTCGCGAAGAAACCGGAGCGCATCGGGCCCGAAGAATCGGTCCGGTGCTTTCGCACTCACCACGACATCGGTCTCCCCGGTGCTCAGTCCATGCCAGTACTAAGGGGGTCCCGGCCTGCTCAGTTCCCCATCATGGGCGCGAACGAACGGGCGTCGAACACGACCCGCACGTTGTCGATCTTGCGGTTCGAGACGTGGGGCGATTCGGCGCTGAACACCGTCCCCGCCGGAGGGTTGGTCACGAACTCGTAGAAGAGACCGACCTCGTCCTCGTCGTCGAACAGCTTGTGCGGGCCCACGCGCTAGACAGGTCGCCAGCTATCCTGCGCGTCGCGTGACGCCGAGGTTCTCGGCGGCTCGCTTCGAGCGGTGGAGCGCGCGAAGGTATCCTTCGACGCTCCCCACCGAGCTCCACCGACCGGCGGATGGGGGAAGGATGAGCGCGGCCACCCGCCCCCTCTCTCGAACGAGCCGCGCGATTCCTGCGGTGAGCTCAAGCTCCCGCGAGCGCCCGGTCCGCGCCTCAGTTCGGAGGGCGTCGAAGATCCGCGGCGAGAACGAGTAGACCGCCGCGGCGGCCCAGGGTGACTTCGGCTTCGCGGGCTTCTCCTCCATCGCGCTCACCTCGAGCCGGCGATACCCCCCGAATCGGCCAACTATCCGGCCCTCCACGACCCCGTACTTGCTCGGGTCCGCTACTCGCCGGACAAGAAGGACCGCGTCCAGGTCTTCGGCTGCCTGCAACCGGCCAAGCGCTGCCAGGGTTCTTCCGCGAGGGTGCTCGAGGAGTACTGCGTCCGCGGCGTGGAGCAAGAACGGAGCGCGACCGATCGAGGGTGCCGCCCGAAGTACTGCGTCCCCGAACCCTTTGGGTTCGGCCTGGACCACGATCTTGAGCTCGAGGTGACCCAACGCGCGGTAGAATGCCTCGGTTTCGGCAAGCCGCTCCCGGTGGTGCGCGTGACGGTCGAGGAACTCCTCATCTACCGAGAAGTAGCTCCGGGCGAGTCCCTCGTCGCGGCGGGCCACGACAAGCGTGATCCGGTCCGCTCCTGCGCGGACGAGCGACTCGAGCGCGAGGTGGGCCACGGGTTTCAACACCGTGGTCCCGGTGGCACTTCGATCTAGGAGGGGAAGGAACTCCTTGCGCAGCCCCCGGCTCCACGGGAGCATGCGGGTCCCCTCGCCCGCGAGGGTGAGGACCCCGTGCATGAGGTGCCTACGCCGGGGAATCGGGAGTGCTCGACGGGGAAACGGTCGGGGTGGGGGGAGGCGTGGGATCCACGGCGGCGGGAACCGAAGGGAGGAGCCGCTCCTTGTTGTCGGCGTTCCGCCACGATACGCCGAGGTGGACAGCTTCCTTCCGCGCGAGGAGACGTCGCTCGTACTTCTTGAGGTCGCGCAAGATTTCCCGGATCACCTCTCGGAGCTCCCGGGTCCGTCGATAGCCGTGCCGGGGGAGCTCCTCGTGGATGGGGGTGTAGTAGTGTCGTTCGGCCTCGACACGGGGGTCGGGGGGATGCTCGATCGTAGGCTGCCAGCCGAGCTCCTCGGCGAGCGCACGAACCTCTTCGGCGAGGGCGTTCACGGAGTAGGCCGCATCGAACTGGTTCCAAACGCGGTACTCGGGACCCGCGGGGGGGTTCTCCAACGCGAGCCGGAGTGACTGCATCGAATCCTCGAGCGCGATGAAGCCGCGGGTCTGGTGACCCTCGCCGTAGGGGGTGATGGGCATCCGTAGCACGGCTTGAACGCAGAACCGGTTGAGAGCAGTTCCCCAGACCTCGTCGAAGTCGAACCGGGTGAGCAGGCGCGGATTCGTGATCTCGGGAGTGCGGGTGCCGTAGATCACCCCCTGCATCACGTCGGTCGCCTTGAGCGACCAGATCTTGCAGGCGAACATCACGTCCCCCGAATCGAACACCTTCGACCAGTGGTACCAGGAGCCGGCGCTCCGAGGGAACGGGAGTCGGTCCTTTCGGCCCCGGTACTCGATCTCGAAGAACCCCTCGGGGATGTCGACGTTCGGGGTGCCATACTCCCCCATCGTCCCCATCTTGACGAGATGGGCACCGGGCGTGTGCTCCTTCATTGCGTAAAGGAGGTGGAGCGTCCCGGTGAGGTTCTCTACCTGCGTTGAAACGGCGTGATGGACATCTATCATAGAGTAGGGCGCCGAGCGCTGCTCGGCGAGGTGCACGATGGCGTCGGGGCGCTCCCTCTGGAGGACGTTCGCGACGAACTCGTACTTTCCGAGGTCCCCCTTGTGGAAGGAGATCTCCGTTCCGAACGCCTCCTTCGCCGCCTTGATACGGGAAGGGAAGGAGCCGATCGGCGTCGCCGACCAGCTGCCCACCTCCTTCACCCGCTTGCGGGTGACGAAGTTGTCGAGCCCTACGACGTCGTAGCCGCGGCTCATCAGGTGCAGCGCGAACGGCCAGCCGGAGTAGCCGTCGATGCCCGTGATGAGGACCTTCATGCGCCGGCCCGAGATGGGGGAGTTCGACAGATAAGACCTACCGGGGAGGGCGCCGCGGCGCCTCAAGTGAGGCTGCTCTGGCCGGTTTGGCAACACCACCGTTGATGCAGGAGTTTTAAACCAAGACCCCTCCTAAGAGTGAGGGATGGCTGCCGCCGAACGCAGCGATCTCAAGATCGTCGAGACGCGGGACGAGTCGCTCCACGGGGCGATGATGGTCGTCGGGTTCCCGACCCACGGACTCGTCGGATCGGTCGCGGCATCCTATCTGGTCCACACCCTCGACATGGCCCCGATCGCCTACGCGATCAGCGACGGCTTCCCGCCCACGGTCATCATGGAGGAAGGGCTCGTCCACGCCCCGATCCGATTCTACGCGAGCAAGCTCGTCTGCGGACCCGACCGGAAATGCGACCAGCTCGTCGTCGCAATCTCCGACATCCAGCCTCCCCCCGAGCGGTTGACGGAGCTTGCGCGCGTGATGCTCGACTGGGCCGAGACGAAGGGGGTTCAGCTCGTTGTGGCCATCGAGGGACAGCCGATCGAAGGAGAGGCCACGTCCGCCGACGCCCGTGTGGTCGCCATGACGAACCGCCCCGCCGCAAACCTGCTCGAGCAGTACAAGTTCGACCCGGCGAACGGCGTGGTCACGGGTTTCTCGGGGGCGCTCATGCTCTCCGCGATCGGCCGGTCCCTTCCCGTCATTTGCCTCGTCGCCCAGGCACACAAGGACTACCCCGACGCCCGTGCCGCCGCGAAGGTCATCGAGTCGGTGAACCCGCTCGTCCCGATGCTCCTGCTCGACACGAAGCCGCTGCGGGAGAAGGCCCGCGAGATCGAGGCCGAGGTACGCAAGAGCCTCGAGCAGCAGCGCCGCTCGATCTCGAACCTCAGCAAGGACGAGTCCGAAGGGCCGGGTGAGATGTATCGCTGAGAGCCTCCCGTCCATCCTTTCCGCCCCGCCGCGTGGACCTCCGCCCGTCCACCTGCGTGAGTTCGAGGCACGGGACCTCGAGACGATCGCGAGCATCGTGGAGGAGGCGCTCCACGAGCGGTACGAGCCCTCCCTCTACCTCTCGCTGAGCGAGCCGTGGCCCGAAGGGTTTCTCGTCGCCGCCGAGCCCTCGGAGCACCCCGCCGGGTTCCTCCTGGGCGTTTCTCAGGTAGAGCGGGAGGGCCGGGTCCTCATGTTTGCCGTCCACCGGAACTGGCGATCCCAAGGGATCGGGGCGTTCCTGATGGACGAGTTCCTCCGCCGGGCGCACGCCCGCGGACTCCACCGGGCGACCCTCGAGGTCCGGGTGAGCAACGCGAGCGCGATCCGATTCTACACGCGGTACGGATTCTCGGTCATCGACCTTCTGCGCGGCTACTACTCGGACGGCGAGAACGGTTACCAGATGGCCCGCGACCTTCCCTAGGCGTTAGCAGCCGAGTAACCGACTGCGTTGCGCCTGTTACGTGTACGCCGCCAGTTTGGCGAGGAGTTCACTGCGCAGGGAATGCCGTCGGGCATCCTCGATGAGAGATTGTTCGAAGGCGGTCAAGTCTCTCAAGAAGGCGAACCGTTGAGCCGCCTCCGCCGCCTCACGGTTCCAGTCCCGCCGTCGCGTCCGTCCGATGAGGCGCTCTAGGTCCGGCCACTCTCGCCGGCCGTCGCGGAGTCGCTGGAGGATCCGGTCCGGATCGAACGGTTCGCGGTCGTTCCAGAGCTTGGCGACGGCGAGCAGACGGACCAGCGGCTCCGGGAGGCCACGCCGACCGTAGCGGCTGGCGTCGTAGAGGTCCCTCTCGGTCGCGCGTTGCTGGATCGCCCGCAGCTTCTCCGCGCACCCCTCCTCGATACGGAGGCACGGAATCTCCGGCGGCTCAAACGGCAAGGACCGAAAGTAGGGTTGCTTGAGGGGCGCCCACCTTCGCGGGGGGAGGAACACCGGCTCCCGGTAGCTCACCTCGAGACGGAACTGGCCCTCGTCCCAGCGGTGGGCGTAAGGAACACGGCAAGCCCAGTTTCTCCGCTCGGTCCGGTACGGAGCCTCGATACCGAACTGGACCCCGTGGTGGGGGGTCGCGAACGCGGCCGCGAGGAGCTCCTCCGGATCCTCGGGGAGGCCGGCGTTCGTGAAATCGAGGTCTTCGCTCAGGCGGCCGGCGTCCCCCGTGACCATCAGGCGGAGGTAGGTCCCTCCCTTGAAGATCAACCGGTCGAGGACGCCCGCCGCTCCGAGCGCGTCGAGGGCGTAGAGGAGCACGACCTCCTGCTGGGCGATGTGGAGGTCGACCCCCATGACGTCGGCAAACCGATTGGCGGCCTCCCGAGGTATCACCGCAGGTCCACCTCCGCGAGCAGCGTGCTGTCGGGGATGTTGCGGATCACGTGCCACCGGCGGTCGTGGGGGCCCCGGACACCAAACTCCCGGGCCCGACCGAGAAGCACGTAGGGCTCGTCGGGCCGTGCGAGCCACCGCGGCAAGAGTCTCGCCGGGAGGGGGGGTGCGCCGGGGACGAACTCTGCGAGGTAGCCCAGTCGGAGGGCCAGGCTTCGATTTCGGAGTCGTCCGAGATAGCGGACCGTTCGTGGCCAATCGAGCCGGGGGAGAGCGCTCTCGAGGACCCGGACCACGCCACCTACTCCCCCGCAGAACTCCGGCCGATCGAGGCAATCGAGGACGGTCCGCTCCGGGTCGCTCACGACGATGCGCGTTCGCCGGCGGTCCATCGACTTGAGCCCGAAGAACCGGCGCTCGGCGACATGGACGCGACGGAACCGGGCGGTGCGCGTCTGTAGACTGCCGCCTCGGCCGGTGGTGACGAGATAGTAGGTCCGGCTCGCTTGAGGCAGGAGACCCAGTAGCTCCGCCGCGGTGGCGAATCCGAAGTAGTAGGGGCTCGCGAGATGGCTCCCGAGCCTCAGCGGGTCGGTGTCGGCGATCGCGTCCGGCCCGTGGCGACCTGGATTCAGGAGGTATCGACCTCGGCCCACCCGCTGCAGCCAGGCCTTGCGCACGAGGTCGTGCGCAATCTTACGCGCGAAGCCGGCCGAGACATGGGCTCGTCGACGGAGCTCGGCGAGGTCCAGCTCCTCCTGGCCGTCGGCTTCGAGTGCAAGAATGACCTTCGCCTCGGTACGGGATAGCGAGCGAGCGGCCATGTCGTGGCATATTCTCCAATCACATTAAAGTTACCGTTTTAGTAATTTTAGTGATTTTCGTTAACATGGCCCTCGGGGCGCTGGGTGCTGGACGGCTCTCGCCCACTCCCCTTCGATGGCGCACCCCGAAAGCTTCATGCGCTCGGGGTCCCGGTTCGGGCGATGGCGGAAATCTGGCCGACCGCGCACGATCTCATGACGCCGGGGCCCCTCACGATCCCCCACGACGCCCCCCTGTCAGAAGCTCTCGGCCTGATGCGGGGCCGCCGGATCCACGAGCTCCCCGTGATGCGGGGCAAACAGCTCGCAGGG
Source organism: Thermoplasmata archaeon (assembly GCA_022749845.1). Lineage (GTDB taxonomy): Archaea > Thermoplasmatota > Thermoplasmata > Lutacidiplasmatales > UBA184 > JAKIVR01. Next base: position 13,054 of record JAKIWX010000044.1, read on the forward strand.
ATGATCACCTTCGAGTCCATCGCACGACACACGAACCTTTCCCTCGCGACGAAAGTGGAGCACCTGATGATGCTCCCGCACCTCCTCCTCGAATCCACCCCGCTGCCCGAGGTCGCCCAGAGCCTGCTCGCCGCCGGCATGCGTGCCGCTCCGGTGATGGGTCGACGTAGCCAGCTCGTCGGGGTCGTCTCAAGGACGGACCTCGTCCGGGCACTTGCGGACGCCCCGGTCACGGCC
>JAKIWX010000045.1 GCA_022749845.1 Thermoplasmata archaeon
ATGGACGTCGCGTTCTCGGGCATGCTCACGGCCGCGCTCGCCTTCTACCGGGACGGCGCGAGCCGCGCGGACATCGCCTACTCCGTCGAGGCGACGGCGTACAGCATGCTCACCGAAATCACCGAGCGTGCCCTCGCCCACCGGCGGCGCGAGGAGGTGGTCTTGGGTGGGGGCGTGGCCTGCAACCAGCGCCTCCAGGGGATGGTGCGGGCGATGGCCGAGGGACGCGGCGGCCACAGCTTCGCCCCGCCCCGTGCGCTGTGCGTGGACAACGGATCGATGATCGCTTGGACCGGACTCCTCGCCCACCGAGCAGGACTCGCCGTGCCGGTGGAGCGCTCGGCCGTGCTGCCCCGGCAGCGGACCGACCAGGTGCCCGTCCCGTGGCGGGACAACGGCAGGTCTCGGGGCTAACGGAACGAGAGCGCCGCCGCGCTGCGGGCCGAGAGCCAGCCCAGCGAGCCGACCGTCGCGTCACGCTCCGTCGCGAGAAGGTGCAGAAGTACCGCAGGATGCGGGAGCGAGGTGTAGTACAGTAGCTCCGCGAGGGGGAGGCCGTTCGTCGTCGTGGAGAGGGTCGATGCGGGGCTCAGCTCCGACACCGCCACCTTCGCTTGGGTGGCGTAGGTGAGTAGGATGATGTGCCCGCTCCCGTAGACGGTGTTGATGCAGCTAGGGTAGGCGTCGGTCGTGTAGGGCAAGGTGTTGAGCTCGAGTCCGGGACCCGCGCTCGACACCTGGTTGTCGACGAAGAGCGTGATCGCATGGGTGGCATCCGCGCTGAACCCGAGGAGGTCCGTGGGCGTGTAGGTGATCGGCTGGCTCGGCTTCGTGCTGTTCACGGCGACGCCGCTGTACGACTGGGACCAGACCTGGAAGAAATCGGAGAGGCTGTAGGAGTAGGGCCACGCGGAAACGATGTTGATCGTGCCGTCCGGGTTCGAGGGAGGATTGGGCGGCTGGGTGTTGAGGGGGAGGTCGCACGTGTACGGATGCCCCTGGAAGTTGTAGCTCGAATTTCGGCCGATCGAGCTCGGCAGCCCGACGAACTGGTGCTGGATCTCGATCTGAAGGTACGGACGGATCAGCTCCGCGGCCGAGACGCTCGGAGGGCACCAGCTCGTCGAGAGGTCGGTGGAGGCGTTGTGCGAGGGGTAGGCGGGCAGGCCGCTCTGCGAGGGGATCGATTGAAAGACGAGGCACGGCGCGCGGAACGGGTTGAAGAAGACGAGCACCACGACCGCCACGACGACGATTCCGGCGGGGATGCCGAGCACCAGCGCCCGGCGCACCCGAGGTCGTCCCAAGCGCTCGGCCCCCTTGCCCTGGGCGTCCTTCCGGCGGCGCTCGCGTTTGCGTTCCGTGCGCCGCTCCTCGGCGCTCGCCGGCGCCTTCTCGTCGCTCTCGGACGCGCTGGACTTCAGGCGGCGCTTGGCCACGGGCGCGCGCACTCCCGAACTCCCCTTAAGCCTCTCGACGGCGGCCCCGCCCCCCGGGCCGACTCCGCGCGCAACGTTCGAGGCTCCCTCGCCGGGAGAGCGCGTGGCTCCGCGGATTTCGTTATGTGCGAAGGCATCGTCGGGAGCCCGTGGATTCGGTCGACGTCCTAGTCGTCGGCGCGGGGCCCGCGGGATCGACCGCAGCGTTCGAGCTCGCCCGGCGCGGTCACACGGTGCTCGTGGCCGAAGAGCACGCACGTGTCGGTCATCCCGTGCAGTGTGCGGGCCTCGTCTCCTCCCGCGTCCTCGACCTCGCCGGGAGCCGAGCGACCGTGCTCCGCGCGGTCCGCGGTGCGGCCGTCTACTCTCCCTCCCTGCATCGCTTGGGATTCCGCGCCGAGGAGCCGCGGGCGTTCGTGATCGACCGTGGAGGACTGGACCGGGAACTCGCGGGCCGAGCGGCGCGAGCAGGGGCCCGCTTCGAGACCGGACTTCGGTTCGACGCGGGGGAACGAACGAGTTCGGGCTTGCTCCGCGCGAGATTCCGCAGGAGCGACGGAAGCCCGTTCGAGCTCGAGGCGCGCCTCGTGATCGGCGCGGACGGGGTGGCGAGCGCCGTGGCCCGGGCGTTCGGACTCCGGCGAAAGATCGAGATCCTCCCGGCGTTCGAGGCAGAGTTTCCGGAGAGCCCGGGCGACGCGGAGGAGGTCGAGGTCTACCTCGGCACGCGCTTTGCGCCGGGCCTTTTCGGCTGGTGGATCCCCGACGGTTCGGGAGGCGCGCGTGTCGGGCTCGCCGCGACCGCGGACGGCACCCCGGCCCGGGCGTATTTCGCGCGCCTGCTCGAGCACCTCGCTCGCCGGTTCGGCCGGCCGCTCAAGAACCCTACCTCCTACCTTGTGTCCGGTATCCCGATCGGGACCCTCCCGCGGATCGTAGGGGACGGCGTGCTTCTCGTGGGGGACGCCGCCGCCCAGGTGAAGCCGCTCTCGGGGGGCGGGATCTTCCTCGCGCAGCGCGCGGCCCAACTCGCGGCGGAGACCGTGGATGCGGGCCTACGATCGGGTAAGCTCGACGCGGAGGCGCTCGCTCCCTACCCGGCGAGGTTCGAGGCGGAAGTCGGGGAGGAGCTTCGGCGTGCGCTCTACCTGCGCCGGGTCTTCCTGCGGTTGAGCGACGCCGACCTCGACCGGATCGTTCAGGCGCTCGACGACGCGGGGCTGCGGGCGTCGATCGTCGCGTTCGGGGACATCGATTTCCCCTCGGACCTCGTGAGGAAGCTCTTGCGCCAATCGCCGTCGCTCCTGCGCCTCCTGCCCAAGGCGGTAGGTGCCGCGTTCTCGCGGGGCGGACCGCTCGCTCCGGCGCTCGACCGAGTCGGACGCTTGCCTGCGAAGTAAGCGCCCGCCCCTGCGAGGAGCAGGGCCGCCCCGAGGATCGCGTAGAGCGCGAACGCGACCGGAGCGCTCTGGTCGACGAGGATCGCCGTCTCGGGAAGCACGCCCGACACACCGAGCCGGGTAAGGTTGAGCGTCGGAGTACCGTTCGGTGCGACCGTGGCGGCCGACCATGCCGCGGCCGAGAAGAACCCGCGGGATTCGAACGAGTACGCCGTACCGTTCATCGTGAAGTCGAGGGCGACGCGGACCGAGTACGTGCCCTGCGGCGCCCCCGAGGGAACGGAGACGTTCACGGGATGGGTCCAGAACTGTCCTGCGACGACCTCGCCCACCACGAGGTGGACCGAAGAGGAACCAACCGCTCCAGTGCTGAGCGTAGGCCCGTCCGCCGGAACTGCGATGGCTCCCGTGCCCGGGGTCGGGTTGAAGGAATAGAACTCGAAGGAGAGTGTCAGATTGAACAACGCGAGGGGGAACGGGTCGGTGAGGGCGAACCCGAGCGTAGACCCGCCACCGGGCGTAGCGGAGGGGAGGGAGATTGCGCTGAGGAGCTCGTCTCCTCGTTCAACGGGGAGTGGGGGAGTCGACGCGTTACCCTGGCCGACGCTCCCGAAGAGCGCGAGGGTGAGCGCGAGGGAGAGGAAGCAGAGGAGGGACGGCCGCGGCGTCCCGCGCCTAGGCACGCCGCGCCGCCTCCGCAGATCCTGCGACGCGCGAGCGCAGTCGCTCGATACGCTCATCGATCTCCCGCCGGCCGCGGCGGTCCCCTGGACCGAACAGGCCCGAGACGAGGCGGCCCGAGCCCCGGACACTTCCGAGCAGGAGCAGCTTCTCCAGCGCCCGGGCGAGCACGAGGGGTCGCTGCGTGAGCTCCACCGCCGAGAGGTCCGCTGCGAACTCCTCCCGGCGAGTGAGGCTCTCTGCTACCGTCGCGAGCACGGGGTCCCATTGGAGCAGCCGGGCCAGCGTGCGTAGGTAGGTGAGGTAGCGGCTGTCCAGGTCCCGCACGTGCCCGAGCTCGTGCGCGACAACTGCCTCCATCTCTTCCTCGTCCAGAGCGCCGAGGAGGCGGGTCGACAGCACGATGACCTCCCGACGGCGGGGCAGCGAGCGTACGGAGAGCTCGAGCAGAGTGAAGGAGAACGCCTCCACTCTCTCGGAGTCAAGCGAGAGGAGGGAGGTGGCTCCTCTCGGTCTCGGAAGTCGCGACGGCCACGGCAGCTCCTCGGTCTCGTAGAGGCGGAGGAACCCACGGCCGACCGCCTGATTGAGTAGGAAGGCGACGGCGAGAAGGGCGAAGGCGCCAACGCCGCCCCACAGCCAGAGGGAGGCGGAGGAGGGGGCGAACAGTAGGGCCGGTTCCCTCGCGAGGGCCCCTACGCCACCGAGCCCCCCGTGGCGGAGCACCCAGAGGAGCGACGTCGTCGCCAAGAGCGCCCACAGCGCGACGAAGCACGCGGCCAGGCGGAGGATCCGTTCGGAGGTCGACCGTCGAAACGTGAGCAGCAACCCGACCCCGAGGGCGCACCAGAGTACTACGGGGAGGGCGAGGAGTGGGAGCGATGGCAGTGCCATGTAGGCGAGGCGGGACGGCCTAGAGACGGGAGCGACGACGCGGCGAGCGCCGTGGCTCGGGCCGGATCCGCTCCAGCTCTTCGCCCAGGTGTACGACCCCCGTGGGGCCGAACAACGCGACCACCCCTTTGAGCATATGCCTGAGGTACTTTCGCTCGAAGTCGACAGGGCGGTAGACGTAGCGCGCTCCTCCCTGGCACGGTTCCCGCGTACGCTTGACGAGCCTCTTGGTGTGGAGGCGCGTGAGGATCGTCGCCACCGTGGTGTACGCGACTGCCACGCCGCGGCCGGCGAGGCGCTCGCGCACCTCGCGGGCCGACGCTGTGCCCCCGGCGTGGAGCGCGGCAAGCACCTCCGATTCGAGCGAGCCGAGCATCGCCGTTCCTGCACGTTCAAGGGCCGAGGCGTCTTTTAACCCCCCTGCTCGAATGGCACCTACAGCACCGTACGCGTACGGTCGGACCGGTCTCCGCGGGCCTCCTTCGTAAGGGCTTATCTCGGCCCCACCCTCCCCGCTCCCGATGAGCGAGCGCGCCGCCCCGTTGCGCTCCATCCTGGATGCGATCGGCGACACGCCGGTCGTGCCGCTCCCCCGTATCGGCAAGGGTGTGCCTTACACCCTCCTAGCGAAGCTAGAGTTCCTGAACCCCGGCGGGTCGGTGAAGGACCGGATCGCCCCCGCGATGGTCGACGCGGCCGAAGCGCAAGGGCTCCTGAAGCCGGGTGGGACTATCGTCGAGGCGACGAGCGGGAACACCGGCGTGGGCCTCGCGATGGTCGCGGCGGTGCGCGGGTACCGCTGCGTGTTCGTGTTACCGGACAAGATGAGCACGGAGAAGATCCGGCTACTCCGAGCGTACGGAGCGCGGGTCGTCATCACTCCGAGCGGCCTTGCGCCCGAGCACCCGATGAGCCACTACTCGGTCGCCCGACGGCTCGCGCAGGAGATCCCGAACGCGTGCTACCCGAATCAGTACGTGAACCCTGCGAACCCCGACGCCCACGAGCGCTCGACCGGCCCCGAGATCGACCGCCAGGGGGGAGAGCGGCTGGGCGCGGTCGTCGCCACCGTCGGGACCGGAGGGACCATCTCGGGGATCGGGCGGCATTTCAAGGCGCATCGCCCCTCCGTGCGCATCATCGGAGTCGACCCCTACGGCTCGGTGCTCGCGCCCTACTTTCGAACCCACGAGCTCGTCAAGGCGCATCCCTACAAGGTGGAGGGGATCGGGGAGGACATGATCCCGAAAACGGTCGACTTCTCGGTGATCGACCAGTTCGTCCAGGTGGAGGACCGCGAGTCGTTCCATTTCGCTCGGCGCCTCGCTCGGGAGGAGGGACTGTTCGTCGGCGGATCCTCGGGCTCGGCTGTCGCGGGCGCGCTCGCCTGGCTGCGCGATCGTCCTCTTCCGGAGGGCTCCACGGTCGTCGTGCTCTTGCCCGACTCAGGGGACCGCTACCTCTCGAAGTTCTATTCGGAGGACTGGATGCGCGAGAACCGGTTCCTCGACGAAGGCGCGACGGCCGGGACCCTGCTCCTTGCGAAGGAGTTCGGGCCGCCGATCCTGAGCGTCGACCCGACCACGACGGTCCGGGACGCCCTCGCGCTGCTCCGCCACCACGGTATCTCGCAGCTTCCGGTGCTCGCCGGGCGGGAGAACGTCGGTTCGCTGAGCGAGGAGGAGATCCTCCGCGCCGTCCTCTCCGAGCAGTCCGCGCTCGACCGGACCGTCAGCTCGGTGCTCGCGCCGCCGTTCGGCGTCGTGGACCGGGACGACTCGGTCGCCGACCTCATGCGGCGGCTACGGGAGGAGAGGGCGCTCCTCGTCCGGGACCGAACGACGGGCGAGTTTGTGGGGCTACTGACCCGACACGACCTGCTCTCCTACATCTCGACGCGCGGAGGTCCGGATGCGGTTTGACACGCGAGTCCTGCACGACGGCCTTCCGAGCGACCCTGCCACCGGGGGCGTCAATCCTCCGATCGTCCTTTCCAGCACCTTCGCGCAGTCGGCGCCGAACCGCTCCCGTTCTGGGTACGTCTATTCGCGCTCGGGCAACCCGACGCGCGCGCAGCTCGAGACGCTGATAGCCCGGCTCGAGGGCGGCTCGACGGGCCTCGCGTTCTCCTCGGGGCTAGGCGCTCTCGCCACCCTGCTCGAACTCTACCCGTCCGGCTCGCGGATCGTGGCGAGCGACGACCTGTACGGTGGCACGTGGCGGCTCCTCGAACACCACCGGCGGCAGTTCGGGATCCGTCCCGTCTACATCGACACCCGGGACACGAAGTTGGTTGCCGAGGAGCTCGCGCGCGAGCGAACGGCGCTCCTCTTCGTCGAGACCCCGACGAACCCGCTCCTGAAGCTCGCGGACCTCCGCGCACTTGCGAAAGTGGCGCACGGCACGAAAACCCTCCTCGCCGTCGACAACACATTCGCGACGCCGGCGCTCCAACGCCCGATCGAGCTCGGGGCCGACCTGGTCCTTCACTCCACCACCAAGTACCTAGGGGGACACTCCGACATCGTTGGGGGAGCGCTAGTGACCCGACGACCTGCGCTGGGACGGAAGCTGGCTTGGCTACAGAATGCCGTAGGGGCAGTCCCGAGCCCCGTCGACTGCTTTCTCGTGATCCGCGGGATCCGCACCCTGGGCGTACGCATGCGCCAACACGTCACGAATGCGAAGGCGCTCGCGGCGACGCTCGAAAGTTCCAGCAAGGTCCGCACCGTGTACTACCCAGGCCTCGCCAGCCACCCCCAGCGGGCCCTCGCTCGGCGACAAATGTCCGCCCCCGGTGGGATCGTGAGCGCGGAGCTCGCAGGCGGTCGCCCTTCCGCACTGCGGTTCCTCCGTGGCCTCAAGGTGTTCACGCTCGCCGAAAGTCTCGGAGGGGTGGAGTCCCTCGTGGACCACCCCGCGAGCATGACGCACGCGAGCCTCCCCAAGGGGGAGCGCGAGGCACGCGGGATCGGCGAGGGACTCCTACGCTTCTCCTGCGGGATCGAGGACCCCGCGGATCTTGTGGAGGATGTGGGGGCAGCGCTTCGGCGCCTCTAGGGATGCGGCGCTTCCAGCTCTACGACAGCCTCAGCCGCAGCACGCGGCTCTTCGTTCCGATCACCCCGCCGCGGGTGGGCCTCTTCGTTTGCGGGCTCACGCCCTACGCCGACGCGCACATCGGGCACGCCCGGACCGCCGTGACGTTCGACGTCGTCGCGCGTGCGCTGCGCCGCTGGGGCTACCGGGTGTTCTACGTCCAGAACGTGACGAACCTCGACGATCACATGATCGAGCGCGGCGGCCAGGAGGGCACCGAGCCCCTCCTCCTCGCGGAGCGGAAGTTCGCGGCGTACCGTGCCTCCATGGCGCGGCTGGGCGTGAGCTCGGTCGACCTCTACCCGTTCGCGACCGACTACGTGCCCGAGATCCTCGCGCAGACCAAGGCGCTGGTGGAGAAGGGGTTCGCCTACCCGTCGGACGGGAGCGTCTACTACGAAGTGGCGAAGTTCGCGAACTACGGCAAGCTCTCGGGGCAGCGGCGCGAGGAGCAGCGGCCCGGCACGCGCGTGGAGACCGAGCCGGGCAAACGCGCCCCCGAGGATTTCGTCATCTGGAAGGCGGCGCACCCGGGCGAACCTTCGTGGGAGTCCCCTTGGGGACCCGGCCGGCCCGGCTGGCACATCGAGGACACGGCCATCACCCTCCGCCTCATGGGAGACCGGTACGACCTGCACGGCGGAGGACTCGAGCTCAAGTTCCCGCACCACGAAGGAGAGATCGCCCTCGCGGAGGCGACGACCGGGAGCGCTCCGCTGGTGAACTACTGGATGCACGCCGGACTTCTCACCTTGAAGGGGGAGAAGATGGCGAAGTCGCTCGGCAACGTCGTAGGACTCGAGGAGACCCTCGACCGGTTCGGCCCCGACACCCTGCGTTTCTTCTACCTCAACGCCCACTACCGCTCGCCGCTCGACTTCGAGGAGGGCAAGAGTCTCGAGGAGGCCCGGGAAGCCTACGGGCGCCTCTCCCTCCCGCTCGAGCGGATCCGCGAGGAGCTCCGGACAGGGGGCGCGGCCCGGGAAGGGAGCGAGCTTCCCGAGGAGCTCTCGGCGGAGGCCGAGGCGCTCCCGGGCCGGTTGGACGACGCCCTCGCGATCGACTTCAACACCCGCGAGGCGATCGCGCTCCTGTTCGGCTGGGTCTCGAGGCTCGGCGAGCTCGCTCCCCGTTGGGAGGAGCTCTCCGGCGGTGCTCTCGATGCGCTCGAGTCGCCCTACCGGTGGGCCAAGCAAGTCCTAGGGCTCTTCGCGGATCCGGAGGGTGGGTCGGACGTCGACCTCTCTCCGCTCGTCGAGGTGGCGCTTGCTGCGCGCAAGCGCGCACGAGCCCGCGGCGATTTTGCGGAGGCCGACCGGATCCGCGAGGAGCTCCGCGCCGCGGGCGTCCTCGTGGAGGATGAAGGGGAGCGAAGTCGCTGGCGGCTCGCCCCCGCGGGCGACGCGTGAACGGCTTCGGGTTCGCAGCGCACGGTGGGCCGGAACAGCTCGGTTGGGTCGACCTTCCTGAGCCGGTTCCTGGACCCGACGAAGTCCGGATCCGACTTCGGGCCGCGGCGTTCAACCGCCTCGACAGGTTCGTTCTCGAGGGGATCCCGGGAGTCTCGATCGACCGGCCCCATGTGTTGGGATCCGACGGAGCCGGGACCGTGGATGCGGTGGGCGACGGGGTTCGCGACCTGAGCCCGGGGGAGCGCGTCCTCCTGAACCCTGGACTTTGGGACGGCAGCTGCTCCGCCTGCCAGCGGGGTGAGGAGGCGCTCTGTCGGAGCTACCGGATCGTCGGGGAGCACACGCAAGGAACGATGACCGAGAAGGTCCTCGTGCCCCGTCGCAACGTCCACACGATCCCTAGCTCCTTCGGGTTTCCGGAGGCGGCGGCGGCTCCCCTCGTCTTCCAGACGGCCTGGCGCGCCCTCCTCACCGTCGGAGAGCTTGAGCCGGGGGAGAGGGTGGCCATCGTCGGGGCCGGCGGCGGTGTTTCGACCGCCGCCATCCAGGTGGCGCGGCTGCGCGGGGCCGAGGTCACCGTCGTCTCCCACTCGCCGTCCAAACTCGAGCGAGCCCGCGCGCTCGGGGCGAGTCACCTCGTCGGATTCCCCGCCGACGGACTGCTCGACAAGGCGCTCTGGACCGAGAGCGGCAAGCAGGGCTACGACCTCATATTCGACTCCGTAGGAAAGGAGAGCGTGCCACGGACCGTACGGGCCCTCGCCCGAGGGGGACGGCTCGTGATCATCGGTGCCACGTCGGGCCCGATGGCCGAGCTCGATTTGCGTACCTTGTTCTGGCGCCAGGCTTCGATCCGTGGAAGCACGATGGCGGGGCGCGCGGAGTTCGAGGCGATGCTCGCCGAGCTGATCTCGGGTCGGCTAGTCCCGGTCGTCGACTCCCGGTTCCCGCTGTCGCGGGCCAAGGAGGCATTCGAGCGGTTTTCGAGTCCCGAACTGTTCGGCAAGGTGGTCGTCGAGATGCCCGGGTAGCCCGAATCCGTATTCTGCGCAAGTCTGGGGCCCGCACCTCCGCTAGACGGCCCCCAGCCGGGCCGATTGGGCGCATGGGCGCGTGCGCCGCCGCACTCGGTAGGGATTCATTTTTATACCACAAGCCCACCTTTATTTCGAGCGTGCACCCGTCAAAAGACAGGTGCAGGTTCGCTTAGGGGTGCATCATCGGTGAAGCGTGGCGAGAGTGCTCGGCGGTTCCTTCTAGTCGCGTTGGTCCTACTTTTCCTTCCGCTCGGGTCGCTCGCTTTGGGCGGGAGCCCTTCAGCCTCCAGCCCGGTCGCTCACCTCGCGACGACCGCGCATCCTCTAGCGACCCACGGCGACCTCATCGTCGGCCCCTCCAACTCACCGTTCATCCTTTCCCCGACCACTACCGGCTCTACCACCTACTACGAGGAAGGGAACATCACCGTCCTGCCCGGCGGGCAGCTGTACGTGGACTACCTCACCGTCGCGTTCGTCCAGTTCATCGCCAACACCGGTAGCGCGGGGCAGCGCGCGAGCCACATCTACAACTTCACCGACCAAGGCCTCGTCGTCCTTGCCAGCGCGACCCTCACCACCGACGTCGGGGTGCTGAATCCGTTCGCCGACCTCACGCTCCGTGTGACGAACGGCGGCACGTTCGCGGCCACAGCAAGCCAACTCCTCTTCCCGGGTGCTATACTCGTGAACGGGACTGGGAGCTCTCTTTACGTGAACAGCTCGCTCGTCTCGCAGAATCCCGCGATCCCGAGCCTCACGGAGTGGCCCACCCTGCGGGCGGACACGTCCTTCTCCCCGACGCTCCTCGTGCAGAACGGCGCGCGGGCCTCGGTGCTCGCGAGCCAGTGGAACGACTACTTCGCCGAGAACTTCCAGAAGTGGGGCCAGCCAATGACCGTTCTCAACGACACCGCCTCCGCCTCGCTCGGTTCGGGACAGGCGCACACCTTCAACGCGTTCGCGTTTTCGTCCCCGGTCGCCCCGTTCCTCGCCCTCGCCCTGGGTAACCCCCTCGTTGCCGGGGTGGATCTCGCGATCTCCTACTCCGCCGGCTCCGACGTCGGCGTCTCGGCGAACACCACCCTCAACTTCCACGGAACCTGGCCCATCGGTGCGACGACGCTCACCGCCCCAGCGTCGAACGTCACCTACACGAAGACCATCCCGCTCTCCGCCGCGATCGTGAACGAAGTGAACTCGGCGGGCGTGCTCGACTTCCTCGGCGCGACCGGGTCCTTCGGAGGCCCGGCGACGCTCTCCTTCCACCTCGGGAACGTGAGCGTGCCGGTGCAGATCCTCCAGACCGCCCTCATCCTCGTCCCCAACTATCCGTGGAACATGACGGTCCAGGCCGGCTCGACGCTCACCGTCGCGGACTCCAGCCTCGACCTCAACTGGAACGCCACCTTCGGGACGCCGGTCTCTCCCGGTGTGCCGACGCCGACCCTGTACGGTTCGCAGAAGCTCGTCCTTTCGGGGAATTCCTTCGCCTTCCTCGCCAATGTCTCCGTCCCGAGCGCCTTCACGACCACCTTCGACAACATGTCGATCGCCCTGCCGCTCGACGCCGGCAGCGCGGCGAACTTCTACCGATGGGGGGTCGTTCGCATCTCCTCCTCGACGTACGGTCCGATCGCGGACGCCCAGGTTACCACGTACTCCGCCTACAACGGGAGCCAAGGGGCGAACGCGACCGTCACCTTCCTGAACAACTTCCCTAGCGCCGACCCGGACCTCGCGGGCTACCTCGCCACCTGGGCCACCACCCGCGGCTTCGCCTACGGGCTGAGCGACGCGACGGGGACCGACCCGCTCCTTCTGGCGAGCAGCGTCGTCACCCTCTCCACCCTCCCAACGGGTAGCGTCGTCGGGGCGTACCATATCAACACCCGGCTCTCGCCCACCGACGCCAACACGAGCATCTGGCACTACAGCTCCGTCACCCCCTACCCCGTCGGCCTCTCGCCGGCGAGCTGGGACACGCTCTGGAACGCCTCCTACGCAGGGTACCGCGCGCTGCTCGCCGTGTCGAGCTACAACCTACTCGTGAACGGCGCCGCCGTGACCAATGCGACGGTCGCGATCGGAGAGAACCTGAGCATCCGCGTGAACGTCACGAACGAGGGCGCGGGTGCCCTCTTCGCCGCGAACGCCTCCCTCGCTTACCAGGAGCCGAACGGCCTACCGGCGCTCTCCCTCGGCCCGGTCCAGGATATCGGCCCGCTCGCCTCGGCGGCGGTGCGCAGCTTGAACTTCACCTGGCACGTGAACGAGTCGACCGTCGGGCTTGGCGGGGCGAAGACGGCCACCTTCCTCCTCACCACCACCTGGAACCACGGCGTGGCTCCGATCGGAGGCTCGCTGAAGACGCCCATCAAGGTCCTCGTCGAACCCGCCTACATCGGCCTGACCTTCTCGCCCCCGACCGGCACCATCGTGCCGGGAACCAACTACGCCGGGAGCGGGACCCTGAGCTACGCCGGCAGCGGGAACGCCATCATCAACGTCACGCTCGTCGGCCCCGGCGGCGCCTTCTTCGTTGGGTCCGGCTCCGACCCCTCGGGCACCTTCCGACAGGAGATCACCGCGGTGCAGCCGCTGCAGGCGGGCGGCACCTACTCCCTCAACATCAGCGCCGAGTACAACCACCGGACCGTCTACCACGTCTACTCGAACGTCGTGACCGTCGCGGGCGCGGCGCCGCCGGCGAAGAACTTCCTACTCCAGACGCTGCTCGGGCTACCGATCTGGCTGTGGCTCATCATCGCCGGCGCGATCGTCGCGGCGCTCCTTGCCTTCCTCTTGCTCGCCTCTCGCCAGGCGCGCGGCAAGCTCGTCGAGTGCGGCGAGTGCGGCGAGCTCATCCCGGAGGACGCGCTCGTCTGCCCGAAGTGCGGTGCGGAGTTCGAGCCCGACCTCGTTCGCTGCAGCCGTTGCGGCTCCACGATCCCCGCCAAGTCCCCCGTCTGCCCCGAGTGCGCCGCGACCCTCCTCGGCGCGCCGGGCTCGGAGGCCACCGACCCCGAGCGCCAGGGGTATGCTGACTTCGTCGAGCGGTTCCGCGCCGAAGCAAAGAAGGAGCTCCAGGAGAACTACGGCGAGGGAGCGTTCTGGGACTGGTGGAAGCGCCAGCCGAACTACGTCTCCTTCAGCCAGTGGAAGCTCCAGCAGTCCGCGGGCTCCCGCGCCGGCATGGGCGCGCCTGCGGTGAGCGTCCCCGAGGAGGAAGCGGTGGCCGTGCCGGCCGCCACTCCAGCCCCCGGGGCTCGACGCCGTCCACCGACGGGAGGTGCCGTCGCGACCCC
>JAKIWX010000046.1 GCA_022749845.1 Thermoplasmata archaeon
AGGGCAGCGGGATGTCCCCGGACTCGGTCCCGGCGAGCGCCTCCTCCGCGGATCGGACTACGCGTCCACGCGGGAGGGGGATGCCGTACCGACGGAAAATCTCCTTTCCTCGCCACTCGGTGAGCTTGACCATGCCCCTCGGCGGCTTCCGAGAGCCGCCACCTAATAAGCGCACGGTCGGCGATTCTGCCGCAGTGAGCTCGGGAGCCGCACGGACCGCTCCGACCTCGCGAGCTCGGGACGAATCCGGCGGTTCGCGCGTTGAAAGGTGTGCCCACCGAAGCGGCTAGGCGCGCTCGATCGAACGGTCCAGGGGAGGGGACGTAGGGGGGAGTGGGCGGCCGAACCCGCCCCGACCGACGAGGTCTAGCAGCTCGCCTGCGGCCTCTCGCTTGCTCCCCGCCAGTCGTACCGGTCGCCCGCGCGGCGAAAGAACCCACCAGGATCCTTCGGCGCTCGCTAGGTTTGAGGGCGCGTTCGCCACCACCCAGTCCGCCTTGGACTCCTTCCGAAGCTCTATCGCCCGTCCGACGAGCTCGCTGCTCCTGCGGGTGCTTGCGAGCTTGAAAGCGATGAGGAGGGTGGGAGGGGGTGCGGCCGCGCGGAGCTCTGGGAGGACCTTGGGGGCCCGGCGAAGTCGCAGGCTCAGCTGCTCCCGGTCCCGAGACTCAATCTTCCCCTTGGCTCGTGTGAGGGTGAAATCGGAGAGGGCGGCGGGCACCCAAATGGCGTCAAGCGGGGCCGGTAGGCCCGGAGGGCCTCGCACCTGGTCGATAAGCTGCTGCACGCTCCGCCAACGGAAGACCGGGACGAACGAGGGAGGGGCGACCTCGGCGGCTCCGAGCCACAGGCTCACCTCGGCGCCGCGGTAGTACGCCTCCGACGCGAGTGCTACCGCGGTAGCTCCCGTGGACTCGTTCGTCACGCTCCGTACATCGTCGATCGGCTCGCGGCTCGCCCCGCCGATGACGAGCACCCGCCGGCCGGCCCACGGGCCCGAGGCGAGCCGGTGCAACACCTCCGCCGCCACCTCCTCCGGGCTCGGCAGCTTCTCCTCCCCCTCCTCGCGGCGGGGGGAGATCACCCCCACCCCGAAGGAACGCAGCCGCTCGAGGCTCTCTCGCACCGCGGGATTCCGACCCATGTCGCCGTGCATCGCGGGTGCGACCAGCACCGGGACGCCTGCGCCGAGTGCGATGGAAGCGAAGGTGGTGACCGGAGTGTCGTCGATGCCGTGGGCGATCTTCCCAATGGTGTTCGCGGTCGCGGGGACCAGGAGAAGGAGATCGGCCTGGCCCTCGCCCGGGCCGAGGTGGGTCACGTGCTCCATGGCCCCGGTGAGGGAGGTAATCGGGGGATGACCCGTCGCGAACTCCACCGCCTCCGGAGTGAGGAGCCGTGTGGCCTCGGAGCTCAGCACCGCCTGAACCTCGGCACCGTGACGGATGAGCTCGCGCGCGATCCGAGGGACTTCCACCGCCGCGATGGACCCGGAAACTCCAAGGATGATCCGCTTGCCCGCAAGGAGCTGGGAGCGGCGTCCGCGAATCGCGCGGCTCGGATGCATCTCGGGGAATCTCCGCCCTCGGACCGGCCCGGGCCGAGGGCTCTCGCCTCCGACCCGGCGCAGGCCTTTAACGTGCCCGCCGGGTCGCTCGTTCGTGGCGAAGCGTACCGACCCCCCGGCCGAAGAGCCGCTCGTAGGCGCCCCGTTGCGCATGGTGAATCCTGAGAGCCTGGGTGGAGGGAACGTCCCAGCGAGCTTCGCAAGCGAGCCCATCGTCGCCCCACGGACCGCCGCCCGTGGCGTGGTCGTGTTCGACCTCGACGGCACCATCCTCGACGACATCTCCCACATCAGCCACGTCGCAGCGGACGTGATGTTCCAGGCGTTCGGCACGCCGCTCGAGGAAGGGCGCGTGCACTACCTCGCCACGACGGGGATGCCGTTCGAGGCGCAGCTCGCGCAACTCTACCCGTCGGCGCCGCCCGAGGAGCGGGCGAAGGTCGCGAGGGTGTTCCACGAGCGAAAGATCCGGGAGGCGTACGCGCACGCCTCCGCGTTCCCCGAGATACCGCGGGTGCTGAAGCAGCTCGACGGGAGCGGCTGGACCCTCGTCATCTCCACGGGAGCGGAGCGGGAGATGGGCGAGCTCCTCCTCGAGCGGGAGGGACTTCGGATCTGGTTCGAGTCGGTGCTGGGTTCGGGCCAGGGCACGAAGCGAGAGCACCTCCTCGAGTACCAGCGCCGGTACCCCGCCGCCCGGATGTTCCTCGTGGGGGATTCGCGCTTCGACATGGAGGCCGCCCGCGATACCCCTGGGGTCACGCCCATCGCCCGGGCGTGCCAGCTGCACGGCTGGGCGATCTCCCCCGAGGACCTTCGCCGCTGGGGCGCGGCCTACGCGGACTACTCGCTCGCTCGCCTGCCCGAGGTGCTCGACGACCTCGAGGCACCACCGCGGACCCCGGTGAAGGCCCCTCCCCCCCGCCGATCCGCTCCCAAAACTACGCCCAAGCGCCCGAAGGCACTCGTGCGAAAGGCGGGCCGCAGGTAGGGCCGGGACCGAGAGTCTCCGGGCGGGGGTGAGAGCCCCGCGCCCCTTTGAACCCGGGTCGAGGGATCCACAGTCCCCCAGGATAGGCCAAACTACCCCATCCCGGCCGCAAGCGGTCGAGGACGCCGGGCCCTGAAAAGGTTTCCGACGGAGCGCCGGCATGGAACCCAGGAAATCGCGGGTACCACGGACTCCCTGGGCGCAGGGGCACCCACGCAAGACCTGCGGTGAGACTCTTCAGGTAAGGAGTCGGTGTCGGACCGTCTGCCCCGGCGCTAGAGGAACTTTCCGGCGCGGACGACGGGAGTCCCGTCGATTGCGATCTCGGAGCTGGCGAGCGAAAACCAAGTAAAGAAATTCGATCCGTTGGTGCCCCCCAGTCCCCGGTTCCCCCCGATTTGAAGGGAAGCGCCGCCGCGCTCCCATTTCTCCAAGTTGGGGACGTCCTTGACGGCCGGGTTCAGCCCCAGGGTGAGGGCGCTGGCTCGGTTCTTGCCCGCCGTGCCGTTCTTGTACTGACGGGAAAACTCTTCCTCTCCGTCCTCGAAGGAATACGAGGCAAGCTTGCCGTCCGCGAACTCGAGCGCAGCCCCCGCGTGCCAGTTCCACCAGATGTTTGTCCGGCGGTTGGCATGGATGCTCCCCTCCGCGGTCTTGGAGTCGAGGACACAGTCGACGTATCCAGCGGGGATGTTCTCTAGCATCCCAGAGGGGGAGGACCGCTTGTCCCACGGGTGGGGTCTCCCGTCGTGCACCCGTGGAGCGACCCCCACCAAGGCGACTTCAAGGTCGGTTCCGTTGGAGTGGGTGATCCGCACCTTCTTCCCGCGTGAGAGCGCCTTGGAGAGCCGAGCCCCGCTTCTGGCCATCTCCTCCGGGTCGATGAGAGATGCCCGGAGCAAGCTTTCCTCCCACTGCCCGAGGTCCACGCCCCACCGCTTGGCCCGTCCCTCCGTTACGAATCCAGCGGTCATCCGCACACCGCGGAGCCCGGTCTTCCGGGCGACTGCGTACCAGGGCCAGTTCCAGGCGAACGCTTCGTTACCAGGCTTGTCGGGAAGCTTCTCGATGCGGTCGGCGTCGCTCGGACCCCAGAAATTCACGTAGATGTCCGCGGCTTTCAGCGCCGCCCACTCCGGGGCGCTCGACTTGCCAAGGAGCTTGCTCTGCTTTCGGTCGATCGCGCGCCACCACGCGTCCTCGTCGTTGTGGACGAGGAGGACCTTGCCGCCCACCCGGCGCACCTCATCGACCATCGCTGAGGCCATCGGCATCGTGTGGTCCCAGGACTCGATGATCGCGTTCTCTCCTCCTCGGACTTTGAGATACTTGGTCACGATGTTGCGGGCCGCGTCGCGCTGCAGCTTCGAGGGGGTTCCCGGCATGGCCCTGGGTCGGAGTCGATGAGCCTACTTGTAACCCGCCGGGACTTGTGAAGCCGTGGCTCCCTAAGATCCCCTGCGTGACCCCATCACGTCCCGCACTTCGCTGGGGGACGCGGCGCTAGCTCGAGCGGGGCTCCGCATCCACGCGCGGCCAAAGGCCCCTCGTCGGTAGCCAGCCCGAATGGGCCTGGACCGCTCCCGCCGGGTCGATGTCGACCCGGACCCCCGAGGCTCGGCCGAACGCCGCGAACTCGAGGGAGTACCAGCGTACGAGCCATCCCCCGCCTTCCCGGGCCATCGCCTGGCCCGTGTGGTAGGTGCCGTCGAGCACCGAATTCGCCTCGCGGGCGGCGGGGTACGAGCGGGAGAGCGCCTCGTCGGCCGAGCCGACAGGTCCCGTTCCCGCGTCGGTGAGAGGGACGTCGACACGGAGGATCGCACCGACGAGCCCCCGCCCGAGTCGATACTGGGCGACCCCCGAGCGAAGCCGTCCGTCCTCGCGGCGCTCGTAGACGAGCAGCCATCGGAGGGGGTTGCCGGTCGGGATGGGCGTCGTAAACTCGGGGAGCCCCTTCCGGATGACCCCGATCCGGTAGCGGCCCGTGAGCCGTATCGCGAAGTAGGTGGCGTAGAACGCCGCGAGAAGGTAGACCGAGGCGAGGTAGACCCCGAAGGCGACGTGGAACCGCTCCGAGGAGAGCACGACGAGCGCCCCGACGCTCACGCCCAGGGTGAGGAAGTTGATCGCCCGGTCGGCGTCGATCTGGAGCGGCCGGTTCGAGAACGGCAGGAGCGGGGCGACGGAGAAGTGGGTGAACGCGTCCCCCGCGATGTGCCCGAGGCCGGCGAGCTCCATCACGAGGAAGTAGAGCAACGGGCTCCCCGGCAGGATCCGCGGGGCGAGGAACGCTCCGACGAGGGCGACGAGCGTCACTCCGAAGACGGAGTGCGTGATCCCATGGTGGCGGAACATCGGGAACCGACGGGCGAGGAGGAAGAACACCACGTCGCCGTCGGGAAGGCCTCCCGCGATGGCGCCCGCGGCGAGGTAGCCTGGCTGGAAACCGGTCGCCCCCAAGGCGAGCAGGTAGCCGATGAGGACGTGCGTGAAGAGGTCCATCGGGCGGTAGAGGGAGGCTAGAGCAGCCCCTCCTCCATCACCTCGACCGACTCCACGTGGGGGATCTTGGCGAGCGCCTCCTCCGTCGACTGGAGGATGCCCGCCGCGTCGGGCATCACCGCCGACACGAGGAGCGACTTGAGTCCGTAGGCGATGTCCTTCACCTGCATCCCTCGGACGGTGACGCCGGCGGGAAGGGCCGGCTTCACCTCCTTCACGATCGCCTCGAGGTCCGTCTCGACGGCGTCCGGCATCAACCGGAACAGGACTGCGACCTGGCCCATCCGCGCGCCCCTACGGTCCCGCGAAGCTGCAGTTCGGGCAGTGGTAGGCGACGCTCTGGTCGCGGCAGCGCGCGCAGCGGCAGATCGTGACCGCGCCGCACTGCGGGCAGGCGAACTGGACCACCCCGCGGCCGCTCAGCGCTAGTCCGCAGCTGCTGCACCGGGCCCGTCCTGTAGCCATGCGTACCGCCGTTAGCGCTTTCGGCGCCGCCGGCGCGCGCCGACCGCCGTGAGCCATATAAAGATGGCCCCGACGAAAGCGGCCGCGCCGGTCACGTAGTAGAACGAGTAGTCCGGCGCGGGGCCGGTGACGTAAAAGCTGACGGAGTAGTGCTCGGCGCCGCTCGCGAACTCGATGAGCCCGTGCTCCTGCGCGAGGCTCACGTTGAAGACGTGCCAGCCCGACGGAAGGGAGCTCGACACGTAGTTGTAGGTCACCTGCGCCGTGCCCTGGCCGAGCATCCCCGGCACGTGCACTTCGCCCACGAGCGTGCCGTCGAGGTAGACGCTCAGGTTGAACGGCGCGCTGCCGTACGGGCTCTCGTTCACGATCGTCGCAACGAGCGAGTACGGCCGGATGACGTGCACCGAGTAGGTGAGGTTCGTCGTCGAGTTCGTGGTCTTGTAGTGGCTCGTCACCTCGACCGAGATGACGAGCGTCTCGGTCAAGTTCGAGGTGGTGAGCGAGAGGCTCGCCGAGCCGTTCACGAACACTCCCGCGGCCGGCGTGAGGAGGACGTTCGTAGTGTTCGCGCCGGCGAGGGTCGAGGAGAAGCTCAGCGTGCCGATCTGCGTTCCGTTGAAGCCCACGGCGGGACCCCCGGTGGCGCTGAGGGCGTAGGTCGCGGAGCTCGAAGTGCCGAGGAGGGTGGGGCCCGTGATCGTCGCCTTGAGGGTGGGGTACTGCGTAGCCCGACCCCCGCCGGCCGCCAGGAGGAGGCCGGAGAGGAGCAGAACGAACGCTAGAGCGACGAGCAGGAGGTTGGCCGCGCGAGCCCGTCGAGGGTGGAGCACGGCCACCTACCTCCTCACCCAGCGCCGGGTGCGCCAGAGGCGCCAGCTGACGGCCGCGACCAAGAAGGCGATCGCCGGGACGAACGAAAGAAGGGGAACGACCCAAGTGGGGAGGGAGGGAGCGCTTCCGATCGAGGGACCGGTGACGACGAGGCTCTGGTTCGAGAACCCGAGGGAGAGCTCGGGGACCACGAGGACGGTGCTGCGCTGGAGCGAGAGGGTGCCGTTCGTCACGCTCGCCGCTACGGTCGCCGTCCCCGGTGGGAGAGCGCTGCCCGAGGGGGCGGCGAGCCTCAGCGAGTAGCTCGCGTTCTGCCCCGGGGAGAGCGTCGCGGGGGCGAAGATGCGGGTGGTGCCGGAGAAGAGCGTCGCCTTCCAGCCGAGCTGCGAGAGGCGCGCCGCGTCCCCGACGGAGAGGGTGACCGACTCGGCGGTGTTCCCGGAGTTGTACGCCCAGAACGGG
Organism: Thermoplasmata archaeon; assembly: GCA_022749845.1. Taxonomy (GTDB): domain Archaea; phylum Thermoplasmatota; class Thermoplasmata; order Lutacidiplasmatales; family UBA184; genus JAKIVR01. Next base: position 6,825 of record JAKIWX010000046.1, read on the forward strand.
ATGGAGACGGAGTTCGATCCGACGGTGGCGAGGCGGTTGTTCGAACCGAGCTCGAGTCCGGGGATCGGGAGCACGTTCACCTGGGGGGAGATGGCGGTGGCGCCCAGGATCGAGCGGTTGGTCGCCACCCCCTCGAAGATGAGGGGAGGGTGAGCGACGGGGGCCGAGCTCGGAAGGGTGACGGTGACCTCCGAGCTGGACACGCCGGCAGCCCCCGGGTTCAGGGTGAAGTTCTCGGGCGTGAAGTTGAACGTCCAGGTCACGGGGGAGCCCAGCAGGTGGAAGCTCACGGGGGCGGAGCCGGTGTTCGCGACCCGGATGGTGAACCGAACGGTGCCGCCCGGAGGGGCCGTGACGACGGAGGGTCCGGTGACCACGAGCGAGAGGGAGGTCGAAAGGACCGGGGCCAGGGCGAGCGTCGTGGCGGCGTTCCCTGAGAGGAGCGTCACCGTCGCGCTGCCGGCGCTCGCCGTCCGGACGCCGTAGGCGTTCGCATAGGAGTGGGCCGTGAAACTCCAGGTGCCCGACGGGAGCGTCAGGGGTAGGCTGACTCCGACAGGCTCACCCACCAATAGGAGGGAGGGGAACCCTGTCCGGCTCACGGTCAGGTTCGCCGTGGCAGGCCCGCCGGCCGCGGGCAGGAGCGTGAGCTCGTCCGTCCATGCGGCCCCGGCGCTCACGTTGAGGAACAGGGTGCCGTTACCGACGGTCACGTTCGCGAGTCCCGCGAGCAGGCCGCCCGCTCCTTGGGCCACGGCGTAGGCGGTGTAGCCGCCCGGCAGGAGCCGAACGACGAAGCTACCGCCGGTCACCGGGACCGACGTGGCGGTGCCCACGATGTTGAGGAAGGTGACCGTGCCGTCCGGCAACATCGGGCTCCCGATCGCGGCGAGCGTCCCCTGGACCCGCGTGAGACCGACGCTCGCCCGGAGGGGGATGGCGCAGGCGCTCGCGTTCCCGGTGAGCGTACAGCTGGTGCCTGTTGCCTCGGTGAAGGTGACGTACTCCGTCCCGCCGCCCGGTCCGGTTTCGGAGAGCGTCACGTTGAGCGAAGGGGTGTACGTTCCCCCTGTAGGCAGGAGGGCCCGGAACTGGCCGTCGATGGCGACGGCGGAGACGACGAGCCCGCCGGGTCCCGCGAGCGAGACCGGAATGGTCCCGTTGAGCGAGTAGCCGGCGGGTGGCGTGAGCGTTCCGACGAGGAACGCTCCCGAACCGAGGAGGGAGATGGTGGGGCTCACGCCGCCCTGGCTCGACACCGTGAGCGTGGTGAGGTTCGCGTAGCTCGCGTTGCCCGTGGCCCCGGTCGTGTAGGCGACGTACGTGCCGGGGGAGACGACGAACCGGTGGAGGAAGTTCGCCCCGGTGACCGTGAGGTTGAGACGGGCGGAGCTCAGGTGCACCGAGACGAGGCTCGCGTTGAGCCCGCTCGGGAGCTGGAGGTTCCCGATCGTCGCGAGCTGGTGCAAGAGGGTGACCGTGAGGATCGTCTGGGCGTAGCCGAAGGGCACGGAGAAGTTCACGGGGTGCGGTGGGAGGAAGACGCCGGTCCCGTTCGGGAACGGAGCCCAGGCCGTCAGCTGGTAGGCGCCGGGCTCGAGGGTGAGGTTGAACCGAGGCCCGCCGAGGGCCGTCGTGCTGAGCGCGGGCGCCTGGGTGGCGCTCAGGTTCACGTGCAGCGTGAGTCCCGAGGGGAACCCGACGAAGCTGATGTTCACGGGCTCCGTCGAGATCGCGAGGGGGATGGCGGAGGTCTCGGAGAGGGCGTTCGGCGAGAGCCCGCAGGTCTCGTACGGGTCGAACCCGAGGGCGCTTGCGCTCACGCAGTAGCTTTCGCCCGCGGGGAGCGTCAGGGGGAGGATGAGGTTCGCCGTGCCGTTCGGGCCGGCGACGGTCGTCACTGGTACCTCGCTCGCGCCCGTCGCGACGGAGATCGTGGCGCCCGCCGCCGGCCAGAAGGTGGGAGAGCTCGCCCGGGTCTCCCCGGCGAGCGCGGTCCAGAAGAAGGCGTTCGCGAGCTGGAGCGTGAGGCTCTGGGAGTAGGTGAGGTTCACGTTCGCGAGGGCGGCGTAGCTGGGGCCGGTCGCCGTCGTGGGCGGCTCGACCGCCTCGATCGCGTACACCCCCGGGGGAAGGAGGAGCCGGAAGCTCCCGGTCAGGTTCGCCAACCCGAGCACGGCGTCGCCGTGCCCGTCGTAGGCGGTGACGGCGAACCCGAAGGTGCCTCCCGAAGGGGAGCTGGTGGGTGCGAGGACCGTACCGGAGAGGGTGACGGCCGGGAAGACGGCGAGCGGAGTCAGCACGACCGGGACCGTCGAGGCGGTCGACGGCAGGTAGGCGCTCTCGAACCCAGCGTACCAGGTCGAGCCGATGAGCCCCGTCGAGTACACGCTGTAGTTTCCCTTCGGCAGGGAGACGTCCAACGTGCCGGCCGGACCGGTGAGGAACACGGAGGAGTTCGTGCCCGGCGTCGGCCCTGTGCTGTTGCCGTGGGGCACGACGAGCGGGGTGATCTGCGTGAACCGGACGGGGAACCCCGACTGGGGCTCGCCGGCGGCGAGCACCACCAGATGAACGGCCACCGTCGGGTAGACGGTGATGTTAAGCTTCGCCTTCCCACCCGCGGCGGTGAAGATCTCGGGGATGGGCGGGCTCACGAGCGTGGTGCCCGCGACCGACGCGCGCACGGTGTAGTTGCCCGGAACGATGTTGCGCAACGTGTAGAGGCCCGTGATGTCCGTGAGCGTGGAAGTCACCGTGCCCTTGGGGCTCGAGAGCGTCACGGTCGCGCCGGCGAGTCCCTTCGTCAGGTTCGTCGACCCGTGGACGTAGCCCGAGAGCTGGCCCGGGGAGAGGGCGATCGTCCGGTTGAGCGGCTGACCGGTCGTTGCGAACACCTGCGTCTGGCTGAAGGTCGCGCCGTGGTACCTGACCCCGAAGTTGTAGACGCCGGGCGAGAGGTCGTCGAACTCGTACGACCCGCTAGCGTCCGTCGTCGTGGCGTAGGTGGGAAGCCCCGTGCCCGAGAGGGTGAGGCTCGCGCCGGTGACGAGCGTGTCGGCGCTCGGCTGGTAGGTGGTGTTGTTCGCGTCGTTGAAGTACACGAAGCCGGAGACGGTCGTTCCCCTGAGGACGATGTTCTGGACGAGCGGGGGCGGATGCGCTGCGGAGCCCATCGAAGACGGCACGACGAGGTGCAGGCTGGCTAGGTGGGAGGCACCGGCCTGGCTCAGGCCGTCGATGTTGCCGGTCGTGACGTTCACCGTGTCGGCGCCGGGGGGCAGCAAGAGCGAGAAGGTCCCGTTCGACGCCGTGAGCGTCGTCATGTGGGGAATGCCCCAGCTGTCGTAGACCGTGAGACGGACCGACCCGACCGGCGCGCCGCTCGGGAGCTGTACGGTCCCGACGAACGGTTGGCCCGAGTAGTACTCGAGCATCGACTCGCCGCCGTTGTAGTACTGTCCGCTGCTGGTGAGGGCCGTGCCGTTGTGCGCCTTGGCCATCGCCACCGCATCGGGGAGGTTCGCGGCCGCGAGGCAGCCAGGGTGGTTCGTGGGATTCGAGTAGGGGCAGTAGTAGGCGGTGCGGTAGACCACTTGGAAGTGCTGGAGCATCCAGCCCGGTTCGACCGGGTCGTTCGCCGCCCCTCCCGAGATGCCGGGAATGCCAGTTCCCTGACCGACGTCGGTCCCGTTGTACCCGACGTAGATATGGTAGAGCATCGTGTGGTAGAACGCGGGACTGTAGAAGATGTTCACAGCGGCCGCCTGGACGCCGGGAGGCACCGCGCCGGCGGGGTACGTGTTCCCGTCCGAACCAGTGACGACGAGGTTGTAGAAGCTGGTCGGCACGCCGCCCGCGCTGATCACGCGGTCGGTGAGGTCGGCCGGCGCGTAGAAGATCCCCGTGTTCTGCCCGCTGAAGGGGAAGAGCCGGGAGTCGACCATCGCGTAACGGATCGACCAGCCTGTGTACGCCTGGACGTCGTTGTACACTTGGGCGACCCCCGAAAGGGAGAGGGTCTCCCCGAGGAACCAGGAGGTCGACATGTACATCGCGTTCGTAGGGTCGAGGTTCGCGGCGCTGACGGGCAGGTACCGCTCCGGATGCGCGATGACGAGCGGCACGTCGCGCGAAGTGTTCCCCATGAGCGTGTGGAGCTCGGCGAGGTCCACGCCGTCGCGCGCGAGGATCGCGTTGAGCGGGCCGGGGAGGTACTTCTGGTGCGTCGTCGTCTGCTCGGCGGCGAGCAGCTCCACCGCGAGGATGCCGATCGCCTGGCTCTCGTTCTGCGAGAGGAGGAAGTTACCGGCGGGGTCGATGCCGTTCTGGAAGTTGTCGGCGACGGAGGGGTGGAGCCCTTCGTCGATCGCCTGGAAACCGTAGTCCCACCAGCTCACGAACGCCGGACGTTGGGTGATGGGCAGATTGGTGTCCTGCGTGGCGAGCCAGTTGTAGCCCGCCTCGTCGTACTGATTCGGCGTATCGAGCGCGGTGCCGGCCGCGCCCAGGTAGTAGCTCGAGGCGTTGCCGGCCGAGGTCCGGAGCGGCGGGGGCAGCGAGTAGTAGATCTGGAGATTGAAGTTCGCCTTCTGGCTCTGGGGAACGCCCGCGTCGATCGCGTACCAGATGTTCGGTACGACGATGAGGAGAACGAGGCCCATGACGAGGACGTGCCGTGCCTTGAAGGAGCGGCGGAACGCCGCCGCCTGACTCCTCCGGTCGGAGAGGGAGGCGATGTTCCGACGTAGCGTCGTGTAGCCGGCGACGTCGATGAGCAGGATGAGCACCTCCGCGGGGAGGAGGGCGTAGACGGGGGAGCCCAGCAGGAAGAATTTCGCGGCGGTGATCGGCAGGTAGAGCGAAACGACGCAGAACACGAAGAAGAACACGAGCTCGCGCCGGAACCGCTGGCGGGCGATCTTGACGGCGATGAGGATGAGGCCCGCGAACGCGAGGAAGAAGGTGATGACGCCGTACCCTAGGATGAGCGAGTCGATCGAGGGCGCCTGCGCCTCGGCGACCGTCGTGTAGACGAGCGTCTTCACGAAGTAGCCCTGGCCCGTGATCACCGTCGCGAACGTCGTGGGGTCGACGAGGTAGAACAGACCCGCCGCGCCGAGCATCCCGAGGAGGAAGACGGGGACCGAGACGACCCAGGGATAGTCCCGCAAGAGGAGGAACGGAAGGAGCAGCAGGAGTACGCCGAAGAACAGGAGCAGCGGGGCGTCGAACCAGTTCGCGAACAGCCCCTGGGCGAGGTAGTAGGGCATCGCCATGGGGAAGCCGACGAGACCGACGATCCACGTGACGACGTAGAGGCCGAAGGAGTCGGCGTGCCGGATCCGCTCGACGAGGAACTGGAAGATGAGGAAGACGACCATGATGGCGACGAAGAACGGGTAGCCCTGCCAGGCGAGCGCGAGCGTGCCGAAGCAGACGCCGGCGAGCACGGCCCATTTCACAGCCGAGCGTTCGTACGTCCAGAGCGCCCGTAGGCCGGCGATGAAATCGCGCGGTTTTCGGTAGCTTTCCACCCAACGGTGACGCCCGACCGCCTTGACGGTCCGCAGGTACGCGTACGCTGCGAACAGGATCACCGCCGTGTAGAACGTAAGGTAATTCGCGTAGCCGAGACCCGAGGAGTTGATGTTGGCGACGATGAACGGGTAGAGGAGCGCCGCCACGAGCCCCATGCGGCGGCCGTTCACCTCCTTGCCGATCAGGTAGATCGGGAACACACCGATCCCGGCCCAGAGGGGCGCCTGGAAGTCGAGGAAGAACGCTCCGGCCTGCTGGGCCCGGTCGAGCGGCGTCGCCCCGGGGAAGAACCCCTGGAACAGGATGCCGAAGACGGCGTTCATCCAGTCGAACAGCGGCTCCCGCGGGTTGATCGCGCCCGTCGGGTAGCGCAGGAGCATGTCCCGC
>JAKIWX010000047.1 GCA_022749845.1 Thermoplasmata archaeon
AGGTCGCCTGGTTCATCGTCGAAATGAGCGGTGCCGGCCGCACGATGGGGGTCCGGGGCGAGATCGACCGGTCCACCGGCGCGATGCGGCTTCGCTCGGGACTATTCCAAGTGCCAGCGAGCGAGGCGAACTGATCCGCCGAAGGAACGTGTCGCCTCCCCGAGAGCCGCGTCCTGCCCCTTTCTTACCGCCGGGCGCGGGCGAATCCGTGAGCCCTCGGCGAAGCGTCGGCTCCTGGAGCGACAATCGACGCCCGCAGGAGGCACCAAGGTGAAGGTGGAACGAGCTTCCCGAAGTTCGGAGGACGGGGAGAGATGGTTGATTCGAGCCACGCGGCGGACGAGGGCGGCTTGGACCTCGGCTGTTCCGTACTTCGCGAGGAGCCGTAGTCGATGAGGAGGAGGCGGGGAGCCGAGGCCGCGCCCGGGAGCGAAGGGAGCCGGGCCGTCAACGACTATCTGGAACCACTCCCCCCGGAGATGCGGACTGCCCTCGAGCGGGTCCGGGCGACGGTCCAGCGCGCCGCTCCTTCGGCGGAGGAGCTCATCAGCTACCGCATCCCCGCCTTCCGCTACAGGGGAAGGCTGCTGGTCTGGTATGCGGGCTTCAAGGAGCACGCGAGCTTCTTCCCCGGGAGCTTGAGCGGCCTCGAGGAGCTCGCTGCCGAAATGAAGCCCTACGCCGTGGCGAAAGGTACTCTGAGGTTCACCCCGAAGCGACCTCTCCCGCGTTCGCTGCTTGCGCGCATCGTCAAGCTCCGCGTCGCCTCCATCGAAGCACGGGGGATGGCGGCCCCGCGAACGGCTGCAGCGAAGTCGAAGAAGCCGGCTACGATCCGAAAGGGACCGGCCCAATCCCGCGGCGCGGCCTAGACTCGCCGACCGTTGGATCCACGCCCCGGTCCGGCGCTCACGCGGTCGTAACGCCCCCGGAGAGTCCCTCGGGAGCCGCCTCCCCTGTTCCGGAGAGGACCCGCTCGCCGAGCTCGGACCGGAGAGTCGTGAAACTGCGGCAACGGGCGGTCGGCTCGAGCTTCTTGACGCGACACCCGCGCCACGGGCTCCCGCTGTGTTGGGCAGGCTCAGACTGCGAGGGCGCGAAGCTTGCGTTCGACACCGTCGAGCTCGCCCTCGACGAATTCCCAAAGGCTGTCGGGGTCGACTCGGAAGTACGCGTGGACTATCTCGTTCCGAAGCTCGATCAGCCTAGCCCAAGGAAACTCTGGGTGGCTCCGGCGGAACGGCTTCGCGACCCGGTTCGTTGCCTCACCGAGTTTCAGCAGCTCGTACGCCACGGCTTCCTGGGTCTTCGTATCCGAGAGGAACGTTGCGCGGCCCCCGGTGCTGAAGCCGCGGATCCTCTCCAGAGCTTCGAGCATGTCCGCAAGGCGCAGGCGGTCGTCTCTCACACCGGCACCGCCTCCGCAAGGACCGTCGGCCGGATCAGCCAATGCAAGGACCCGGTGGTGGAGACGTCGACCGGGCGTGCGAGGAGACGCGTCGCACGCTCCTTGAGCTCCATCCGGGCAAGGAGGCCGATCGGGCGCCGGAACTGGACCAGCAGGTCCACATCGCTCTCCGGGCGCGCGTCGCGCCGTGCCACGGAACCGAAGACGCTGACTTCAACGACGCCATACTCTGCCGCGAGCGCGATCAGGGCTGCTCGTTTCGGACCGATCACCTCGGCGATCCCCTGACCACTTCGTCGGGGTCGGGGTGGTCGGGGCCTCCGCTCCGGCCGATCCCAGGACTTCGACTTGCAGCGCGGACACAGCCGTACCGGGGACTTCCGCAGGCGCCAAACGTAGCCGCAGCGGTAGCATCCTAGCAGACCACCCCCGAGATCCGGCACGGTGCAAGAGATGGTCGAGCCTCGCTTAAGTCTTACTTTGAAAGTAAGCTGAAAGCTTCTGCCCTACCCGACACGACCGGAAGCCGCGGGAGGGAATTGAACCCCCGACCTGCTCCTTACCAAGGAGCCGCTCTACCTACTGAGCCACCGCGGCACGGGTACGGCTGGGCAGTCCCCCTACCTTTTCTCCCTTCCGCTCTGCCGCCGGTGGACGGGTGGGCCACGGCGTCCGCCACGCACCGCACTCCCCCAGGGAAACCCCCGCGAGTGCTCCTCCCAAGCCGCGCGGCCCTCGTACTTGGGCGGGCGCCGCTCGAGGAAGGCGGTCATGCCCTCGCGCTGATCCGGCGTCCCGAACAGGCGAACCCACAACGCGAGCTCGTACCGGAGACCGCCCTCCAGCGAGGGGTCGATCGCCGAGTTGAGCGCGTACTTGGCCGCCGCGAGCGGGAGCGACGGACGGGTCGCGAGCTCCTCGGCGAGGCCCATTGCCGTGGAGATCAGCTCGAGGCGGGGCACGACCCGGGAAACCCACCCCGCCAGCTCCGCCTCGCGCGCGGGAATGGGGCGCCCGGAGAGGATCCAGTCACGCGCACGCGCGGCCCCTACCCGGCGGGGGAGGCGACGCGTCCCACCCCAGCCCGGGATGATCCCGAGCTTGATCTCGGGCTGGCCGAAGGTGGCGTCCTCGCTCGCGACGACGATGTCGCAAGCGAGCGCGATCTCGCAACCCCCTCCTAGGCAGCTCCCGTGCACCGCGGCGACGACGGGCAAGGGGAGCCGCTCAATCGCTCGGGTGACGGCCTGGCCCCGCGAGCCGTGCACGCGGGCCTGGCCCGGGGACATCGGGGCCATCTCCCGCAGGTCAGCGCCGGCTGCGAACGCCTTCTCGACCGCGCTCAGGAGCAGCACCGAGCGAAGGGCGGTGTCGTGCTCGACCTCCCCCAGGCGGCCGAGGAGCGCCTCCAGCACGGCCGCGCTCAGCACGTTCACGGGGGGGTGGTCGATCCAGAGTAGCCCAACCGCGCCCCTACGTTCGAGCCGGACGAGCTCCTCACTCCGGGGAAGGTCGGACACGCGGCGGGCAGTTGAGCCTCCCATTTAACCGCGATACACTTTTGGCGGACCAAGCCTCCGCGCGCCCATGCGGGCTCTCGTTACCGGTGCCTCGCGAGGCATCGGCCGCGAGACCGCGAAGCTGCTCGCGGGCGGGGGCGCCGAGCTTGCGCTCCACCACTTCCGGCACCGGGAAGCGGCGGAGCAGCTCGCCGCCGAGCTCACCTCCAAGGGCAAGCCTGCCTTCGCGCTCTCGGCGGACCTCGCGAGTCCTCCGAGCATCGACCGGATGGCCGAGGCGCTCGCCGAGCGCTGGGACCGGCTCGACGTACTGGTCCAGAACGCAGGCTCCTATCCCCGCGGGAGCATCTTCGAGCTTACGGACGCGCAGGTCGACGCCACCCTCGCGACGAACTTGCTCGGCCCAATCCGACTCGTCCGTCGCCTGCTCCCGCTCCTCAAGGACGCCCGCGCGGGCCGGATCATCCTTGTTTCGAGCGTGCTAGCATACACGGGGTCCGTGCACGGCGCACCGTACGCGACCGCGAAGGCCGGGCTCCTTGGCTTTGCGAGGTCGCTGGCACGCGAGCTCGCTCCCCGCATCACCGTGAACGTCGTAGCGCCCGGCGCGACGGACACGGCCATTCTCGCGGGCGACACGCCCGAGCTGCGCAAGAGAAGGGAGGCGCAGATCCCCCTCGGAAGGGTCGCGACGCCCACCGAGGTCGCGGAGGCTATCGCCTTCCTCGCTTCGCCTCGGGCGGGGTACATCACGGGAACCACCCTGCACGTGAACGGTGGGATCTACTTCGGGTGAGGGTTGGATGCCGCACGTGATCACGACCTGGTTCGGAGCGTTCGTCGTCGAGGGCGCCCGCGTCCTGAAAGCCTACCCGGCTCCGACCGACCCGGCGAGTCTTGCGGACCGACTGGTGCGGCGCCACGAAGGTCGACTCACGCCCGAGGAAACGAAGCTGCTCGCGGAGAACCCCTCCGATGGGCTAACCTCGCGCGACCGGAGGCTCCTGCCGTTCGGAGTGCGCTTTCTCGCCGCGCAGGAACCGCCCCTCGATGCCACGGCGTACGGGCTCTCCCCCGCGCTCCACCGGAAGCTCCTGCTGGACGGCGCCTCGACCGACCTGGCCCACGCCTGGGACCCTTCGGTCCACGTGCAGGACGCCGTGCGTGCGATCCAGGAGCTCGAGGAGATCTCGAACCGGATCTCGGAACGCCTGGAAAGCTGGACGGACCGGCTGGAGGCCGGAGTGGGTCCGCGCCCCACGGACACCTCGGACTCCGATTCGCACCCCGACGCGCTGGCGCGCGTGACGGTCTCCGACCCGGAGCTCGTCGAAGGGCGCACCCATCTCGACGAGCTGCACCGCGCGGTGAAACGTACCTCGAGGGAGCTCGAGCACGCGCTCGATACCGCCCTTCCCCGGCGTGCTCCCAACCTCTGCGAGCTCCTCGGACCACGACTTGCGGCCCGGCTCATCTCGCAGGCGGGGGGCCTCGACCGGCTCGCCCGGTTGCCCGCGAGCACGGTCCAGGTCCTGGGAGCGGAGAAGGCGTTCTTCGAGCATCTCCGCGGTCGCGCTCCACCTCCCCGCCACGGCCTCCTCTTCCTCCACCCGAAGCTCCATTCGGCGCCGCGGGCCCAACGGGGACGCCTCGCACGCGCTCTCGCCGGAAAGGTAGCGATCGCGGCGAGACTCGACCGGGCCGGTGCCGCCCTGCGGCCCGAGCTCAAGCGAACGTTCGAGAAGCGGGCCGAGGCGATCGGGAAACAACCGGTGCGAGCGAACCGGCGCGGACGACCGGAGCTACGACTTCCACTTGACCGAGCAGCCGAGGACCGGTAGCTCGGGCCTCGACACAGGGCGCCCCGCCAGCGCTGCGTCGAGCGCCTCCTCGAGGTAGTGCTCCCGAACGCGGTCGGGACGGTCGTGCTGGTCGTCGATGCGCCCCTGAAAGAGGAGCTTCCGGTCGGGACCGAACAGCATCGGGTGGGGCGTGACCAGGGCGCCGTAGGCGTGCGCCACCTCCTGTGAGTCGTCGCGCAGGTAGGGGAACGGGTAGCCCTTCTCCTTCGCGCGCGCCACCATGGAGGTGAAGTCGTCCTCCGGGTGGTTCACCGTCTCGTTCGCGTTGATGAGCACGGTGGCCACGCCCTTCGGTCGGTACTTCCGATCGAGGGCGATCGTGCGGTCCTCCCAGGCCCGGACGTAGGGGCAGTGGTTGCACCAGAAGACCACGAGAAGGTAGGGGAAGTCCCGGAACTGTTCGAGGGACCAACTCCGGCCGTCGACGCCGGGGAGCGAGAACGGAGGGGCCGAGCTCCCGGGGTGCAGCTTGAACTGCGCGATCTCTGCCACGTAGGATCCTTCGAGGGGTCCGACCCGTGAGGGTCTCCTCACTCCGCCGGAACTCGGAGGCCGATTTAGGGACTCTCCTCGGTGCGGAACTCGAAGCGAGCACCGTTCATCCGGACCGCCCTGCGCTGGGCGCTCCCCTCGTTATCCCCCGGACGCACTTGGGCGCCGTTCCATGCCAACGACAGCCCGCACTCGCTCCCCAACGGTCCGCGTTCCCAAGCGACGCGAGGAAACCCAGAGCGCCGCCCGGAAGAACCTGGAGTTCTGGGAGAAGGGGAGCGCGGCGTACGAGCGGCGCAATCGCCGCGTGCTGGGGGGGAGGAGGGCGAAGGCTTGGGGGCTTTGGCGAGTACCCGAGCGCGAACTGGGCCTACTGGGTCCGGTCAAGGGCCAGGACGTCCTCGAGCTCGGATGTGGGGCAGCGCGGTGGTCCCTCGCCCTCGAGGCCGAGGGGGCGAGCGTAGTCGGATTCGACCTCTCCCGTGCCCACCTCGGCTACGCACGGAGGGAGCGGGCGCGCCTGCACTCGCACCTTCCGCTAGTCCAAGGGAGCGCCGAGCGTTTGCCGTTCGGCGAGGCCCGGTTCGACCTCGTCTTCTGCGATTGGGGGGCCATGACCTTCTGCGACCCGTACCGCAGCGTCCCCGAGTGCGCGCGCGTGCTCCGCCCGGGCGGCATCCTGGCCTTCTCGACGGCTAGCCCCATCCGTCACCTCGCGTACGATCCGCGCACGGACCGGCAGACGCGGACCCTTCGCCATGAGTACTTCGGACAGCACCGGCTCGAGTTTCCCGACACAATCGACTTCCAGCTCACCTACGGGAAGTGGGTCGAGCTGTTCCTCGAGAATGGGTTCTCCGTCGAGCGGCTGTACGAGACTCGGCCCTCGCCCCGGGTCCGAACCCCCTACCTGAGCTCGCACGACAACGCCTGGGGACGCCGCTGGCCGCTCGAGTGCATCTGGCGCGTTCGGAAGGGGGCGGGCCACCGAACTTCGGCGCGCCCTCACTCGCGGCTACCGTACCCTGACCAGTAGGCTCCGGAGCCGAGGACCAGGCCGATCCTCGCACCGGGGCCCCGCGAGGAAACCGTTTGTCGGTCCGTGACGTCCGTTCTCCGTGGTTCCAGGATCAGTTCGGCTCCAGCTCGACGGCGCCTCGACCGTCGAGCGTATCCTGGCAAGGGACGAGGCCGCCCTGCGGGAAGGGATTCCCACGATCAGAATCGCTCGGGTCGGAACGGAATCGCTCTCCCTCGGAGTTTCCCAGCGGGTCGATGCTCCCTCTGCCGAGCGGGCGCGCGGCCTCGGCATCCCGGTGCTCCGACGACACTCCGGAGGGCTGGGGGTCTACCACGCTCCGGGCGACCTAAGCTGGTCGGTAACCCTTGCGCGGACGGACCCTCGGTTGGCGAAGGGGTTCCAGTGCGCCTACGGCCCCCTCGGCGAAGGCCCTGCCCAAATGTTCGCGGACGCGGGCCTGAACTCGAAGTGGGTCCAGGCGGCCGGGGGCGATGACGAGCTCTGCCTCCTCGGCGCGCGGGGGGAAGTGCTGGAGGTAGAAGGCCGGATCCTCGGGGGCGCCGCCCAGCATCTGACCGCCACGACCCTGCTCCACCACGGCACCCTCCCCTACCAGGTGGATGCCGAACGACTCTCCCAACTGTTCGCCCTGCCCGCCGAGGAGGTGGACGCCCGACTCGTCGGCTACGGAGAGCTGCTTCCCGGCGCCCCTCCCGAGTCGGTCGCCAACTCACTTGCGACGGCCTTCGTTGCGGCGCTTGTTGCGCGACCGGGAGCGGGTGCGCCTCCGGCGGACCTCTAGAGCCGCTCGGTTCGACGAAGGACGAGCAACGCGGTCAGCGTCGCCCACTGGCTGCGGCGTCCCGGCGGTTCGAGAACGAACGGGTAGAACGGCTTCGAAAGTTGGTACTCGTTCTCCGGAGGAAGGTCGGGGTGGACCGCGTCGAGGTTCCAGGTGCCGTCGGGGTTTCGACGATGCTCGAGCTCCTCGAGGCGCGGGCGGAGGCGGGGATCCTTCGCGAACCCGAGGGCCGTGAGGAGGTCGAGGCCGAGCAGGACGTCGTAGTAGTAGTGGTGCGGGTAGTGGTACCGGCTCCATGGTGCGTACGGCTGCCCGTCCGGGTCGGTCAGGAGCCCGTGCTCGAGGTAGAACTCGGCCCCACGCTCGATCGAGCGGAGCATCGCCGGTGTTCGGCTCGACGGGGGGACGGCGAGGAACGCGGCGAGCGCCTCCCAGCAGTCGAGCGTGCCCGTCTCGGACGGAAAGCAGTGCCAGCCCCCGTCCGCCTTCTGGGATTGGATGAGCCATTCGAGTCCGCTCACCACGGCAGGATGGTCCACGCACCCGAACCGGAGCAGCATCCGGACCGCGTTCCCCGTGATGCAGAGTTCGCTTCCCCTCCCGCCGAACGCGTCCCAGGCGGACTGAGGGCCGTACCACTGGCGGAGCAGCAGCTCTACGGCACGAGAGATCCGCGGATCCTCACGCGTTAGGCCGAGGTCCGAGAGGACGAGGAGCCGCCAGTTGGTCGCGATGTACTTGGGGCCGTACAGGCCGTCCCCCGAGGCGTCGCGTAGGACCTCCCAGTGACCGCCCTCCTGCTGAAGTTTCAGAATTTCGGCGGCCCAGCCGTTCCGGCCGACCTCCGCTTGGGCGCTCACGAGTGCCGGATCCTCGGGGGGCCGGTCGAGCAGTTCCCGGAGCGCCCGCACCTGGACGCTCGGGTCTCCCTCGGTGACGAGAAATCGCTCGAGCTCTTCGGAGAGCTTCATAGCGCTCGCCTCGACGGAGGACGGCTCAGGGTCGCCATAACGCCTCTGCGGCCGCCTCCGCCTCGGTTCGGATGGACTGCCAAGGCCGGGCCGTGAGTTCTCGGTGGCGCACGACGCACCGTCCGCCAACGTAGACCGAATCGACGGCTTCGTCGCTCGCCGAGTAGGCAAGGTGCGAGACGATCGCCTCGGGCCGCGCTGGGGCAAGGCTGGGATGGTCGAGGCGGAACAGCGAGAAGTCGGCGCGCTTCCCCGGTTCGAGAGAGCCGAGCTCGCCGGACGTGTTGAGGAGTTTCGCCCCCTCGATGGTGGCGAGGTCCAGCAGGACCTGGGCCGGGAGGACCGCCGCATCCCACTTCTGGTGCTTCTGGAGGAGGCCTGCTGCGTGCATCTCCCGAAGCATCGAGAGGGAGTTGTTGCTCGCCGCGGAATCGGTGCCGAGGCCGACGACCCCTCCCGCCTCTCGTAGCTCGGGGACGGGACAGACCCCCCCTGTGGCGAGCTTCAGGTTCGAGTTCGGGCAGTGGGAGATGCCGACACCGTGCCGGGCGAGGAGCTCGATCTCCGCGCGGGTGAGCCAGACACCGTGGGCCGCTACCTGGTGGGGGCCGAGCGCGCCGATCGACTCGAGCCAGTGGGGAGGACGCAGGCCCGTCTTCCGTTCGTGGTCGTGGACCTCCTTGCGCGTCTCCGAAAGATGGTAGTGGAGGAGCGTGCCGGATTTCTCGGCGAGCTCCTTCGCTCCGAGCCAGGTCTCACGGGAGCAGACGTAGACGCCTTGCGGGGCGACGAGGGGGGTGACGAGCGGGTGGTTCGCCCAGCGGCCGAGGAACCCCCGCGCGTTCTCGACGGGGTGGCCCTTCTGGGTGGTGAGCTCGGGGTCGAGGACCGCCCAGCCGAGGAAGCCTCGGATGCCGAGGGAGTCGACGGCGCGGGCGACAGCGTCCTCGCCGTAGTAGAGGTCGAGGAAGCTCGTCGTCCCCCCGAGAAGCATCTCCGCGATGCCGAGGGCGGCCCCGGCCTCGATGTCTGTCTCGGTCCGACGGGCGTCCAGCGCGAAGAGCCGCTCGAGAAACGCGCCCAGGTCACGGTCGTCCGCGATTCCCCGCAGCAGCGTCATCGCGACGTGGCCGTGGGTGTTCACGAATCCGGGGACGATGGCGAACCCCCGCGCGTCCACGGTCTCCTCGGTGGGACCTTCGGACGGCGCTCCCACGGAACGGATCCGACCGTCCTCCACCACGAGGTCCCCCCGGAGAAGGCGGCGGTCCGGGTCCTGCGTGACGAGCAGCGCGTCCCGGAACCGGATCGATGCGGGGGGGCGTTCGCCCGTCATCGGGCGTGGGACGGGTAGGGCACGATAAGCCGTTCGATGGGGCCGCTACGGGGTGGCGCCCGCGGCCTCGTCAGCGGGGATCTCGGGGATGTCCGCAAGCCCCTCCGAGGAACGCCCCTCGATTCCCGCGATCTGCTTCAGCATCCGCCGTAGCCAGGGTTGCATGAACAGGAGCGTGACAGGGATGATCGTGAGGACGATGAGGATCGCATCCACCCAGATGCCAGGGACCCAGGCGGCGCTCGGCATGCCGAGGATCGTCGCGCCGGTGTTGGGGAAGAGGATGATCGCCCCGACGAGAGCGAGGATGAGGGCGAGGTAGGTGAGGCCGAGCATCCGGATGTTGGCAAGGTTCGCGAGCGCCGTGAGCCGGTTCGACATCTCGGCGTTCTGCAGCAGGAGGAGGTTCGAGATCCCGTTCTCGATGCCCTCCGCCACCATCTGGATCCGCTCGAGCTCGGAGATGAGCGTCGGAGCGGCGCGATCGAACTCCGCAAGCCCGCCCTCGCAGAGGCGGCCGCCCTCTGCCGCGACGGCGACGGCGCGTGCGATCTCGCGCCGCAGCACGGAGGTCTTCCTCTCGAGCTGGGCTACCCGTCTCCACGCGGGGCGGTGCGTGCCCTCTTCGCTGAGCGAGACGAGCTCCTCGTCGAGCTCTTCGGCCCGCTCGAGGTAGAGCCGCCCCGCCTGGGAGAGACGGTTCGCGAGCTCCGCGGCTCCCATCGGAAGGTGAAGGGCGCTCCCGAGCCGCCGGAAGTCGGGAGGCGGCCCGACGGTCTCCACGCCGTCCTCGCGCACGAAGACGCCCACGTAGGTGCGCTCGAGCTTCTCGTCGAGCAGGACGAACGACAACAACGTCCCGCTCTCGGTGTGGATGACGGGGCGACGCGGCAGGTCGAGGGGGATGCCAAGGCGGTGAAGTAGCTCGGGGAATCCTGAGGCGCTCGGCGCCGAGGGAGCAGGAGAGACTGGGTCGGCCATCGCTAGATGTCGAGGTTCGTGACCTCGACGGCGTGCTCCTGGATGTACTGCCGCCGCGGCTCGACCTCCTCGCCCATCAGGATCTGGAGGAGGTCGTTGGCCCGAGCCGCGTCCTCGACGGTGACCTTGAGGAGGGTGCGCTTGCCGGGTTTCATCGTGGTCTCGGAGAGTTGCTCGGTGGTCATCTCCCCGAGCCCCTTGAACCGCTGAACGACGACTCCCTTTCCGCCGAGCTCGCGGGAGATGCGGTCGCGGTCCTCGTCGGTGTAGCAGTACTGGACCTTGAGACCCTTCTGGAGGCGGTAGAGGGGCGGCTGGGCGATGTAGACGTGCCCCTGGGAGATGAGCTGCGGCATCTTCCGGTAGAACAGCGTGAGCAGGAGCGTCCGGATGTGCGAGCCGTCGACGTCGGCATCGGTCATCAGCACGATCTTGTGGTACCGGAGCTTCGCGAGGTCGATCTCGTCCCCGATGCCGACGCCGATCGCGGTGATGAGCGAACGGATCGCCTCGTTCGCGAGCATCTTGTCGAGCCGCGCCTTCTCGACGTTCAGGATCTTGCCGCGCAGCGGCAGGATCGCTTGGAACTCCCTGTCGCGGCCCTGCTTCGCAGTTCCGCCGGCCGAGTCTCCCTCCACGATGAACAGCTCGCAGAGCGCGGGGTCGCGCGAGTGGCAGTCGGCGAGCTTGCCGGGTAGCCCTCCGCCCTCGAGCAGGCCCTTGCGCCGGGTGAGCTCGCGCGCCTTGCGCGCGGCCTCGCGCGCCTGCGACGCCTGCACTGCCTTGGTGATGAGGCTCTGGCCGACGGGAGGGTGCTCCTCGAGGTACTCGGCGAGCTTCTCGGCGACGGCGCTCTCGACCTGGCCTTTCACCTCGGAGTTACCGAGCTTCGCCTTCGTCTGGCCCTCGAACTGGGGCTCTAGGAGCTTGACGGAGAGAACGCAGGTAAGGCCCTCGCGCACGTCCTCGCCGGTGAGGTTCTCCTTCTCCCCCTTGAGGAACCCTTTCTCCCGGGCGTAGTCGTTCAGCGTGCGGGTGAGCGCCCCGCGCAGGCCGATGACGTGGGTGCCGCCGTCGACGGTGTGGATGTTGTTCACGAAGGCGAGCGTCACGTCGTTGTAGCCGTCGTTGTACTGGAGCGCGAGCTCGATGTCCGTCTCATCGCGCTTCGCGTGAAGGAAGATAGGGGGCGAGAACAACGGCGTGGTGGCGATGTTGAGGTCCGCCACGAACTCCGAGATCCCGCCCGCGTGGTGGAAGGTCTCCGTCGTCGAATCCCGCTCGTCGTGGAACTGGATGGAGACCGCCGGATTGAGGAACGAAAGCTCCTTCAGGCGACGACCCACCGTCTCCCGGTCGAACACCGTCGTCTCGAAGATCGTAGCATCGGGTTTGAACCGCTGCTCGGTCCCTGTGCCCTCGGCCGGTCCCACAACGGTGAGCGGCGCGACGGGCGCGCCGCGCTCGTACCGCTGGCGGTAGAGCTTCCCGCCCCGTCGGACCTGAACCTCGAACCACTCGGAGAGGGCGTTCACGACGTGCAGGCCTACGCCGTGGAGGCCGCCCGAGACCTTGTACGCCTGGCGGTCGAACTTCGACCCTGCGTGAAGAACCGTCAGCACGATCTCGAGCGCCGGGCGGTTGTACTTGGGATGGATTTCTACGGGAATCCCGCGGCCGTTGTCCGCGATGGTGCAGGTCCCGTCCGTGTGGAGCGTCACCCAGATCTCCGTGCACGCCCCCGCGAGCACCTCGTCGATCGAGTTGTCGAGGACCTCGTTGATCAGGTGGTGAAGCCCACGCGTGTCGGTTGACCCGATGTACATTCCGGGGCGCTTGCGCACCGCCGAAAGTCCCTCGAGAATCTGGATGGAGCTAGCGTCGTATGCGGCGACTCCAACACCCTCTGCCGGCATGGAAAACTAGGCCCGGAATGTGACCATTTCTGACGAGCCGGGGACGTGTTATAAGCGTTCTTGACGCGCGGAAATTCGAGTCGAAAATCGCTGGTCCGGCCGTTTCCCGGAGCCCTTAAGAGCGGGAGGCGGGGCCGACGAAACTGAGGCACTCCGGCGCCCCGGGTGGGGCCCAAATCTGGAGCCGGAAAGCCCCTGGGACCCTTGGCCAACGGGCAGCGGTCCGTTGTCGCTTCCGTTCGCATCGCGAGACAGCTTCGTTCGGCGCGAACCCCAAATACGCGACCCGGCTCCGCCGAGCTGCGGCATGACCGAGGAGGAGAGCCAGGCCGCGACCGAGCGTCCGCCCGAGCCGTCGCCCCCGGCGGAGCCCGTCCCGGAAATCCCGGCCGAGCCGGACTGGGCGACGAGCTACAAGTACCTCCTCGCGGAGTTCGACAAC
>JAKIWX010000048.1 GCA_022749845.1 Thermoplasmata archaeon
CGAGGGAGCCGGACCGGACGGTTTGTAGGTTTCGCTCGAGGCGGTGTGCGCGACGGGCCCCGGCTAGAACTGCCGGGCCACGGCAGCCCGTGCGAGATGCTCGAGCAGGCTCCGGTACGGACCCGACGGGATGGGGGCGAGGGCCTGCACCGCCCGCTCCGACCAGCGGTGCGCCTCGTCGCTCACCCGGGCCGGTGCGCCCGCCTCCTCCGTGAGCGCCTTCAGGCGAAGGAGGTCGCCGGATTGCTTTCGCCGAATCGCGAACAACCGCTCGAACTCGCTCTTCTCGGCGGGAGGAAGGTGGGCGTGCGCCTCGAGGGCGACCAGGGTGGGGTTGCCCTCCCGGAGGTCGGAGAAGAGCGGCTTGCCGAGGAGGTCGGGGTCGCCGTAGAGGTCGAGAAGGTCGTCGCGCAGCTGGAAGGCGACACCTAGCGCCCGCCCGTACTCGGCGTAGGCGTCCACGAGCGGCGCGGCACAGCCCTCGATCTCGGCGACGGAGGCGAGGGCCGCCGAGACGATCGCGGCGGTCTTCCGCTCGACCACCCGGAAGTAGTGCGCACGCCCCGTGGTCAGGTCGAAGCGAGCGTACGACTCGAGCACCTCTCCTTCCGCGAGGTCGGCGCACGCCTCGCCGCAGCGCAGGATGATCGAGCGCGGGTACTCCGCCGCGAGCTCGAACGCACGCACGAACAGGTAGTCCCCTGTCACGATCGCCGTCGGTAGGCCGAAGGCGCGGGGGACCGAAGGTTGACCCCGACGGAGCTCGGCGTGGTCGATGACGTCGTCGTGCACGAGCGTCGCCGTGTGGATGAGCTGGAAGGCCGCGGCCAGCGAGTGGATGCTCCGGGTGGACTCAGCGCCCAGCGCGCGGTGCGCGGCGGCCATCAGGAGCGGACGCACCCGCTTCCCACCGCCCTGGCACGCGTACCGGGCCGCCTCCGTGAGTTGGGGGTACGTCGCGCCCAGCACCTCCTGGAGTCGCACGTCGATCTCCCGCAAGTCCTCCGCGAGCGCGGGCAGCAGCTCCGCGAGCTCGGGGCTGAGCTCGGCGCCCATGCTTCGGCCGACGAGCGCTTCGAGCGGCAGCTCTCCCTCGAAGCTCGAGCCCGTCATCCCGCCACCCCGAGGAGCCGGCGCGGCCAGCGCAGGCGCATCATCGCATCGAGGCCCTGGGCCCCGAGGTAGCGCATCCCGAGGGAGAGGAGCGCATCGGACCGCGCGAACTGGTCGCCGAACCGTTTGATGCGCAGCCCGCGTTCGAGGGGACCCGCCATACGGGCACGCCAGCGGTGGTCGTACTCCTCGAGGCGAGCTCCCTCTCGCACGTGCTCAGCGGCCACCTGGCCCGCGTCGTAGCCGGAAAGGATGGCGGTGGGGATGCCGCCGCCGTTCGTGGCCATGACGAGGTTCGCCGCATCGCCGACGAAGAGTGCCTTCCCGCGCACGGCGCTCGCAGGAGGAGGACCGATCGGAACCCACCAACGGGTCCGGTCCGTCCCTGGAGAAAGTCCCACCGACTCCGTGAACTGATCGAGGAGTCCCGACAGCGTCTGGCCCGGGGGGAGGGAGGTCACCCCGAGCCCGACGTTCGCGTCACGGCTCTTTGGAATCACCCAGCCGTACCCTCCTGGCGCCATGCTGCCGAAGTGGAGCGCGATCTCGTCCGAGAACTCCCCCTCGCAACTCGCGGTGATCATCCGGTACATCTCGCGGGGAACCGAGAAGCCGACCGACCTTGCGACCGTGGAGAGCGGCCCATCGGCCCCGATCACGACCGTCGCTCCAACCTCCTCGCCGCTCGCGAAGTGGACGTTCGTGCCCGATACGCGGGTGACGCCGGCCGGGAAACGGAGCTCCGCTCCCGCCCCCTCGGCGGCGAGGGCGAGGCGCTTGTCGAACGCTCGGCGGCTGACGGAGACCCCCTCGAGCGGGAATCGGAACTCCCGCCCCGACGGGGCGACGCAGACCATCCGTTCCGTCTGTCTCAGGACGGTTTCCGGCGGGATCCAGTACGACGCGCGGATCGCCTCCCCCGCGGGAAGCAGATCCGCGAGCTCCTCGGCGGAGGGGAGGAACTCGCCGCACTGCACGGGCTCCCCGAGTTCGGGCCGGCGGTCGACGAGGAGAGTTCGCGCACCTCCGGCAGCGGCGAATCGAGCGGCCGTGCTTCCGGCCGGCCCGGCCCCCACCACGACCACATCGAACCGCTCCATGCCCTTACACTCCGAGCGTCAGGAAGTGCTGCACGGCGGCGCCGAGCGCCGACAGCACCGGTTGAGGATAGATGCCGAGCGCCACGATAACGACGGTGGCGAGCCCGATCGCCCCCGCCCGACCCCACCCGAGTCCGTCGAAGGCGAGCGAGGGCTCCGAAGGGCTCGGCGCCGGTGGAGCGCCGGGGTCGACGTGGTCGACGTACATCGTCTTCAGGATCCGGGCGTAGTAGAACACGGACAGCGCGCTGTTCAGGAGGCCCGCGATGGCGAGCCAAAGGAACCATCCTTCCGCTTGGATGGCGGCGGAGAACAGGACGAACTTCGAGACGAACCCCACGGTGAGCGGGATGCCGGCGAGGCCCAGGAGCATGAGCGCGAAGGCGGCGGACAGGTACGGTCGGCGAAGCCCGAGCCCCTTCCAGTCGGCCACGAGCGGGCCCACGCCGAGCGCCGCGACCGCGGCGACGACCAGGAACGCGCCCGTCTTCAGGAACACGTGGGCGAGGATCTGGAGCGAGGCGCCGGTGAGCGCCGGCCCGGTGCCGACCGCGAGCCCGAGCAGCATGTAGCCTGCCTGCGAGATGGAGGAGTAGGCGAGCAGCCGTTTCATCTCCTTCTGGAGGAGGGCGAGGAGGTTCCCGAGCGTCATCGTGAGCACGGCGAGCAGCGCAAGCGCGAGCTGGATCGACTCCCGCGCGCTCCCGGCAGGGGTCGAGAGCGTCCCCACGAGCAGAAGCGGCACCAGGAACAGGAGGAAGAACGCGAACAGCCCCACCTTCTTCGTCCCACCCGCGAGGAACGCGGAGACCTCGGTGGGCGCGCCGTCGTAGACGTCGACCGCCCACATGTGGAAGGGGACCGCGGTGACCTCGAACCCCAGCCCGACGAGCAGGAAGGCGTAGCCCGCCGAGGCGAGCGAGCCGGCTCCAGTCGGCCAGCTGTGACCGATCACGGTGAGGCTCGTCGTGCCGTACGCCCCGTAGAGGAGCGAGGCTCCGAAGAAGGAGAGGGAGGCGGAGAGCGCGCCGATGATGTAGAATTTCATCGCGGCCTCAAGCCCCCGCGGGTCGCGCCGTGTGTAGCCGACGAGCAGGTAGCTCGAGATCGCAGTGACCTCGAGCGCGAGGAGGAGGAAGACGAGGTCGGCGGCGAGCGCCACCAGCAGCATCCCGAGCGTCGCGAACAGGAGAAGCGCGTAGGCGACGGGGCTACCGGGCTCCCGGCTGGGCCGGGAGAGAAGGGCCACGGCGACGAGGAGCGCGGAGGCGAGGAAGAATCCCTGGAACAGGAGCCCGAGGGAGCTGAACGCGTAGAGCGCTCCCGTGGCCACTGGGGCGTCGATGCTCGAAGCCCCGACCCCTCGGAGCGACCCGAGCCCGGCGAGCCCCGCGTCCGCCGCGACGAAGAGGAGCGCGAGCGCCATCCCGGCAATGGCGAGGCCCCCGAACAGCTCGCGGCGCTGCGCCCCCATCCGCTCGGCGAGGAGCACGAGGAGCCCCGCGCCGAGGATCGCGAACTCGGGGAGGAACCGGAGGAGGAGCGTGGAGTCGACCAAGTCCGACCCCCGCTACGGTAGCCCGTACACGGGCGAATGGATGATCACGTTCGTGAGGAGCCCGGGGAGGATGCCGTAGAGGACGGTGAGGGCGACGAGCAGCGACATCGCGAGCGCTTCCGGCCAGCGGACATCCCTCGCGCCCTCCGGCACCCCTTCCATCGGGCCGAACAGCATCCGCTGCATCATCCAGAGGTAGAACGCCGCGGTCACGACGAGGAGGAGGAGCGGGATGAGCACCCAGTAGCCGATCCGGTCCCAGGTCGCGAGGAGGGCGCCGAACTCGGCCGGGAAGCTGATGAGCGCCGGCAGGCCGAGCGAGGCGAGCGACCCCACCATCACCATCGTCGAGAGGACGGGGGTCCGAGGGGTGATGCCGTGGATGCTCGCGATGTCGCGGCTCCCGAAGGTGTGGTGGACGCTCCCCGCTACCATGAACAGGAGCGCGCTCACGATCCCGTGGGCGAACATGAGCAGCACCGCGGCCAGGAGGCCGAGGTTCGAGTCGACGGCGATCGCGAGCAGCACGATCCCCATGTGGTTGATCGAGGAGTAGGCCACGAGCCGCTTCAGGTCCCGTTGCGCGAGTGCGATCACCGAGCCCCAGATGATGGAGGCGAAGGCGACGGCGTAGAGGAGCGGCTGGTCGTGCACGAGGCCCGTCGGAAGGAGCTCGAGGCCCCACCGGATGAGCCCGTAGCCGCCCAACTTCAGCAAGAGCCCGGCGAGCAGTACCGAGCCGCCCGTCGGCGCCTCCACGTGAGCGTCGGGTAGCCAGGTGTGGAACGGTACGATCGGGAACTTGATCCCGAAGCCCAACAGCATCGCCGCGAACAGGAACACCTGGGTGGTGACGCCGAGCGCCTGCGCGGGGCCGTAGAGGCCGGCGAAGTCGAAGGAGGGAGCGTGCGAGTAGAACGCGGTGACGAGCAGCGCCACCAGCATGACGATGCTGCCGACGTGGGTGTAGACGAAGAACTTGAGCGCCGCGTACCGGCGGTTCAGCCCGCCCCAGTACCCGATGAGGAAGAACATCGGGATGAGGACGAGCTCCCAGAACAGGAAGAACAGGAGAATGTCGAGGGAGATGAACACCCCGAAGCAGCCGAGGCAGGTGAGCAGCACGAGCCCGAACCAGGCCGCGGGCTTGCGCGTCTCCTCGAAGCTGTAGACGACGGTGACGAGCTGGAGGATCGCCGTGAGCAGGATGAGCGGGAGGGAGATGCCGTCGGCGCCGACGGTGTAGGAGATGTGGAGCCAGGGCAGCGTGATCCACGGGTAGCTCTCCGCGAAGCCGTACTGCGGGACCCCCGAGGCGTTGACCCCGGGCCAGGTGAAGTTCGCGAGCAGCGCGCCCACCTCGAGCAGAAAGAGCATCGAGGTGCCGAGCGCCACCCAGCGGGCCGCCTTCCCCGCGAGGAAGGTGAGCACGGTCCCCGCAAGCAGCGACAGGAGCAGAATGGAGAGCGTGGGCAGCACGGCTACAGACCCCCGTTGCTAGCGACCCACGGCCCGATGACGAGCAGGAAAAGAAGCAGGAACAGGAGGCCCGAGACAAGGAACGCCGCGTAGTCGAGCACCACGCCGCTCTCGATCTTGCGGAGCCGGTCGGAAAGCCCCGCGAACGCCCGCTCGAGGCCGTGGACCGTCCCGTCGATCATGTACCGCTCGACAAAGTCGGCGCCGCGCGCGAGTCCGTAGACGCCGCGCGTTCCAACGGCGTCGTAGGCGTCCTTCATGTAGTAACGGCGCAGCAGCAGCCTCCGCACCGGCTGGGCCGGCGAGCTGTCGGCGAGAGCGAACACCCGGCCGTTCCCCCAGAGGTAGTAGGCGAGACCGATCCCGAGTCCAGCGAGGCCGAGCGAGGCTCCGGAGAGGAGTAGGTCGGTCGATCCGTAGTTCGGGGGAATCCCTGCGCCCGGAAGGAGCGACCCGAATCCGTGCGCGAACGGCAGGAGCCCTGCGACGATCGCGAGCCCGCTCAGCACGAGGAGCGGTCCGGTCATCACCCAGGCGCCCTCGTGCGCGTGGCCGAGCCCAGGGTCCCGCGGCGCGGACCCCGAGAAGGTGAGGAAGAAGGCTCGGAAGATGTAGTAGGCCGTCAGGAACACCGTGACGAGGGCCATCAGGAAGAACGGCCAGTAGAGCGGGTGGGTGGCGAGCGTGCCGTAGACCGAAGAAAGAATGTCGTCCTTGCTCCAGAAGCCCGCGAACGGGAAGATCCCGGAGAGGGAGAGCCCCCCGACGAGGAAGGCGAAGCCCGTGATCCTCATCGGCTTGCCGAGCCCGCCCATCTTGAACAGGTCCTGCGTGCCGACGGCGTGGATGACGGAGCCCGCGGCGAGGAACAAGAGCGCCTTGAAGAACGCGTGCGTGAAGAGGTGGTAGAGACCCACCATCGCGAACCCCGCGCCGACGGCGAGCACCATGTAGCCGAGCTGGGAGATCGTGGAGTAGGCGATCACCCGCTTGATGTCCGGATTCACGAGCGCCATCGTCGCCGCGAAGAAGCTCGTGAACCCGCCGATCGCGACGATGGCGAGCTGGTCGGTGGGCGTGAACCCGAGGAACAGCGAGGCGACGGCGAGTAGGTAGACGCCCGCGGCGACCATCGTGGCGGCGTGGATGAGCGCGCTCACCGTGGTCGGGCCCTCCATCGCGTCGGGGAGCCAGACGTGGAGCGGGAACTGCGCGGATTTCCCCGCCGCGCCCCCCAGGATGAGGAGGCCGGCTATCGTGAGCGTGGTCGAGTGGCCGCCCATCGCGCCCGCGAGGTAGGGCGCATTCCCCTGCACGAACGGGAAGCCGTTGGCGGCCCAGCCGCCGGCGGCGCCTCTCGTCGCGTACGTGGAGAAGTAGACGAAGATGCCCAGCAGGAACAGGATGTCCCCGACCCGGGTGACGAGGAACGCCTCCTTCGCCGCGCTTGCGGCGCTCGGCTTCTCGTAGTAGAACCCGATGAGGAAGTAGGAGCAGACGCCCACGAGCTCCCAGAACAGGAAGAACTCGAGCAGGTTGTCGGAGAGCACGAGCCCGTTCATCGCCGCGAGGAACAGCGAGAGCTCGGCGTAGTACCGGGGGAGTCCCCGGTCCTGGTGCATGTAGCCGATCGAGTAGAGGAGGACGAGGAACCCGACGACGGTGACGACGATGAGCATCAGGGCCGAGATGGGGTCGACGAGCGTACCGACGACGAGGGAGAATCCGTTCGGGAAGGCCCCTGAGCCGTTGCCGGGGAGCGAGAGCCACGTGTACTGCTGGTCGGTGTACGTGCCGGGGGAGAGCATCTCCTCCGCCGCGAGGGTGACACCGAGGGCCATGGCGGCGCCGCCGAATCCCACGGCGAGCCACCCGCCGTACTCGAGCCGCTTCAACCGGGGCCCGAGCAGCCCGACGAACACGAAGGCGAGGGCCGGCAGCAGGGGCACGAGGAACGCCCAATCGAAGATGTTGTACGGATCGAACAATCCCCCCTCCTAGAGCCGGAGCGACGTGGCCTCGGCCACGTTGATGGAGCCCCGCAGGCGGCTCAACGCGAGCACGATCGCTAGCCCGACCGCGATCTCGGTGGCGGCGAGGCCCACGAGGACGACCGCGGCCGCCTGGCCGTTCAGGCCCGACGCCGCAGTGGAGGAGAACGCCGCGAAGTACACGAAGTTGAGGACGGCGGCGTTGATCGCGATCTCGATCGAGATGAGGAGGAGGATGAAGTTGCGCCGGGTGAGTATCCCGAAGAGGCCGACCCCGAGGAGCGCGCCCGACAAGCCGAGGAAGCTCGCGGTCGAGATGGGGTCGCTCACTCGCGGCCCTCCCGGACGAGGTAGATCGCCCCCGAGAGGGCCGAAAGCATGACGAGGCCGAGGAGCAGGAGCCAGCCTCCGTACGGGCCGAAGAGCGTCGTGGAGAGGTCCACGACCGCGTAGGAGTGGATGGTGGTATGGTTCGAGCCACCGGCGAGGTCGGAGGCAACCGCGGCAAGCAGGACGACGACGAGGAGCGCGATCGCGAGGGAGTGGAGGGACAGGCCGGTCGCCGCCTCTCGGGAGAAGATGCGCCGACGCGTGACCATGATGCCGAACAGGAGCAGGATGGTGACCGCGCCCGCGTAGACGCCGAGCTGCAGGATACCGAGGAAGGACGCCTCGAGGAGGAAGTAGATGCCCGCGAGCGCCACGAAGAAGGTGGCGATCCAGATGATCGTGTGCACGAGCTCGCGGACCAAGAGCGCGGCGAGCGCGGTCCCCACGGCGACCGCCCCGAGGGCGAGGAACGCGAGTCCCTCCGGGCTCACCGGTGCGTCCCCCAGAAGAGGCACTCCTTAGGACATACGGAGATGCAGGTGCCGCAGCGCACGCAGTCGGAGTCGTTGACGACCGGCTCCTTCCAGATCCGCTTGGGGAGCTTCTCGCCCCCCTTCGGCACGGGCTTCGGGAGGTCGACCATCGTGATGCACTTCGTCGGGCAGTCGCGGGCGCAAGCGTTGCAGCCGATGCAGAGCGGGGCGTCGAGGAGGATCGCGTCCTCGTTCTTGGGGCGCTCGACCCGGATCGGGCTCATCGGGAGCTTCGCGTTGAACACCTCGCGAAGCCGCTCGGGCGAGTAGATCATGTCGGCGCGCTTCGAGACGGAGAGCTCGTAGCGCGTCGTCATGGTGAGGCAACCCTCGGGGCAGGCGTCCGAGCAGAAGCCGCAGTAGCTGCACTTCCCGTAGTCGATCTGGGGGCACTTCTTCGGGTGCCTCGGGTCCCCGCCCGGCACCGTCACCATGTCGATGCAGAGGTCCGGGCAGCTGAATGCGCAGAGGTTGCAGGAGATGCAGGTGTCGATGTTGAGCGCGTGGACGCCGCGGTAGTTGTCCCACACCTGGCCCACGCCGATCGGCTTGCCCGGCGCAACCCGGACGGCGCCGCGGAACTTCGGGTCCTCGAGCCGCTCGAACGGGTAGACGATCGTGGAAGGGCGGAAGAGGCTCTTGCCGAACTGGCGCGCGGCCGTCACGAGCGGCTTCGCGACCCAGAGCACGGGGTTCGAGCTTGGTGTCGGCTCGCTCTCGGCCATCGCCTAGCCCCCTACCGACGGGACGCAGCCGAAGACGGGCAAGCACTTCGCGAGGACGACGAGCGCCGCCAGGACGATCGAGAGGAGCGCGAGCGGGATCATACGCATCCAGCCGACCCGGAGCAGCTGGTCGGTGCGCACGCGCGGGAGCGAGGCCCGCACCCAGATGAAGACGCCGAAGACGAGGTAGGTCTTCACCTGGAACCAGAGGATGCCGGCGAGCGGGAAGTTCGTGAGCGGGGCCGGCACCCAGCCCGGCATCGTCCAGCCCCCGAGGAAGAGCAACACGATGAGGTAGCTCCCGACGAGCGCGCGGGCGTAGTCGGCGAGCATGAAGAAGGCGAAGAGCATCCCGCCGTACTCCGTGTTCCATCCCTCGACGAGCTCCGCCTCCGCCTCAGGGAGGTCGAACGGGATGCGCTCCATCTCGGCGAGCATGCCCGCGACGAACACGAGGAGCGCAAGGAACAGCGGCCCCCAGAACCAGTAGTTCCGCTGCTCCGCCACGATGGTGGAGAGGTCGAAGCTACCCGAGAGGAGGATGACCGCGACCACCGCGAGGAGGATCGGCACCTCGTAGGCGATCATCTGGGCGGCCGAGCGCATCCCGCCGATCAGCGAGTACTTGTTCGCCGAGGACCAGGCACCTAGGAAGATGAACAGCGGCGCGAAGGAGAACACCACGAGGGCGAGGAGCAGGCTGAGCGGAAGGGAGCCCGAGTTCCACCCAGTCGAGATCGGGAGTATCCCGAACATCACGATCGAGGTCACCATGTAGGCGGTGGGTGCGGAGAAGAACCCGAGGCCGTCCGCGTCCCGCGGCTTGAACGTGTGCTTGCGGAACAGCTTCAATCCGTCCGCGAAATTCTGCAGCAGTCCCGCGTACCCGACGTGCATCGCACCACGGCGGTCCATGAACCGGCCGAGCATCTTCCGCTCGAACCAGATGAGCAGGATCGTGTTGAGCAGGCTCGCCCCGAGAAGGATCGCACCGAAGAGCAGGACGGAGAGCGCGGTGATGAGGCCGGAGTTCGAGGCGAGCGTGCTCAACGGGGCCGGCAGCACAGCCGCGAGGTGGAGGAGGAGCGTGGAGACGAGGGTGTTGGCCACGCCGTAGAGAGAGAGCGGCGCCATGGACTCCTACCGGTCGACCTCCCCGACGCAGATGTCGACGCTGCCCATGATGGGCGGGATGTCCGCGACGCGGTACCCCACGAGGTAGTGGCGCGCCGCCGAGAGATTGACGAATACGGGGGACTTGAGCTTCACGCGGTACGGGTGCTCCCCACCCTCGTTCACGACGTAGGCGAGCGCCTCCCCGTGAGGCTCCTCGATTGCAGAGAATCCCACACCCTTTGGATACTCCCGCTTCAGAAGGTAGCCCTCGCGACCGACGGGGGCATACGGCGCTCCCATCCAGCGCGGGACGTTGTCTGCCATCACGGGGCCTGGATTCTTGTCGAGCCAGTCGAGCGCCTGGCGGATGATGCGCACCGACTGCCGCAGCTCCTCCATCCGCACGACGTACCGTCCGGTCACATCGGCGGTTTCGGCCGTGGCCACGTCGAAGTCCACCCGATCATAGGCGGCGTACGGGCGGTCCTTCCTGAGGTCCCGTGGGACTCCCGCCGAGCGGAGCATCGGGCCCGTGATCCCGAGCCGGATGCAGTCCTGGGCCTTCACGACCCCCAGGTCGTCGCACCGGCGGTGGAAGATGTCCGAGCCCGAGCAGAGCCGGTCGTACTCCACGAACCGGTCGAGCAGCCAGTCGCAGACCTTGCGCGCCTGTTCGGCGAAGCCGGGCGGCAGGTCGTTGCGCACGCCGCCCACGCGCATGTACTCGTAGGTGAGCCGGCCGCCGGTGTAGCTCTGGAACAGGTCGAGGACGAGGTCCCGGTCCCTCATGCCGTACAGGAACGGGCTCATGAGCCCGATGTCCTGAACGAACGCCGCGTACCACATGAGGTGGGACGCGACCCGCTGGAACTCCTCGGAGAGCATCCGGATCCAGAGGGCCCGCTCGGGAGGCTCGACGTGGAGCGCCTGCTCTGCGGCCAGGATGAACAGGTGCTCCCAGGCGATCCCCGCGACGTAGCAGGTCCGGTCCATCAGCGTGATGATCTCGTTGTAGTGCCGGTCCTCCGAGATCTTCTCGATGCCACGGTGTAGGTAGCCCATCTCGGGGTCGACGTCGAGCACGATCTCGCCGTCGATCTTGACGCGCAGGTTCCACAGACCGTGGGTCATGGGGTGCTGCGGCCCCATGTTGATCCACATCTCAGACATCGCGCACCTTCACCTCGAGCCCCTCGGGCTCGTGCAGCTGGAACGACCGGAGGAGCGGGTGGAACTCGTAGCCCGTCGGGGTGAGGAGCGGTCGGAGGTCCGGGTGGTGGTCGAACTCGATCCCGACGAGCTCCCACGCCTCACGCTCGTGCCAATTGGCCGAGGAGAAGACGGGGGTCAGGCTCTCGAGGTGCGGGGCGGACGCCGGCACCCGAGTGGAGAGGAACACGTACTGCTTCTCGCGGTCCGACCAGAGCGTGTAGAACACCTCGCGTTCCTCGACCCAGTCGATCGCGCCCACCTGGCCGAGGTGGTCGAAGCCGAGTCCGTCGCGCATTTCCCGAAACAGGTCGAGCAGAATCTCTGGGGGGAAACGGACCCGTCCTGCCGTCTCGCGGAACGGTTCCACCACGACCGCAGGGAATTTCCCCACTAGTCTCCGGCTGAGCTCCTCTCCTTCCATGCGACAGCCCCCGCGCGGAGCGCGGCTACTCCTTGCGCTCCTTGATCAGCTGCTCGAGCCGCAGGATGCCGTCGAGCAGTGCCTCGGGGCGGGGCGGGCAGCCGGCGATGTATACGTCGACGGGGACGAGCTTGTCCACGCCCGGAACTACCGAGTATGCGGTCCGGAACGGCCCGCCGCCGGTCGCGCAGTTCCCCATCGCGATGACCCACTTCGGCTCGGGCATCTGCTCGTAGAGCGTGATGAGCTTGTGCGCGACCTTCCAGGTCACCGTCCCATTCACGATGAGGAGGTCGCACTGCCGCGGTGAGGATCGGGGCACGACCCCAAACCGCTCGGCATCCCAGCGAGCGCCGAACGCAGCGGCGAACTCGATCGCGCAGCAGGCGAGACCCCAGTGGAGCGGAAACAGCGAGTTGCGTCCGGCCCAGTTGAACATCGGTCGGATTAGCTTCCCCTGGGCCTGCTCGCTGAGGAGCGAGCCGAGCGCCTCCTTCGCGGCCGGCAGGAACTCCCGCGCCCGGAGCGTCTCGATCTCGATGAACGGGACCGCCGGCTCGGTCGCCATGGGCAGCGGCGAGTCCTCGGCCGTGGGAGCGGCGGCGGGAGTCGTGAGAACGGGCTTGGCGGCGCTCAGACGACCCACCTCTTCTCTCCGCTCAGTGCATAGTAGATTCCGGCGAGTACTAGCGCCGTGAAGCCGAAGGCGATCCCCGTGGGCAGCCAGCTCGTTTGCAGAGTCCGGAAGGTGAGCCCCCACAGTGCGAGGAGGAACCCGATCACATCCACCGCCACGAAGACGATCGCGAATGTGTAGTGCTGGGTCGGGAAGTCGATCTGCGCTTCTCCTTCCGGTTCCTGGCCGCACTCGTAGGTAAGCGGCTGGAGGTAGGAACGACGCGGTTTCGCACCGAGGAACCGATTCGCGATGATCGAACCGACCCCGAAAACCGAGGCGATTACGGCAAAAACGAGGAAGAGAATCGTGCTGTCCACGGACAATCCTCCCACGGCTCACGAAGAGCGGCCATTCCACCCCGAGTGCGTATTTAAGGGTCCCCCGGGCGTGCTCGCCCCGGCGAG